>JAFWAN010000073.1 GCA_017507585.1 Clostridia bacterium
GATATCGCCTGCTGCTTCTACGCCGAACGTATATTCTTCTACGTCATCGCCGTTTACAACCGTCAACGTGTAAGGAGTAATATCCCAGCTTGCATAAACGGTTACGTCTTCTTTCGGCATCGTTTCGGGAAGCGTTACAGGGTTGCTGTTTACGTCTACCCAACCTGCAAAGGTCTTGCCTTCTGCCGTAGGATCTGCAACAGCTACAACCGTTGCGCCGTAAGCATACTGTACCGTCGTTACGCAGGTGGGATCCAATCTCTGGTTGCCCGTGATCGTCGTCAATGCAAACGTCTTTTCGTAAACGATTTCCGTAATGTATGCGCGCTTGTCTGCACCAGATTCAAGAGTCGTAAAGCTTACCGTCTTGTTTACCGAGGTGTCGATGGCTACGTTAGTATATACACCATCGTCCGACTTCGTATTGATATTATATGTAACGCCGTTGATCTCTACTTTTGCAGTCGAACCTTGGCGCCCTGCAACCTTAATTACAACACGGTTAATATCATCGGGAGCAGTAAACGAGAAGGATCCTACCTCGCCGCTCTTACCGAGCTTCAAGATACCGTTACCCTTCGCGTCATAAGAGTCGGGATACATAGCGCTACCGCCGGTAATCGACAAGGTGTAATCCCCATCCGTTTCCGTATAAGTGGTTTTTGCCGTAGAGTTCTCTTTTGCTGCACCGCCGTCTTGACCAAATTCAAAACGAGCCAACGCCGCCGACCAGGTTACGTTTACGGTGTATTCTTGGGTTACTTCAACACCTGCCAAGGAAAGGGTTGCCGTCAGGGTGATTTCTTCATCGTCTTCGGGAGCAACCGTGGACAATACGTTGCCGTCAAGGCTTGCGTATTCGGTTTCTGCAAGAGCCCAAGCAATGGCCGTATCTGCGTGCTTCGTACCTTTTACGGGAAGCTGAACCGTTGTACCGCCTTCCACAGACGCAACAACTTCCAAAGTCTCTACTTCTTCTGCCAAGAAGCTTGCCGCCGATTTTACGTTGATCTCATACGTCTTAGACAATTCCACGTCGTTCAAAGATGCGGTTGCCGTCAATTTTACCAACGTATCTTCTACGGGATTGGTGATCACCAAATCGCCCGTTTCAATGCTTGCGCAAGCGTTTTCTTCCAACGTCCAAACAATGGCAACCTCGGGGGTTGCAACGCCTTCGCTGATCAAATCAACCGTTTCGCTGATGGCAACATCGGAAGGAATTGCTACCGCCAAAGCATCCAATTCCGCCTGCACCTTTTCTGCATCCGTAGCGCCTTCTTCCACGTCGGGCGTAGAAGATTCTACTTCCCAATCAAAGGTAATGGAGGTAAGATACATTGCACCAGAGTTTGATCTAACGCCGATATAGGTATAATCGCCAGTAATTTCCAACACCGTAGAAGTCCCATTCACAATCGAACCGATTTTCGTTCCTGCCTTAGCAGTATCGTACAACTCGGTAGGGCTGGTATACGCCGTGTTTTTACCATACACGTCTAACGTTCTGCCGCTTGAGGTTCCACTGTTCCATTCAACGGTAACCTTTACCGCTTTCCCGCCGCTCACGGTGGTAACAACGCCGGAATTGTTATTCTTCGATCTTAACTGAATAGAATCCTTGTCACCTGCGCTTTGACCTGCGTAAACCGCTTCCGACGTTACGGATTTACCCGACCAGGACGAATACGTGGTCCCCGTCGCCCCCGTTGTCGCACGGTTTAACTTGTCCGATACAATCTCCGTTGCTGCCGATGCCGTAATTGCAGGTGCTTCGTTGTATACGTTGTATACAGCCGTCGTGCCTGCGCCTACCAACATAGTAGACAGAGCCAACAACAATAATTTTTTGGCAATTTTCTTCATAGTTTTCTCCTTTGTTTTTCTTTGCCTAAAAAAATTTTTTAGGACGCAACTGATATGTTCACTTACGCCCTACGCCTAAAAAAGTTACAAAAAAATAATAAAATATTATTTACAATTAACATTCTATCACACCCATTTTTTAATGTCAAACCTTTTTCGCCTTCATTATAATATAATTGTATAAATATTTTCACACAGCACTCACAAAAAAAGGAAGAGCCGAACTTTTTTGTTCGCCTCTCCCCTCATATTTAATCTTGCTTCTTTTTCAGCAGTACAAATGCCGCGCCAAACGCCGCCAAGCCACACGTTACGCCGCCAATCGAAGCGCCGCAACCACTCAAAAGCGAGCCGCCGTTAGATCCACCGCTGCTATCCGCACCGTCAGACGTATCCTCGTCCGTCGAAGCGCTGTCCCCCACGGGAGGCTGCGTGCTGTCCTCATCCACAGGAGGTTCGCCGCCGATCGATTTCCACTTTGCCGTCAACGACATATCCGAGCGTACAACGTTCTTTTCAAAGTTCCACTTGACAATCCCGCTGTACCAACCTTCAAAGGTATAGCCTGCTTTTTGAGGTGCCGCAGGCTCTGTCAACTTTTCACCGTATTTGACCTGCTGTGTGTTTTGTCCGTCAAACGTTACGGTGTAGATGCGATCCACCTTCTCAAAACGGGCAACCAATTGCGTTTCCCCCGTAACGACGCTGGTTTCAAAATTCCACAATTCTTCCCCGTTATACCAACCTACAAACACGTAGGTGTAACGTTCGTCCATTTCTTTTTTAGGCTCTGCGGGAATCGCGTCCGCAGGGATTAAATCGCCGTAACCCAACTTCAGCGCAAGCAATTCGCCGTCGATATATATGCGGTAAAGACGTTTTTGAACGTCCCATTTCGATTGCAAATCCATATCTTGGGTGATAGGATTGTCAAAATTCCATTCCGCCTCGCCGTAATACCAACCGATAAAGGTAAAGATGCCTTCCGCGGTACTTTCTTTGATAGGATCTGCGGGTTTATCCATAATAAAGCCGTCCGTAACAAGCACTTCGTTTTCACCGTCAAACGTAACGCTGCGCTTGGGCGCAAGATTTTCTTCGTTGGTTACAAAGCTGTAGGAAGGCTCTTCTTCCGTCACAATAAAGGTTACCGTTTTTTGGGTGGTATTGCCAAAGAGATCCTTTGCCGTCAAGGTCCACGTGTGCGTACCCTGCGTCAATCTACCGCGTCCGTCTAAGGCGCCCGCCGACCACGTTTTCGTAAGCGTTACTTGTCCGCTGTCATCCGTTGCCGTTACGTCAAGCATCGGCTTCGTGCCAACCGTTGTTTTTACCGTGTCAAACGCCAAATCAATCACGGGCGCAACACGGTCTTCTTCGATCACGTTGACCGTTACTGTTTTTGTAGCAAGGTTACCAAAATAATCTTTAGCCTTCAAAGTTAAGGTGTATTGACCGATTGCGTTCGGCGTACCGTTTTCATTGAGGGCAACGTCTTCCCCCCAAACGTAGTCTACGCTTACGTTGCGGTTTTCCTGCGCGTCGAATGCCGTTGCCTCGAACGGTAACGGTTCTCCCAAAGCCACGGCAACCATATCCGCACCGCTAATTTCAGGTGCAACGCCGTCGTTCGCTTTCAAAACGTATTGAATGCTGTCCACGTATACGGGCGAGAATGCGTTCATACGGACGCCAAATTCAAACTTATCCAACATACCGTTTTTGGAGATACGGTCAAATTTATCATTATAAGCAACCTCGACCGTCGTCCATTCTCCTGCGGGGGTAGGCGTACTGTCGGGCTGATGAATCCACGTGTTCCCTACGCCCGTAGGATCGGTAATACGCGCCTGCGGTCTGCTACCCGTATTGTTTGCGTGCGGTACGATATAAATTCTAAAATTCAAGCTCTCAATCAAAGAAATAGGCAATTGCTCCTGTTCAAAATCCAAGAATACGCCGGCATTGGTGCCGCCGCTTTGTTGTATGATCTCGAATACTTCGTTTTCATAGCCGTCAGGAATACCCGCCGCCTCGGCTTCTTCCGCCGTGTACGTTTTGATATCGGACGAGCCGAAGGTCATATATTCATTGTCCTTTTCCCTCGCGGAATATTCACAAAAGAAATCACGCGTATCGGCAGACGCAGCCACCGAAGTGTTCGGCACAGCAAGCCCAACCGCTGCAAGAAAAAGTACAGACAATAATCCTCTTTTCAAGGTCTTCATCATTAAACCTCCTCTAACATCACTTCACGAATCGTATCAATTTCCGTCTGCGTGATACCGAGATAATTTTTCATAAACAATTCTGCATTTTCCGCCATCGTTCCGTCGCCGTAATCTTTGATATAATTATATAAGCTGGTAAACGCGGTAGGAACCAATTCGTCAATTTTTCCCGCGCCTTGGCTTGCGTCCGCCCAACCGTTGACGGAGAAGAAGGACATTTCGTAATCTCGGAAAATATCCATTTCATTCATACCCAATAATGCGGAAAGCAAAAACGAAAGCGTCCCCGCGCGATCGCGACCCAACGAGCAATGCAAATAGATAGGATAATTGTCAGGGTTTGCAAACGTACGTATTTCAGTAATCAATGCTTCCTTATACGACGCGGTAGTAATCCCATTGCCAACAACGTAATAAGGCGCGCTGACGTTTACGTAGTTAAGCGAAGCGTCGATCGGCGATTTCGTCAACGTGATACGGTCGCGAAGATCCAGGTCGGTTTTAATCCCCAATTCTTCCACCATAACGCGCTTGCCTTCTTCGGTAATCTTACTCCAGCTCTTATCCACTTCGCCGCCGCGATAAATCATACCCTGCTTGATACGGTGTTTTCCGTCTACGGTCAAGCGACCGCCCAAATCACGGGTGTTGGAAACCCCTTCCACAAATACCGTACGAGGAAGATCCGCCGTACGGAAATTAAACACGCGGGATTTCAACACTTCATCGTCTTCATAATGCGCGTAAATCTGGTAATAATATTCCGTTGCGGCATAGAGATAATCGATTTCAATCGAAGTACCCGATACCACGTAGCTGTCTGCGTCAGTCAATTCTTTATCGTCCCCGATTTTTACGGTATAATACAACGCGCCGTCGCGCTGATTTTCCCAGGTCAATTTTGCAGCCTTCGGCGCATAGCGATCCACCTTAAAATCACCGACCGCAAAGTTTTTTGCATACATTTTTTCAGTGTAATTGGAAGCGAATAAGTAAATATCCCCGCCCAACAATGCAAGCGTTTTGCCCTGCTGTTTTGACGAAATCAGGGATTCATACTCCTCTTCGGAAGTATTTGCGCCCGCATTCGCTTGCCCAAACGCGCAGCCTGCCATACTCAACGCAGTGCCCAACGCCAAAAGTATTGCCACCAGTTTTTTTATTTTCTTCATAATTTTCCTCCCTTTTTGAATATTGATACTAATTCATATAAATCATAGCATATTTCTATGCTATTTGCAATATCACCCCATATTTTTCAGAATTTTTGCAATAAAAAAAGGAAGATTTGACACCTTCCTTTCTTCCTTTTTTATATTATTCCACGATGAACAAAAAATCGTATACGTCCTGACCGCCCTCAATCTCGTAAAGCTCTACGTTGGGATATGTTTCGGCAACGTACGCGTTGAACGCCGCTTTTTCCTCCTCCGTTACCTGCTGGTTGTATACCGCAATGAAAAATTCCTTTTCAGCCAAAGACAATTTATCCGCCAAGGCGCACGCCGCTTGCAATTTGGTCGACTCAAAGACCAGCATCGTATGATCGGTAAAACCCATATAGCCGTCCTTACGGATTTCAATGCCGTTTAAGGATGCGTCGCGTACCGCGCGGGCAACCATACCCGTCAGCGTCCCTTGCATACTCTCTTTCATATTTTCCGCAATTTCCTCTGCCGATTCGGGAGAATAATCCAGCATAGAAAGCGCCGAATATCCCTCGCCGATGCTCTTACTTTCGATGACGATTACCTTCGAATCGGCGTACAGCTCCGCCGCTTGTTTTGCCGCAAGCACTACGTTGCCGTTGTTGGGCAATACGAAGATATAATCTGCGTTTACTTCGTAAAACGCTTTTGAGAATTCCTCCGCAGAAGGATTGTTGGTTTGTCCGCCCGATACGACGTAATCCGCGCCCATATCCAAAAACATACGCGTTAAACCTTCTCCTGCCGCTACCGCCACCGTAGCGTACTTTCTTCTCGAAGCTCTCGGACGCTTAATTTCCGTTTTTTCCTCTTTCACACTCTCATTGTGCTGCAAGGTCATATTTTCAATTTTAACTGTCAAAAATTCACCAAATTGTTGACAGTGCTGCAACACCTTCCAAGGCTCCATCGTATGCACGTGTACCTTCACAACCGTACCCGTTTTGACAGCCACGATCGAATCGCCAACCGTTTCTAAAAAGTCAATCAAGCCTTGCACGGAAAAATCGTCAATCACCGTTTTGGCGTGCTGTAGCTGTAGCAACGCCTCGGTACAATACCCAAATTCCATCACCGTATCTGCGTTGAATTTTGAAAAATCCAACGCCTTGGTAGACGAGGCGGAAGAAATTGCCAATTCTTCCCCGACCTCCACACCGCAAATGGCGTTGTAGACGCCTTCCGCAATATAGACCAAGCCCGCGCCGCCACTGTCGATTACACCCGCCTCTTTTAACACCGCCAAAAGGTTGGGCGTGTTTTCCAAAGAAATCTTCATTTCTTGAAGATACGAGGTAAAAAATTCTTTCAGCTCCATATCCTCGCGGTATGCCAAGCACGCGTGTTCAAGCCCCTCGCGCGCGACCGTCAATATCGTGCCTTCCACGGGGTGTATCACCGCGCCGTAAGCGCATTTTACCCCTTGTTTCAACGCCTCGCTGAATTGATAAAGCGTCGCCGTTTCCAAGCCCTGCAAACCCTCGGCAAGCCCATAGAATAATTGGGACAAAATCACCCCGGAATTTCCACGTGCGCTAAGCAACATACCCTGCGCCACCGCGCTTGCCTTTTCGCCCAACGACTCTCCTTCGTGACCGCTTAAACCGTCCACACCGCCGCGCATCGTCAAATACATATTTTCACCCGTGTCGCCATCGGGAATCGGGAATACGTTTAAATCGTTGACCGTCTTCACGTTCGCCAACAAATTGGACGCGCCGCCAAGCACCATCTTTTCAAACATTTCACCGTTTATCATTCTTCTTTCGTCAAAATCGGACAAGATTTTTCTCCTTTTCACAATGCGCGCCTTTTTTTTGATGAAACAAAAACAAAAAACACGCTTTTTTACAACGGATTTATTATAACACGACAGAAGAATTTTATCAAGTCTTTTACAAAGCTTTTTAAAAAGTATTTTTTACCAACGTCCCTTCATAGAAAACGGCTTGGCAACCGCCAAGCCGTTTGTTTTTTAAAATTAATTTTCATAAACCGACCGACTGAGTATCCCTACGTAAGGCAAATCGCGGTATTTTTCCGCATAATCCAACCCATACCCGATCACAAATTCGTCCTCGATTTCAAAGCAGGTATAATCCGCCTCCACCGCTGCTACGCGACGGGCAGGTTTATCCAATAAAGTGATGATTCGCAAACTTGCGGGACGTCTTGTCCTTAACATCTCCGTCAAGGCGGCCATCGTATGCCCAGAATCGATGATATCTTCCACAATTAAGACGTCTTGATTTTCAATATTGGATAAAATATCCAACGCCACCGACAGTTTACCGCTGCTGGTCGTACTTGCACCGTAGGAAGACACCTTCATAAATTCCACCGTAACGGGGGTTTTCATCGCGCGTATCAAATCCGCGCAGAATACCAAGCTTCCTTTCAATATGCAAATAACGATGGGCATTTTTCCCTGATAATCTACGTCGATCTGCGCCGCCACTTCCTTGATTCTTTCCGCGATTTGTTGTTCGTCGATCAACACTCTCTCGATGTCTGCCGCATTCACCATATTTTCTCCTTTCATTTATAATTTTTGGATTGCTATATACAATCGACGTTTCGTTTCTGCCGTTATTTTTATCTTTTCGGAGATTTCCACCCCGCACACTGCGTACACCTCACCGCTTTCCTCGGCAATCAAAGGTAAATACGCTCTTTCGGAAACGGGTGTTTTTTCCTCGTTGAAAAATTTCTTCAAGGTCTTTTTTCCGCCGCCAAAACGCTCGATATAATCCCCGTCTTGACGGAAGCGGTATACTGCTGTGCTTGGGATTTTTTCCCCGTCTGCCTGCAACACCTGCCAACCCGCCGCTTGCAAAATAGGTTCGTCGGATATCAACACTTGGTATCTTCCCCCGTCAAATCCTTCTTCGGAAAAAGGCTTTGACGTAGGTTTCGCTTCAAACACCTGTTCGTTTTTTCGGTAAAAATAAACACAGTCTTCTCTTTTTTCCGCCTCGATGTTCTTGGGAAAGGTTTGCTTTGCGCCACGCTGCAAAGTCTGCAACGCATACGCATTTTCTAAATGCAGCGCCGTATAATCCTTTTCCACGCCCAACGCCTTTAAAGCCAACAGACACGCCCGACGAAACAAGGGCTTTTCCGTGCAAAATGCAATCCGCACGCCATCGTCCGTCTGTGACACTAAATCTTTGGCGTAACGGTATAAAAGCTCGTCATCATCCGCAGCAAGCCCTGCAAAACGCACCAAATTGCCCATCGCGCCGGGCACGCAGCTTTCCAACAGCGGCAACGCCTGCAAACGCAATTTATTGCGCGTTGCGTCCGTTTCCAGATTGGTACTGTCTATGCAAAAATCCAAGCCGTTTTCCTTGGCGTACGCCTCGATTTCTGCCCTCGTCCAAGACAAAAACGGACGGACAATTCGTCCATTCATCTCGGACATGCCCCCAACGCCCGTCAACGAAGTCCCGCGAAGCAAACGGAAAAGCACCGTCTCCGCCTCGTCGTTTTTATGATGTGCCGTAGCAATAAAATCCACCTGATTTTCCGTCAGTAAACGTTGAAAACACGCAAGACGAAAGGCGCGCGCCGCCGTTTCCAAACTTTGTTTATCGCGTTCTGCGCGCAAAACGCAATTTTCGGAAAAGACAACAAGCGGTACCCCCCACCTCTCACAAAGTTGTTGGACAAAGCGCGCGTCACGCAGACTCTCTTCCCCGCGAATTCCGTGTTCGCAATGCACCGCGCAAAGGGTATACCCATAGGTCGCTTCGCTCCCTTTTAAGTAGTGCAAAAGGGATACCGAATCCACGCCGCCGCTGATCGCTACGCATATTCTTTTGTTCGCCAACGTTTCCAGCGTCATCGTTTATTTCTTTTTAAATTCTTTCATACGCGTGGTGCTGCCGCCGTCGCAAAGCACGTCCACGCCTGCCAAATAACCGTTGCGTTCGTCCGCAACCGTTGCAAGGACAAAGCCCAATTCTTCCGGTTTGCCCATACGGTTTTCCGCCGTCAAAGGAATCAACGAACCGCCCTCTTCCTTTTCCAAATTGCCCATATCCGTCGCAATCAAGCCCGGGCTGACGGATACGACGCGGATCCCTTTCGTCCCGTATTCGAACGCACATTTTTTCGCATACCATACGACGAAATTTTTGGACAGAGAATATGCAAAGCCCTTTCTCTTATATTCGTCCTTGGGTAAAGAACTTCTCTTAATCAGCTTCTGTAAAAATACCGCTTCATCCGTTTCCGCCAAAGGATATACCTTTTTGGGGATAATGAACGAGGGCAACAAGTAAGCCGAATTGGAGGCAACGTCCACAATGACGCTACCTTCCTGCATTACTTTGGAAAATTCTTGATTGATATATACCGTACCCAAGGCATTGATACGCAAAATACTCTCCTGCGTACCGTTCATACCGGGCGATACCCCTGCAGAATTGATCACGTTCTTTACGTTGCCCAATTCGCAAGCGAATTGCACCAACTGCTTTACGCTTTCACGGTTAGAGGTATCGCACGCTTTTGCATATACCGTATACCCCATATCACGCAACTGATTGACAGCGCGTTCTAATTTTTCTACCGTTCTACCAGATAAGACAATAATTTTATCTTTGGGCATATATTTCGCAGCTTCCAAGCCCATACCGCTGCCGCCACCCGTAATTACGCATACATTTGCCATAACGTCCTCCTAAATCTTAATAAATCTTAATCTTAATAAATCACTTCCAAGCCTTTCGGCGCGTCTACCTCGGTTTTTACCTCGCCATTCGCCTGTAACGTATGTTCCACCGTGAGAATCCCATACTTCGTAGGGAATTTCACCTTTACGTGTTTTAAACCGCTTAAATGAGGAGTAATGCTCACTCTTTGCGTACCTGCCCCCTCCAATTTAATCCCTGCAACCGTTTCTACAAGGTACGGGATTACCCCTGCCGACCAAGCGTGGCAGAAGCTGTGGCGGAAACTCTTGTAGCAGAATTTACCATAATCGCCGTGAATATCCTTTTTACCTTCCACGGGCATTTCGTCCAAGCGCGTACAGTTGTCCAACCATTCAAGGTCAAAATCTTCCCAGAAGGTGGTTGCGCCTACGGATAACATCCCGCCGTAGTATTCTTTCATCATCGACAATGCGGCGTCATATTCGCCAAAGTTCGCCACCGCCGTCAAAATAGGATAGGATTGGAAGGTAGACAAACCGTTTGCACCCCCTCTCATCAAGGTGGTCTTCAAACATTCGTCCGTTTTCCCCGCCCACGCGCCAAGCGCGGCAATCTGCTTGTAAATGTCAATATGATAGCTCTTTTTCTCAATTTTTAAAAGTACCTCTTCACAAAGTGAGGTATCTTCGCCAAAGGCAACAAGCAGCGATTTTAACGCCCGCAACGTTACCGTAGTCAAATACGCAACGCCTGCGTGACGTTCTTCCTCTCTCTCCTCGTGCTTGTCTTCGCCCTCTTGCGCACAGGAAGGCCAATCGATGTAATTAAACGAATAAGAAACGCTACCGTCCTCTGCTACTGCGGGACAGATAATCTGTTCCAAAATCCCCTTTGCATACGATATATAGGGGGCAATCGCTTCTTTATCCCCGCTGGCTTGATACGCTTCGCGCAGGTTAATAATCCACCAAAGCGAATAGGTGGGCATCGCATTTATATAAAGCGGCAACGGTGCTTGCTTCATAGAAAAATCCAAACAGCGCAACGTTTCGGGAATATCCCCGAACAGACAATTCGCCGCGCGAACCTCAGGATACAAATCCCCGATCCATACCAAACGGTCGCGTTTGATACCGTCCCACAGCATTCCGTTCTGCAAGCAAAGGCGCAAAGTGTACGCCGCCGTGGTCCAAATGTCGTTGACGAGGGCGTCGTCACACTCGAACGAGCCAATTTCTTCACGAGTATCGGTATCTACCGCCGCAACCACTGCTTTCAACAAAATTTCTGCATTTTCATCCGTCGTGTCGATACGCAGGAAACGAAACCCCGTCTGTCCGAACGTCATATCCGAATAATTTTGTAAATCCACGTAAAAATCACGAATCGAATGGTCGTTGGTCGCGCCGTAGTCCTCATTGGCTTTTCTCAGATCTGCACAGGTTTCCCCTACCGACTCGCCAAAACGCAGGCGCACCTTTTTCATGGGAAACGCCTTAAACGTCAAGATGCGCGCGCCACCCGATACTTCTTTACCGAAATCAAAAATAATGGTCGAAAGACCCTTCATCGAGCAAAGCTCGGGTTCGTACAATCCGATTTGCAAGGTCGTTTCTTTTAGCAAAGCCTCTGCGTTTACCACCTCTCCCTGCGTATAAATAATCTTCGCGGGATATACGTATTTCATATAAACTCTCCTATTATTATCATTCGGATGGCGTCTGAGGACACCATCCGATATACTTTTATGCTTTTACAATTTTAAACGAACGGATTTGGAAAGGCTTAAAGGAAAGCTTTACGCTTGCTTCGCCCGATTTTTCTTCCAAAAGGTCCACCTCGCAATCCAAACGGTAGCCCTGAGGCAACGTCAATTGCGTTTCGCCTGCTTTGCCCGTACGTTCGAACATACGAAGGATAAATCCGTCGCCGTCGTACGCAGGTTTGAACGCCGTAATTTCAATTTGCTTATTATCCACCGTCGGCGCCTGCAACGTCTGATTGCCGTACAAGCCGCGCGCATTGAATTCCTTTGCGCGATCATCTACGTCAATGGGATCAAATCCGCCTGCGTGGGGATAGAATGCGTAAGAATAGCTGACGAACTCACGTTCAATCGAAGGATATACGGTCGAACGGACAAGGTTGACAGAAAGGATATTCTGTTTCGCCATAAATCCGTTTTTCGTGTTGTTGAGGATTGCCAGACCCTGCTGCTCGTTCGATACGTCAAACCATTTTTGACAGCACATTTCAAATTGCGCCGCGTTGTGTTCGGTATCGTCCGTGGTCGGTCTGCCAAGATAACCGAACTGAATGTCGCTGTTGACAACGTCCGACCAAGCGGTAGGCAACGTTTCCGAACGGATCATATGCCCTGCGTCCACCAAACGAACGTCGTGCTTGATTTGAATGGTGGGTTCGTTTTTGTGCATCAAAATCGTCTGCGTCAATTTCGAATTTTTATATTCGTAGTTTTGTACTACTTCCACCAAATCTCCGAAGTTACGTACGTTGGTATCAACCAAGGTCATAAAGATTTCCGGTTGATCACGGTAATCGTCTTCAAAATCCCACGAATCGCCTTTATCGATAAAGACGCGCAGCTTATTTGCCGAGGTTGCCGCTACTTTTCCGTCCTTCAACACGATCGATTTAAACGAGCCGTCCGTATCAAATTGCACGGTATAGTAATCGGTTTCCACCGTATCCACCGTTTTAGAAGCAGCCGCCTGATCGTAAACGACGGGCGCAATCAAATCGCCGTTGCCTTTGTAGTACAAATATGCGTCGCCCGATTTTTCGATTTTTGCCACCGAATCCTTGGACATATTGACGTATTTCTTATCCTTATCCGCCACGAAAGACAAGCCCTTTTCGTTGACCAAGCTTTCCATACGGTTTGCAATCTTTTCGTATGCAACCTCCGTTTCGTCATAGACACGCTGAATGGAAGAACCGGGCAAAATATCGTGGAATTGGTACAACAGTACTTCTTTCCAGGTTTCGTCAATCACCGCTTTGTCGCCCTTTTCGCCAAGGCAGGCAAGCAAGGCTTCGTATGCGATCAGCTTACTTTCACTGTCACGGTTTTTGTTTTTATTGTTCGATTGCGAGGTATAGGTCGCGCGGTGCTTTTCCAGATACATTTCCCCATTGTACGTGGGAAGTTCTCTGCCCTTTAAGCTGTCGAAGTAGCCGTGTGCAGGCGCTTGCTTCACTTGCGGAATATACGCCATTTTTTCCATACGTTCCAAGCTTTCGACCATCTTCACAGACGGGCCGCCACCACCGTCGCCAATCCCATAGACAATCATAAAATCATCTTTTTGATCCGCTTCGCGAAGTTGATTTTTACTGTGAATCAACGAACGAGGGCGCGCATACGAATTGTAGGTGCCTTCAGGGGGCATATGTACGATGACGCTTGTATCGTCAATCCCTGCCCAATGGAAAGTATGGTACGGGAACAGCGTACGGTTCGACCAAGAAATTTTGATGGTCATAAAATAATCCTGTTGGGACAGCTTTAAAATCTGCGGCATTGCCCCGCTGTACCCGAAGGTATCAGGCAACCAACGCAATTTTACGTAATGGCCAAATTCCTCTTTCCAGAATTTCTGCCCGTACAATTCTTGACGGACAAGCGCTTCTTCGCAAGGTACGTTGGTATCGTTTTCTACCCAACCGCCGCCAACGGGCTCTAAGCGGCCCTCTTTGGCAAATTGCTTGATTTCCTCGTACAGTTTCGGATCCAATTCCTTCATCCACGCAAGCTGTTGAGGCTGGGGTACGACGAAATGGAATTTAGGATATTTTTTCAAAAGATAAACGGCGTTTGCAAAGGTACGCTTTGCCTTACGCTTCGTTTCACGGATCGGCCACAGCCAAGCAAGGTCCACGTGCGCGTGTCCAACCGCCGTTACCTTAATATTTTCATAACCTGCCAAAGCAAACAATTCGTTCATAATCGCCTTTGCGCGGGGATAAATATCTTCCGCGTTGTACACGATCATATTCATCACTTTGCGCAAGCCGTACAAAATTTTAATCTTTCTTTCTTCGGTAAAAGCCGTACCAAGACAGTAATCGAATAGCACGTCAAAATCGAAATACAGTTCCTGCATTTCTCTGTTTTCCTTGACGATTGCAGCTTCTTCTAATTTGGATTCGCCGAAAAATTCGCCGACCAAATTATTGGACGCCGCATCGATATAAATGTCAATATTACCGTCTGCGTCCGCCACGATTTCATCCACGGGATAGTACCGCTTTTCGGACATATTATCACGGACCTCAAACACGGGCGATCCTGCCGTAAAGCCTTTGATTGCGTGTCCCGTTTTATCTACCAACAAAGCTTCGCCGCCGTTGACAAAATCCAAATATAAATCGGTGCGGTCGATGCCTTCGGGTAATTTACCCGTCAAATGAAACCAAGCGCAAGCAAAGTTCTTTTTCGCCCAAACGTCCCCTACCTGAATAGGTTTAAAATCGAGAGAGGAAATCTCCTCAAAGGGGGTCGGCTCGTCCGAGTAAGCAAACGTCACGTCCAGGGGTATAACGCGGGTATGGCACAAGCCTATAAACTCGTGTTCGAAAAAGTGTCTAAGCTTCAGCCACTCCAGCTCGCGATCGTATTGCTCTTTGTGTGCGAATATCGGTTGTTTCATAATATTTCTCCAAGGATAATGTATTTAATATTATTAAATAACATTATATCCTTTTTTCAAAGATAAGTCAATGGTTTTATTCAATTTTTATTCGGGGAGAGAACAAGTTTTTTCCGTCGACAGCAAAAACGCCACCCGAAAACATTCGGGTGGCATCATCGTTTATTTCTTTTTCTTTTCTTCCGCGCGTTTGTCGTTGATAATTTTCATATGCTCCGCCGTAATCAAGGTAACGCCGTTTTCCTTCGCCCACTTTACACAGCCTTTCAAAACGAGGGGTAAAAATACCCTCGGCACGCCCAAAACCGTGTTCAACGCGTCGTCGGTGAATTTTACAACGTCGTCCACGCGATCCGCCGCATAACGCACGGACGCCAAGGACGCTTGACGCACCTGCAATAATTCCGCGCGCATTTTCGCCTTTTTATGGAACCAGAAATTTTTACTGTCACGGTACCCATAATCCACGGGCAGGTTGGGAAAATCGCTTGCCTTTACCCCGCGGATAATCGCGTCGCTGTATTTTTTCTTCATCAAAATTTTGTCAATTTTCAGAATAAAGTGCGCGCCGAATTTGCTGGTGATACCGTTGAAATCATGATACGGCGGTTCGTAACCGTTCAGCTCGCCTGCGGCGTCCTTATCCGCGCCGTCCAATTCTCTTACCCACGTGCATTCGATGACCTGAATTGCGTCCGTCAAAACCAAAGGACGCACCTCTCCCGTCTCTTCTTGGATCAAGCTGGGCTCCATCTTAAAATTACACTTTGGCATCTTGTCCTCGGGCTTGTCGCCGGGCCAAGACAATTTCACTGCCTCTTTAAAGGTCTTGGGATTGTCGTCGATAAAGTTGATCGCGCATTTCCCGTTGCGCAAAATATTTTGCGCCGTGTTGGAAGAATTGCGGCAAGAAAGCAACATCGCGTAATAATCCTTTCCCGCCACGTAATAGGGCTGCACCAACGAATAGGGTCCAAGATTGGTCTTTCCGTCCTCGCATAAGGTGCTGATGACCACCGTCGGCATCGGGAAAAACAAAGAAGTCTGATAAAAATTGTCTACGATACGAAGATTTTCAAAGCTGCTCATAATAACTCCTTTTTTTGCGTGATTTTAATTGCCTCTATTATAGCACGGAAAAATATTTTTGCAAGAGTTTTAACAAAATTTAAGATAAAAAATACGGATTTCTCCATAAAGAAACCCGTATTTGTGCATTTTTTCGTTAGGATACCGTTACGTCTTTCAAGTACAGCGTATTGCCCGACGCAATCAAAAAGGCAAATTCTGTACACTCGTTTGCAAAGCCGGAAATATCCACCGTATACGTCTTCCATTCGCCCTCGGTAATCTTAATCGCCTCGTTCGTTTCGCTTTCCTTGTAGATTTGGTAATACTTATTGGTAGCGTCATTGTACGCGCCGGGAAGCTGGGCAATACTGCCGTTATCCGAGCTTACCTTAAAGCGCAAAGCAAACGCGCCCCAATTGTTGATGATCTTACTGCCCTCTGGTACGAAAATACTGAAAGAAACACTGCTTTTCCCTGCCAAAATAGCAGGGCTGATCATGATTTTCCCCTGAGTAGGTGCCACCAATTGGTATGCGTTGGTCGTTTCGTCAAATTCAACCGCTTCCATACCGACCACGCCTTCGCTGTAAAAATCCGTACCCTTTGCCAAGCCGTTGACGTAGATGGGTTTAAACTTATCCCAATTGATTTCGCCGTTCACAATTTTCCCTTTTTCATCGGCACAGTAATAGATATACGCGTCCTCAATGGCCCCGTCCTCTTCCGAAAGTACGATAACCGTACCGCCGATCAAAGGCGTACATCCTCCAGGCACCCAAGTTTGTCCCGTAATAACGCCGTTGGAATCGATCGAGTTGAAACGGTCGTATTCGCTGGATTTTTGCCCGAATTGGAAACGAATACCATCGTATACAATGCTGACGTTGTTACAATGTTCGTGTCCTACAAAAATAGAATCCACGCCCAATGCTTTCATAGCTTTGTAAACGGATTTGTCATTATCCCAAGGCCCTTTCATCGTTCTGCCGATATAACCGAAGTCAGTTTCATCCGCCGTTTCCAACGTATCGAGATTCAGAGGATTTTTAAGCTGAGAGCTTGAACCTTGTACAACAGCCGGATCATACTCCTCGTACTTGTTAAAGGCATCGCCGAAAATCGCCTGCTGAATGTGATATGCAAAGGAAATCTTCGTATCGGGCGACTGACCTTTGATTAAATTGATTTCTTGGGTGTACCAATCGATTTGATCTTTGCCAAAGCCGACCGACGTTACCGTATGTCCGTTTGCCAAGCTTTCTTGGCTGACCGCACCGCAACCATTGCTGTCCATCATGTAGAATACACGCTTCAATTCGTCGTTCTGCACAATGCCGACCGAGTAGTTGCCGTTCCCCGTCAAGGTCTTTTGTTCAAATAAGCAATATTCCGCGCTTTCCAACTGCTGACATTGCCAATCTACGCCCATTTTACTCTCGTTGTCGTGGTTACCGAAAACGGGCGACCAAGGGATTTGGAATCCCTCCATAAACTCGATAAATTTCAGCCAAACGCTGCCATTATCGTCAAATTCACCGTAAATAACGTCCCCCGTAATGATAATGAAATCGGGGTTGGTCGCGTTGACGACCTCTTCTACGTAATCGAAGCAGCGTTCGTCCATTTTATCGGTTGCCCAGAGATTCTTATCCACGCCGTCGCGACCGGGACGTATCTGCGCTGCGTCAATAATCTGCGTATCCGACAGCTGCAAGACGACGGGTTCGCGCCCTGCGGGTACTTCTACCGTGAAATCCACGAGATTTTCCAAGGCATACCAAACGGTTTCCGCCTCGGTGATTTTTTCCGTACCCTCTGCGTCTGCGTAGAAGTTTTCACAAACGTTGCACGTCCAATGTTCTCTGATACCGTCCACGTTGCCCTCCGCAGGAACGGCTTGGTGGTGCACCATATCGTGGGGAAGGGTATCGATTGTCAAATCTTCTTTATCGCAAGCTTGCGTACATGCTTCATCCAAAAAGGTATTTGCACACGTCGAGCAAACGTAATAGGTATATTTACCAGGCTCCGCGCAGGTTGCTTCTTTTCCAGGCATTTCTACGGGCAAATGCGGTTTGGCAGGTCTAAGCGTTTCCTCATAGGAAATTTCTGCCGTACCGTCTACGTCCGAGAAGTATTTTTCACAGGTTTCACAGTACCAATGCAAAATATTCCCCTGCATGTCGCATTTGGATTGGCGGGAAGCGATGCGTTTCAAATTGTGCGGATGCTTTTGCACCACCGACGTTCCCTCGTCAGAGCTGTCCTCCTCTTCTTGCGTATCGCTGAGAGAGGATTCTTCTTCCGAAGACACAATTTCACTGCTGTCCGAGCTGTCGGGCTTTTTCCCC
>JAFWAN010000074.1 GCA_017507585.1 Clostridia bacterium
AAAAATAACCAATCGGAAAGCTGTATGCGTTGTGCAAAAGAGGCATCCAGGTACGCAATGAGTTTGCAATCACCCTCTTTTCCGTCTATGGATACGTCATCCAACACCACGCCCACCGCGTCATATCCCGCACGTAGTTCCACAACCCGACCGCTAAAGACGCAATCCTTCCCGCCGTCCACGGTTTGATAACGGTCTGCCTGCACGAAAAATCCAAAAAATCCCACGAGAAAGCAAAGGCACAACGCCAACGCCGTAAAGCCTGCCCTTACCCATTGTTTCGCGCTGACGCAAAAGAATAAGGGAAACGCTGCGCAAGGAATTACGCACAATATCCAGGCAGAATGCAGACCTTGAAAATGGTGCCAAAAGGAGAAAATAACCCCAATAGCAAAGAAGACTGCGCCAAAAAGGAAAGGTCGAAAGTTGAACAGCTTATTCGCCCTTTCTCTTTTGTATGCAATCTTCTCTTTCATAGCGTTTGTTATTGGCTTGCGCAAGGCATCCGCGCCAGCCCATCCTAAAATTTAAACCGACAATTTAAGCCAACGAAATTCGATCAGATACCGAACGAACAAACAAGCCCTTTTCCTCTCCAAGCGTTACGCAATCGTTGACGTACGCCGCAAACCCATCCACGGGCTTCGCCAAGCGGAAAACGGAAGCGACGATCGTCTGAATTTCTTCCATATACAAGGCAACCTTATCTTCCAACGCGCCGCGCACAATGGAAATAATTTCATAAGGCGTATAGTCCTTTTCATTTTTACGCACGGGCTCGCCCGATTCCACACGGTAACGGTCAAAGCTGATGCATTTGTCCGTCTTATGGTAGAAATCTGTTCCCAATACCTTTTCGTATTTAAACCCACAAAGGCCAATCAACGCCTGCATACGCGCTTCCACCTTAGAGCCGTATTTCGTAATGCCCACGCTCTGTAAGCATCTGCGGATGAGGAATTCCGCAGAAATCGGTTCTTCCGCCGCAACGATCGTCTTTAAACGCTGCATCAAGTCCTTATCGTTTTCCCCTGAGGTTACGTAGTTGCTGCTGTCCACCTCAACGTTGACAAGCACCGCCTTTTTATACGTTTTTTTGTAACGGTTTAATTCCGCACCGCCCTTTTTATCCGCGCCCGTCAATTTATCAAGCAAGTCCTTGATTTTCTTGATTTCTCGTTTGGGATTGTTGTAGTAGTTCACCGAATAAATACGCATCACGTTCCAATTGTTGCGTTTTAAGGTTTGCAGCTGCAACACGTTTCTGTCCTTAATCGAAAAACGGTTGGGCGTATCGCACATAATTGCCAAAATAAATTGTTTTCTGTCCTTAGGATTGACCACGGCAACGTCGATCTTGAAACCAGACGCCCCCACGTCATAACGGCACTCATACCCGTAAATCGCCAATTCTTCTGCAATATACCGACCGATACCGTCCTTTTTACGCATAACGTTTTCGGAAGAAATTGCAAGGCTCGTTCTGCCCTTTTGCGCAAATTCGAGGAATGCCTTCAACCCCATAACCCCACGGGATTTGGTCTTAGAAAGGTCGATCATCGCGCCCGTCATAGACGAGAATACCAACATTTCTTCCCTTGCGCGGGAAACGGCAACGTTCAAACGACGCCAACCGCCAAATTGGTTCAAAGGACCAAAGTTCAAGGATACCCTACCCAAACGGTCGGGACCGTAACAAACGGAGAACAAAATTACGTCGCGTTCGTCGCCCTGCACGTTTTCCAGGTTCTTGACAAACAGCGGTTCTTCACGCTCGTAGGCGACCTTTTCCAATTTCTTTTCCACAATCGCCGCCGAGAGTTTTCGTTCGATATATTCTTTCTGCGCAGTACTAAACGTCACGACGCCCATACTTTGTTGGCTTGCTTTGGGATCAGCCAAACGGCGCAACACTTCCTTGATCAGCTTATCTCCTTCTTCCTTATTCCGCTTAGTATTACCACGGTCGTATACACCGTCTTCGACGTAGTTAAATTGCACCTTGCTTGCCAACGTGTCCGGCGAAGGGAAGGTACACAGTCTATTTTCATAATACATCGCATTGGAGAATGCAATCAAGCTTTCGTGCTTACTTCTATAATGCCACGTCAAATGTCTTTGCGGCATATTGATCGTCAAGCAGTCGTCCAGAATGCTTTCCATATCCTCGTTTTCCAAATTGTCCTCATCCACGTAATTGCTGTTGAAGAACGTGGTAGGCGGCAACTGCTTCGGGTCACCGACGATGATCGAATTTTTACCGCGCGCAATCGAACAAATGGCTTCCGCGGTAGGAATTTGCGAGGCTTCGTCGAAAATGACCAAATCGTACAAACCGCTTTCCGGACGCAGATATTGCGATACGGTGATCGGGCTCATCAACATACAAGGCGCCAATACCTTCATAAGCTCTGGCGAATCTTCAAACAGACGCCGTAAACCTACGCCGCGCAGGTTGGTTTTTGCCAAACGGTTAAAGTTTGCCAACTCTAACGCCAACGTACTGTCCGTCGTATCCACAGGCAAGCGGGAAATCAATTTTGCGCGGATATGTTCTTTCGTGAGTTTTGCAAACTCGTCCATCAGCATACGCAAATTTTCCGATTTCTCCTCAGATACGGCTGCGGAGAAGCGCGCCAAAACGGGATCGAGCGGAATGTTCGTCTGCAAGAAATTTTTATAGACGTTCTTTTCAAAGCCCTCTACGATATTTTCACCCGTCACCTCGCCCTTTTCCAAGGCGTCCGTAATGAAGGTCAAGCCCGCGTCGTTCAATGCGCGCGCCGTCTTTTTATACATACACCAGTTGGCAAGCATATCGATATTTTCAATCAACGCGCCCGCTTTCGCCGTGTAATTTTCCAAGATTTCCTCGTTAGGGATGCGATTTCTTTCCGCTTCGGTAATATCGAGGAAATTGTTTTCCGCCTCTTTAAAGCTTTCCATCGAACGCATCAACCCTTTTAATACGGGCATCGTATAGCCACATACGGCGCGGATGCAGGTACTGTTGAAACTATCCGCATTGTAATCCATAAATACGGACGCGCACAACTGATGTACGTCGTACAAATCTTTCATAAAGTTTTTACGCGCGTCGAAGAAATCCATTCTGCCAAACGCAAAGGTGAAATATTGCGACAGCTTGGTATTGGTACGGATGGTTTCCATCGACTCGTAAACGTCGTACGTCGTCTTTAACAACTGCAGTAACGTTTCTTCATCCAAATCGTTCAGCGCGACCTTGTTTAACTTCTTCACGATGCCTTTGACCGTTTTATTCTTTTCATAATCGGTCTTGCCCGTTTCCAACCATTCGCCCAAGTCTTTGTATTCTTTCCCCAAATCGATCAGCTTTTTGCAGGATTTGAAGTATCTTTCAAAACAAGTATCCAAGCGTTTATTGGCGTTAAAGAACGCGAAAAATTCCTCTTCGTTTTCCTTAAAATACTTGTTGAGCGACCCGCTTTGCAACCGCTTTGCAATCTCGTAAAGATTGTCTAACTTCTTACGGGTCAGCGTGCTCACCTTTTGACCGTAGAGGTCTAAAAAGAGCGCGATATAGTTCTTCAAATGCTTGATTTCCGCAATCATAACCTCGGACGCACAATACACCAAATCGCGCAATTCCAAACTGTATTCGGTCACGTTTACGTTGGCAAAAGGCGTGTTATGCACGCCGCCGCATTCCTTCGCCGCAACCGCCGCTTGCACCATCATACGTTCGTATTCGTCAATCTTTTCCTTTGTCAAGCCGTCGTAGAAGGTACTTTCGATGTTCATAATCGTCGGCGCGTTTTTGTTCTTCAAGCAAATCAAAAGCGCCTCGTATATAGACACACCCAAACGGCGTTTTTTATGCAACGCCGCCACCGGTTCCGCAAGGTCGTTTTTCAACCGCGAAATGGACGCTGCCGTTTCTTCCAAGCGCACCTGCTCCGTCGCGCCGGCAAGCCCTAAGGTGTTTTGCAGTTTCTGAATCACCTCAGTTTTGTTGGTTTTGTTGGAATGCAATTCTAAACAGAAATCCCCCAAACCCAAGCTGTCCAAACGCTTTTTAACCACGGACAAAGCCGCTTGTTTTTCCGCGACGAAAAGAACGCTCTTGTTGTCGTTCAGCGCGTTTGCTATGATATTGGTAATCGTCTGCGATTTCCCCGTTCCAGGAGGCC
This sequence comes from Clostridia bacterium, assembly GCA_017507585.1. GTDB lineage: Bacteria > Bacillota > Clostridia > Christensenellales > Borkfalkiaceae > Scatosoma. The sequence goes on from JAFWAN010000074.1 coordinate 4,173, forward strand.
CGTGCAAAACAAAGCTCTTGTTCTTTTGCGAGAGAGCAATCGCGTTCCATTGTGAAGCGTCCGCAGGCAACGGCGTCAAGGTGCTGTCCGGCGAAACCTCATCCTCTTTCAATGTTTCTTCCAAGCCGCCGCCAACCAAAATGGAATTGTCTAACAACGCCTCGATAATTTTATTTTTGGAAAATTCGTTGATGTTTTGGCGCAGGTCGTTCCACATTTGATAACGCGAGAAGGAAAACGCCGCCACGTACACGTCATCGATAACCTCCCAATTGCGCATCTTGACCACTTCCACACGCACCATAGCAAGAATTTCAGAAATTTTCAACCCCTGCACTGCGTCTGCCAAACCGCGAATATCAATGTTAAATTCCTGTTTTAAAAATTCGAGCAAAGTGGTATTGACGGAAACGCCTTCGTCCGTCACCGCCAAGGCGTAACCGCTGGCGCCCTTGCTCTTTTTGATTTGTACGGGCATCAACACCAAGGGCGCGTAATGTTCTACGCCGTCCACCTTAGAATACCATTTCAAAAAGCCCATAGAAAGGTACAAAATTTTTGCGCCCGATTCCTCGTACGATTCTTTATTCTTACGCACCAAACGCCCTAAGGTTTCTCCCATTGTGGGGGTATCTGCGTAGGTACGGAGCAGCCCAGATTTGTTTTCCAAATCAATCAGCTCCCACATCTGCTTTGCCGCAGGAGCGATACCGAAAGGCTGTTTCTTTTCCGCAATTTTTTTGACGTCGTCGCTGGCAGGGGTAAAAATCAATTCGTCCTGCTCCGTCAAGGCGTCTAAGGTTTTATCCGCATTAACGGAAAGAATTTTCAACGCCATCTTAGAGGGATTAAAATGCAACAAGGCATTTTTCATAGAAAGGTCTAACAGTCTGCGTTCCCATTGCTTATCCCTCGTTTCTTCCGTATCCAAAGAGAGCTTTTGGGCGTCACGCAATTCCTTTGGCGCCGCTTCCGAGGACATTTCCTCTTCCGCCAACACCTCAAACCCTTTTACGCTCTTTGCGCGCAAGGGCAAAGGCAATATACGCGCAATACGGCAACGGCGGACGTCTACGCAACGTTCGTAATAGCCCGATTGCAATTTTTGTTTAAAGTGATTTTCCGAGGTGGAATACGCCGCGTTTTTATCCGAGAATAAATCTTCTATATCAAAACAGCTGACGTTATTGATACCCTCTGCGATATAGGCATCCAAACGCTGCATATCGTCCGAAACGGTGTCCAAAAAACAGCTGTCGTACAACCATACGCCTATGGAAACTTCCTTGTCGCCAAACGCCAAAACCGAATGCAAGCCCATACTTTCCAAACAGCTGCACGCAAACAATGCCATCTCCAAAGCGGTTGCTTTTCTTTCGGTTAAAATTTTCGTACCCGCGCCCGCGGAAACGGGTTCAGTCAATACGCAAGGCTTTTTTAAGATGGAATGGCGGCGTAAAACCGCATACAGTGCCGCAATAATGCGGCGTACCGCATTTTTATCGTTGCCGACGTAGCTGCCCAGCTCGCAAGGAGTGTTCCACTTTTTCAACTGATCGACAATCTCCGTACGGATGCGTGCGCAATCCCCCAATTTGGGACGAACGAAGGAGGCAAGCAATTCCGCGTCGCCGTCCACGCCCTGCCAATAATCGAAGGGAAGCGTGGTCACCGTCCATTGTTTCTCTACGATTACCTTCTTATCTTTACGCAAAGTAACGGTGAGGATTTCTTCCCCGACTTTGTCAATATTGGAAAAATACAAGGGAGATAAAATACTGCCCAAATCCACCTCAACGGCACTTTCAAACGGTACGTCCACTTCCTTTTCACAATGCAGCAGCATACCGCCTGCATTGTGGATGCTCAACGTCAATCCCTCAACGGTTTCTTCGCCTTGGTTTTTGATTTGTAAGCTGGAAAACAAGGGTCTGTGCGCAAAATAATCGGCATAGGATATTACCTTTGCCACTTCGCCTTCCACGGATAAAATTTCTTCCAACTTTCTCGCTTTTTGTGCCATATTTTTCTCCTAAATATCATTTAATGATATTTTCCCATTTTATTCTTTTCTATTATACACCCTGCGCGTTAAAAAATCAACCCCCTATCCTATATTTCTTCATTGAAAAAACAAAGTTTTTTCAAAATGAAAACCGCGCGGAAAATTCCGCGCGGTTTTCACAAGATATCTTAACGATTATTCTAAATATTGCGAAGCGGTATAAGAGAGCTTATCCAACACCTCTTCCAAATCGCCAAACAACATACAGCCTGCCGCGCGGACGTGTCCGCCGCCGCCGTAAACGCCCGCCAAACGGTTGACGTCCGCGTAATGTTTGGAGCGCAAGGAAATTTTGTATTGTCCTTTCTTCATCTCTAACACGGACGCGGCAATCTCCACCGTATCTACGTTCAAGGGAAAATCGACGAACCCTTCTGTCATCCCTACGTCTGCGCCGCAATCCTCCATATTCTTTTTCGTCACCACAATGACCGCAAAGCGATCTTCGTGATAAAAACGCATCCCCGACATCGTGCGCGCATACAAAGCCGCCCGCGCCTTGCTTTGACGCTTGAACAGCATTTCATTGCAGTAGCGTATATCCGCACCCGCTTTGATCAGCTTCGCAGCGAGCAGCATCGTCTCTTCCGTGACGTCGTCGTGGGAAAAATTACCCGAATCGGTCAAAAGCCCAATCAAAAGATATTCCGCCGTAATTTTGTCAATGGGCGCACCCAGGTACTCGATGAGCGTCGCCACATGCATACAATTTGCCGCGCAAGGGCGCATATAATTGTATTTTGCAAACAGCTTATTCGAAACGTGATGATCCACGTTGATTGTGTCAATTTTTTTACGTTTTGCAAGGAAAAAGGTTTCGGATAACGTCCCCAAACGCTGTTCGTCGCTGCAATCAAGCATCACCAATAAATCAAACTCGATACTCGGCGTTTTTTGCACCTTTTCAACGCCGTTTATGAACGTTAAATTGGACGGAATATCCGATTCGTCGCATACCTGGTTGTGGATTTTTAGAAAATCCAAGGCACGCGAAAGTGCAAGTGCACCGCCGAACGCATCGCCGTCAGGACGGGTATGCGTCAAAATAACAACGCCGCTTGCTTGCTTTATTCTTGCCGCAATTTGCTGTAAAGTATGTTGCATAATATCCTCTAAAAAGCCTCCCTCAAATGAGGGAGGCAGTGATTTTACCTCATTCCTCGTCCGTTGTATCAGGGGTAGAATAGGTGATTGTTTTAAACAATTCGTCCATCTTTGCGCCGTAAACCATACTACCGTCCAAGCGGAAGGTCAGGGCGGGCACGGTACGCATACGCATCACTTGCGACAGTTGATGACGGATAAAGCCTGCGTTTGCTTGTAAAACTTCCAAAGAGCGTTTACTTTCCGCATCCCCTTTACCGTAAATGCTGACGTATACGATTGCCGTCTTTAAATCGGGGGCAACGTCCACCTCCGTGATGGACACCAACCCCTTCAAATCGGGCATTCTATCCTTTTGCAGACGAATGATTTCGCTGATTTCCTTTTGATATTCACCGTTTAAACGGGAAGTTCTCGACACCTTCATTATGCCTTCAACTCCTCCGTGATATAACATTCGATGATATCGCCTACGCGGATTTCATTAAAGCCGTCGATTGCGCAACCGCATTCGTAGCCGTAGTTGACCTCTTTCACGTCATCCTTGAAACGTTTCAACTGCTTCACGCCGCCTTCGCAAATCATAATATCTTCACGGTAAATACGCAACTTGCCGCCGCGTACAATCTTACCATCCGTAACGTAGCAGCCTGCAATCGTACCAACGCCCGTAATATTGAACGTTTGACGCACTTCGCACTTACCCGTAAGCACTTCTTTCAGCTTCGGCGCAAGCATACCCTTCAGCGCCGCTTCCATATCGTCGAGCAACTCGTAGATGATACGGTAGCTGCGTACGTCGACCTTGGATTGTTCCGCCAACTTCTTCGCCTTGGTATCAGGACGCACGTTGAAACCGATGATGATGGCGTTTGCGCTGTCTGCAAGCATCACGTCGCCTTCGTTGATCGCACCCGCCGCCGCGTGGATAACCTTTACGCGTACTTCTTCGTTGGAGATCTTTTCCAAAGACTGCTTTACTGCCTCTACGCTGCCTTGAACGTCGCCCTTGACAATGAGATTGAGGTTTTTGATTTTACCTTCTTCCACCTGCGCAAATACGTCGTCGAGAGTAATGCGGCTTTGTTGTTTGATCATTTCTTCACGCTGACGGTTCTTTCTTTCTTCTTGAACCTGCTTCATCAGCGCTTGGTCAACCGCCATAATGCTGTCGCCTGCGTTGGGAACGTCCTCCAAGCCCAAGATCGATACTGCCATAGAGGGGCCTGCCGATTTCACAGGTCTGCCCTTGTCGTCGAACATTGCACGGACACGGCCCATCGTCGTACCCGACAAAATATTGTCGCCAGTCTTTAACGTACCCGTCTGCACAATGATGCTTGCCACGGGGCCCTTGCCCTTATCCAGCTTCGCTTCGATGATCGTACCCTTTGCCTGACGGTCGGGATTTGCCTTGAGTTCTTGCATTT
>JAFWAN010000075.1 GCA_017507585.1 Clostridia bacterium
ACGAAAAAACGTTTCTGGCTGACCGGTTCGGGTAAAGTTAACCGTTCGCACAGCGGTAAGAACCACAAAGCAGAAACCAAGAACAGAAAGAGAAAGAGACGTTTGCGTCAGGGCGCTCTCGTTGCTTCCACGCAGGAAAGCACGGTTAAGAGCATGATGCCTTACAAGAAATAAGAGAAAGGAGAATAGATAGATTATGCGTATTAAGAGAGCAGTAAACGCGGTTAAAAAGCGTAGAAAAATTTTCAAACTTTCCAAGGGTTACTACGGCAGCAAGAGCAGATCTTATAGAATTGCTCGCGAAGCGGTAATGAAGTCGTTGAACTATGCGTACATCGGCAGAAGATTGAGAAAGAGAGATTTCCGTCGTCTTTGGATTACGAGAATCAACGCAGCTGCAAGAATCAACGGTATTTCTTACAGCAAGCTTATGCACGGCTTGAACGTAGCAGGTATCAACCTCAACAGAAAGGTTTTGGCAGATCTTGCTATTTCCGATCCCGCAGCATTCACGCAGCTTGTTGAAAAAGCAAAAGCAGCGCTTTAATCAAGAAAAGAAAAGCCTTTGAACAAAAGGCTTTTTTCGCTTTTTTAAGAAAATGATTTTAACCTCGAAAAACAATCCGCTGATCAAAGAAACAGCGGCGTTAAAGGATAAAAAAGCCCGCAAACAGCAAGGTATGTTTTTGGTAGAAGGGCGCAAAATGGCGGTAGAGTGTCAAAACAGCGATTTTGAAATCGACCGCGTTTTTGCGTCGGAAAGCTATGCAGGTGACCTGCCGTTTGACGAAAGGAAAATCGTCCGTGTATCGGATGACGTATTGCGCTTCTTATCCGATGAAAAGACGCCGCAGGGTATTCTTTGTCGGGTCAAAATTCCTACCTGCGCCTTGGCTGCGCCTAAGGGGAAATGCCTGCTTTTAGACGGTGTGGCGGACCCCGGCAACGTGGGTACGATTATCCGTACGGCAAACGCGGCGGGTTATGAGGAGGTTTATTTAACGGAGGACTGCGCGGATCCCTATTCGCCCAAGAGTGTGCGCGCCAGTATGAGCGGCGTATTTTTCACCAAAATTTACCGTGCCAACCGCGCGGAGATTTTATCCGTTTTGGCGGATACGCCCGTCATTTTGGCGGACATGGGTGGGGCGAACGTGTTTTCCTTTTGCCCGCCTGCGCGCTTTGCACTGGCAATCGGCAACGAAGCAAACGGTATCTCGGACGAAGTTGCAAAGGCTGCGACGTATACGGTAAAAATCCCGATGCAAGCCACGCAAGAAAGCCTGAACGCAGCGATTTCCGCAGGTATCATTATGTACGTATTAAACAGGGAACAATTCAACGACTAAACAAGAAGGAGAAAGATCATGTCAGGACATAGCAAATGGCATAACATACAGGCTAAGAAAGGTAAAGCAGACGCGGCGAAGGGCCGTATTTTCACCAAGCTCGGCAGAGAAATCGCCGTTGCAGCGAAAAATAACCCCAACCCCGATACCAACAGCAAGCTGGCGGATATCATCGCAAAGGCGAAAGCTGCCAATATGCCCAACGATAACATTCAACGCAGTATCAAAAAGGCTTCGGGTGAAATGAGTGGGGCGGATTATAAAGAATTGACCTACGAAGGCTACGGCGTAGCAGGTTCGGCGGTTATCATCGTAACCTTGACGGACAACATCAACCGTACGGCAGGCGACGTGCGCGCCATTTTGAGCAAACACGGCGGTCAGCTCGGTCAAAACGGTTGCGTATCCTACAACTTTGACAACAAAGGCTATATCGTGGTAGAACGCACGGTAGAATTGGACGAAGACACCATGACCGAAATCGCTTTGGAAGCGGGTGCGGACGACGTAATCGCAAGCGACGATGTATACGAAATTTTCACCACCCCCGAAACATTCTCGGACGTTCGTAAATTCTTGGAAGAAAAGAATGCGGAAATGGTGGCGGCAGCGCCCCAAGGCAGAAGAAACGAAGAGGTGGAAGATAAGATCCGTTTCGTGCAGGCAGAGGTTGCTATGATTCCTCAAAACAGAATCGAATTGCCCGCAGACAAAGTGGCTACGTTTGAAAAGATGATTGACGCGTTGGAAGAACACGACGACGTGCAGAACGTGTATCATAACGTAGAACTCCCCGACGACGAAGAATAAAAACGCATATATGCGTCGCATTTCAGCGTCGCGGCTGTGTGTGCCTTGGTCACGTACGTCTTGTACGCTCCCTTCGGTATACGCGCCGCTCCTTGAACTGCTTGCATCTCTGCATTTTTACCCAAGTAATAGGGGAATTCTATTTCCTTGAAAAACTTTTTTCAAGCGCTTGACAAGGGTAAAAAAATGTGATAAACTAAATATTGTTCAATCCCATTGAGGGAGTAGCAAACGCATTTTTGCGTGACAAGTCAACAGCACCGACCGCAAGGTCTGGCTTGTCTTAAATTGCGAGACTCATTTGTATAAGGTTTTACCGTACAAAGAGTTTGTGTGGAACTTTCGAGGTACGGCAAACGCCGTGCCTCGTTTTATTTGGCACGCCATACATATTTTCACTAAAAAGAAATAAAATATATAAATAATAGGAGTAGAAAATGAAGCATTATTGCGAAGAACAAAGCACCGTTTTACAAGCGTTGGAAACGGATCGTGAAACGGGTTTAACCTCGTCCGAAGCCTCCACGCGCTTGGCGGAAAACGGCAGAAACAAGTTGGAGGCTGCGAAGAAAAAATCGATCGTACGTCGTTTCTTTGAACAGCTTGCCGATCCCATGATTATCATTTTGATCGTGGCGGCAGTGATCAGCGGCGCGCTTTCTATTTACAACATCTCCAAGGGCGAAGAGGGCGAATTTGTCGACGTCATCATCATTATGGCGGTTGTTCTCATCAACGCTGTGTTGGGCGTTTTCCAGGAAAGCAAAGCGGAAAAAGCGATTGAGGCGCTGCAAGAAATGTCAGCCGCCACGTCCAAGGTTTTGCGTGACGGTAAAGTGATCCACGTACCCAGTGAAGAATTGGTCGTCGGGGATATTATTTTGTTGGAAGCAGGCGACGCAGTACCCGCAGACGGCAGAATTTTGGAAAGCGCAAGCTTGAAGATTGAGGAAGCGGCTTTAACGGGGGAATCCTTACCCGTAACAAAAATCGCAGAGGCGATTGCGCTTGCGGACAACGTGAAAGACGTGCCTTTGGGCGACCGCAAAAATATGGTTTATATGGGCGGTACGGTCGTTTACGGCCGTGGCGTTGCGGTGGTTACGGCAACGGGTATGGATACGGAAATGGGTAAAATCGCAGGAGCTTTGGCGCAGGCGGAAGAAGGCAAAACGCCTTTGCAAATCAAGCTTGGGCAGCTGTCGAAAATCCTTACCTGGTTGGTGCTTGGCATCTGCGTTATCGTTTTTGGCGTACAGTTGATTAAGCACGGCGGGTTTGACTTTGAATTTGCGTTGGACGCGTTTATGGTTGCGGTATCTTTGGCGGTTGCGGCAATTCCCGAGGGGCTTGCGGCGGTTGTTACGGTCGTGCTTTCCATCGGCGTTACCAATATGTCGAAGCGTAATGCAATTATCCGTAAATTAACGGCGGTAGAAACCCTTGGATGTGCGCAGATTATCTGCTCCGATAAGACGGGTACGTTGACGCAAAACAAGATGACGGTGGTTGATTTCTTCGGCGAAGACGAAAACCGTATTGCGGTGGGCATGGCGCTCTGCTCGGATGCGGAATTGTTTGAAGACGGCTCTTTAACGGGTGAACCCACGGAAACCGCTTTGGTTGCTTGGGCGGATAAGCTCGGTCAAAAGAAATATTCGTTGAAGGTGGCGTTCCCTCGCGTTGGGGAGGCTCCGTTCGATTCCAACCGTAAAATGATGTCGACCGTTCACGAAACGGAGAACGGATTTATGCAGTATACGAAGGGCGCGCCCGACGTGGTAATCGACAGATGTACACACCGTTTAGAGGGGGGCATGGTCGTGCCGATGACGGCAGAATATAAAGCGCAAATTCTTGCGGCGAACAAAGCGATGGCGGATCGCGCGTTGCGTGTATTGGCTTGCGCTGAACGTATGTACGCAGAAAAACCGACCGATTTTGACGCGGCGGTATTGGAAGAAACGCTTTGCTTTACCGGGCTTTGCGGTATGATTGACCCTGTTCGTCCCGAGGTAAAGGATGCAATCGATCGTTGCTTGGACGCTGGGATTCGTCCCATTATGATCACGGGCGACCACATCGATACAGCAATCGCAATCGCAAAAGAATTGGGCATTCTCAATGAAAATACCCGTGCAATTTCCGGCGCGCAATTAAACGAAATGGACGACGAAACGTTCATGAACGAATTCCAAGGTATCAGCGTTTACGCACGCGTGCAGCCTGAACATAAGACGCGCATCGTCAACGCCTGGAAGAGCATTGGCAAAGTTACCGCGATGACGGGTGACGGGGTAAACGACGCGCCTTCGATCAAGGCGGCGGATATTGGTGTCGGTATGGGGATCACGGGTACGGACGTAACCAAAAACGTCGCGGACATGGTACTTGCGGATGACAATTTTGCGACCATTGTCGGCGCAGTAGAAGAGGGTAGACGTATCTACGACAATATCCGTAAAGCCATTCAATTCCTTTTGGCGTCTAATATGAGTGAGGTCATTGCCATCTTTGTGGCAACCCTGTGCGGCTTTACCATTTTGAAGCCCGTGCATTTGCTTTGGATTAACCTGGTAACCGACTCTTTCCCTGCGCTTGCGCTCGGTATGGAAAAAGCGGAAAGCAACGTTATGAAACGTGAACCACGTTCTTCTAAGGCGGGTATATTTGCAGGCGGCTTAGGGATTGACGTACTCTATCAAGGTTTATTGGTTTCCATCCTCGTTTTGGTTTCGTATATGATCGGTAATTACTATGAAAACAGTACGTGGAACATTTTCAACAGCGTAAGTGCGCACGGTATGACGATGGCGTTTTTGACGATGTCTATGGCGGAAATTTTCCACAGCTTCAATATGCGTTCGCAAAGAGGTAGCTTATTTACAATCAAGAAACAAAACGTAGTTTTGTGGCTTGCTGCGGCAGGGACGTTGCTTTTGACGACCCTTGTTTGCGAGGTTGGTTTCCTTGCCAATGCGTTTGGGTTTACTTCGATCGGGTTTAAGGAATACGGCATCGCGCTTGGTGTTGGCTTCTGTGTTATTCCCGTCGTAGAATTTGTGAAATTTATCCAGCGTCTTTGCGCAAAAAAGAAGGCAAATCGCTAATCAAATTAAAAAATGCGGTAATATGGACGAAAATCCTTCCTCTTAAAAAAAATTAGGTGGGTACCATGTCCGCGTTGAAAAATATAAATTTATCCGAAAAAATGCGATTTTTTTCAAAAAAGTTCGATTTTTTCGGATATTTTTTATTTCAAACCCTTGACCGTTTGTTTTATATGTGTTATAATAGTACCTGATAAATGTAGAATTTTATTTTTTCGCAGGTAAAATTCAAACTTTAGGCAAACCAAAGCCACGCTTTGGAAAAAACAGAAAGGAAAATAATTTAAGCAGCGAGGTGTAATATGCCCCCTAAAGGAACAAATAGAAAAGATCAGGGTAGCTTGTCGGGTGTTGTTGAGTATATCGAACGTGAACTTGATAAGTTAAAGAGCGAATTGAAGATGGAGCTTCAGTTGGCTTCCGCACAAATCGGTGGCTTGCACGGTGAATTGACGGCCTCTCATGACAAGTCCGCTTCTACCATTGCAAAGGAAATTCGTTTCAGCTATTTGCAAAATCAAACGATTTACGATGGTCTTGCTTCGATGTTGACGAAAGAGGTCGGTGAAAGACTGAACTCAATGGAAGAAATGCTGACGGCGTTGGGCAAATTGCAACTTCTTCTTGACAGCCTTGAAGAGCTGAAGTATGCATATATGAATATGCAAGCCCTCTGCGAAACGACGCAGGCGCTTGTTGCAAACGAAGTCAATCCCAAATTGGATTCGACCGGGGCAATCCTTTCTAACGAAGTCAATCCTAAGCTTGACGCAATCACCAACTACCTTGGCGGCGATTTAAATGCGAAGATCGACGCAATCAGCAATTATCTGTATACCGAAATCGGTAGCAAGTTAGATGCTGTACAGGCAAAACAAGCGTTGTTGGATCAAATCCAAGCGTTGGCGGTCGAAATCAACGACAAGTTGGTTGCACTTCCCACGGAAGAAGATTACATTCGTTTGGCGGATTCGGTTGCCGCAAAGACGGAAGAAATCGCAGCGGCGCACAGCCGTAAGATCGTGGATGAAATCGCAGCGTTGCCTACCGCTGAAAACGTAGATTACAGCCGTATCGTTGAAGAGGTTGGCGATAAGGTTTTGGATATTCTGCATCAGATTAAGGGTGAAGATCCCGCGCCCGTTCTCCCCGTAGAAACGAAGATCGACTACGACAGAATTATCTGCGGCGCAGCTGAAAAGGTAATCGAATCGTTGCCTTATCCTGAAAAAGTCGATTACAGCCGTATGGAAGCAATGCTTACCATTGATACGGATGCTTTGGCAGAAACGGTTGCAACGAAGATTGCGGTTCCCGCAGCTCCCGAAGTGGACTACGACCGTCTTGCAGATATCATCGCTTCGAAGATTGCGGTTCCCGCAGCTCCCGAAGTGGACTACGACCGTCTTGCAGATATGGTCATCGAAAAGATGGCGGCTAATTCCGAACAGACCTGCGAGGTTATGTTGGACGAAGACGGTATCGATGAAATCGCAGCGAAGGTTGCAGGTAAAATTATCCCTGCAGAATCCATCGATTACGACAAAGTATGTCAAGCGGCGCAAGCAGCACAAATCTTGCCTGATCCCGTTGACTACGACCGTATCGCAGAAATCGTGGAAAATAAACTTGGCGCAGACGAATCTACTTATGATCTCGTGATCGACGAAGAAGGCGTTTCCGCTTTGGCAAAAGGCATTTCTGAAGAAATTTGTCAGATGTGCGCTTCTTGCGAATTGGAAGGCGAAGAAGTTTGCGTAGCAGCAGAAGAAGCTCCCGTGGAAGAACCCGTCGTTGAAGAAGTGGTTGAAGAACCCGTTGTGGAAGAAACGGTGGAAGAACCCGTCGTTGAAGAAACGGTGGAAGAACCCGTCGTTGAAGAAGCTCCCGCAGCAGTCGCTGAAGAATTGGCTGCAACGCAGGCTGTCTACGAAGAAGTGGGCAACGATTTGATCGACGCTGAAACCGGTTTGGTTATCCGCTTGAAGAGAAGCTTCACTGCGAAGATGAAGCAGAGCGAAGAAAAGGTAAAAGAATATTACAGCGACCTTAAAAACGAACTGACTTCTTACAAGAGGATCAACTC
>JAFWAN010000076.1 GCA_017507585.1 Clostridia bacterium
ATCTTTTCCCCTGCGTCCGTTTTCACGCTTGCCGAAAGCGAATCCCCTACGCCGTACACGTAATCTCCGTAAGCGGTCGTAACGTATTCGATTAAGTTGTTTTCCGTGCCGTACTCGTTTGAAGCATCGGTGTTGTTGTTATATACGTCGTAATACGTTTCTCCGTCGGATATTTCCTTATACAGCGAAGCGTTGATATGATACACCAAGATCCCTTCGTCGTCAAAATAGCCGTACTCTCCGCCGTTTAAACCGCTGTTGGTATAATATACCACGAGGAAATATTCTTGATAAACGCCCAACTTTTCATCCCAATCGTTGGCAATCAGAAGCGTGTCACCGTTTTCCGCAAACGCCTCCAACGTCAAGGTGATACGCTCTTCCGCAACCACCAAGCGGGAAGACGTCAGCCAGCCGTAGTTAAACTTTGTATAGGCGTTGTGGTCACCCGTCATCGAATCCATAATATCGTATCCATCCATAGGCGCCCCCACGTATGCGGTATCGTAATAATCATCCGCGCCCAAAACGTGACCAAATTCGTGTATGTACGTGTAGGTGTTGAAGGTATCGTCATCGTAATACACTTCCCCGTCCGCATCGTACGTTTCCAATAAGAATTGGTAGGATGCCCAAAGATAATCGTTTGCGGATACTGCGTCGTATTCGTAGTAATACCCCTGATCGTCCGTATACACGTTCCAATATCTGTACGCCCATTGGAAATCGCTGTCACTGTCAATATCCAAGGTGTTGATCATAACGACTGCGTCAATGATTGCATTGTTGTCACTGTCAAACTCAGAAAGGTCCATTCTGCTTTCCAAATATGCCAACGCCTCGTCCATAATCATTTGATCGCCTACGGCAATTTCCTCGCCGCCGTAATCCATAGCCGCGTCTGCGTAGTAGGTGCTGTTTTTCGCAGGACGGAACCAAGAATCCAATACCACGAAATCCAGATTAAGCTTTCCATACGAAGATGCCGAATAATATTCACTGACGGAACGATAATCGGTCGTACCTGCCGCGCCGTTGAACGCCAAGTCAATTTTATCCAAGCTGTAACCTTTGCTTGCCGCCGTAACGTCGGAAAATTCTACGGGAATCACCAATACCTTCACGTTGCCCGTCGTGGGACAACCGTCTAAATAATACCCCTGCTCCGTAACGTCTTTTACGTACGTTGCTTTGGTGAAATCCACGTCGTATACGCCGTCCGCATCGGTCGGCAAGCCCTTGCCGTCGTTCGTAATCAAGTCCGCATTATCATCACCGCCAACGTCGCCGCCGACGTTTTCATCGTCGTTCGATACCGTAACGTAGACCTCCATACAAAAATCGCCGTCGGAGTAATAATATACCATTTCTACGTACAAATCGCCCTTTTCATAGCAATACCAGGTATCGTCCTCTTCATCCGTCCAAGTACCCACGTAATCGTAATCCGAATACATACCGCGGTATAACGCAAAACCCATATCCGTTACGCCGTAGGTATAAAAACACATACCGTTTTCATAATCGGTTTCCTCATAATACCCTTCCACGTAATATCCGTCGTTGGGCAGGAAAGGGATCACTTCCCCTATGTATTGCATAAACAAGGCTTTTTCCTCGTTTGTAAAATCGTAATAGGCATAGGCGCCGCCGTCATCTTCCTCTGTATCGTAAACGGCATAAACGTCAATCCACGATTTGCCCTCATAAGCGTAATACGCCATCTCTACGTACAAATAGCCCTTTTCATAGCAGTACCACGTATCCCCGTCATCGTCCACGTACGTTTCGGTCAAGGCATATCCTATATATTGCGTGCGGTAGGCGTTAAAATTCGCTTGGGTTTTACCGCAAACGGCAAAGTTAATCCACGTCAAGCCATCCTCTTCATAGGTTTCAAAATAATACTCGTTGTTAGGTAAAAACGGAAGAACTTCCCCCAGATACGTTTCGCACAGTTGCTTTTCTGTAAACGTAAACGCATTGTACGTATACTTGGGCTCGTCTTCCTCTTCTTTATCTTCACTGCTGTCAGAGCTGTCTTCGCTGGAGCTATCTTCACTGCTGTCAGAGCTGTCTTCGCTGGAGCTATCTTCACTGCTGTCAGAAAGTATATTTGAAGCCGTTTCCGATTCTTCCACGTTTGAAGAGGTTTCCATGCTATTTTTACTGCCCATACCGATTTTATCCAATACGTCCTGCGCATTTTCACAAGCGCCGAAACAAAAAACGGTTGCCAATATTGCCAAAATATAAGAAACTTTTCTTTTCATAAGTATAACCTTGAAAAATTTATTTTTTCAATATTATAGCACGAATAGACATTTTCGTCAAGCATTTGAGAAAAATCAAAAAAAGTCAACTGCCTCGCGCGAACCGATGATTCGCCCGACAGAAGCACATAGCAAAAAAGCACAGGAACAATTCCTGTGCTTTTTGCTGGTGACCCTTAACCGACCTAAATCGAATATTTATTCAACCTCCAAGTCCGCGTAAATACCATAATGATCGGATGGAAATTTATCTTCAACAAGTTCGTCGATGATTTTAAAAGTAATGGGATTGATTTTTCCATTTATGAAACAGTAATCAATATGTTCCTCAAA
>JAFWAN010000007.1 GCA_017507585.1 Clostridia bacterium
AATTGAATCCAGCACGCATATCCAGAATCGGTAACAAGTTGGAAATTGTTTTCAGAATCGTAATATTGATAGGAATAAGCAATGGTTTCTGCCGTATAATATTCACCAACCTCTAAAATGTAACGGCTATAAGCGGGGTCTTCATTTTGACCCGATTTTGATATCCCTGATTCGGGATTTGTAATATTGACGTAACCGCTGTCGGGAAGGGTAGGCAGGGTGGGCTCTTGACCGCATTCGCAAAGCCCGTTGTTGCCGTAATTGTGACCGCGCGCGTCGAATGCAACCGCTTCGATATGGGTGCTGTCCACGGTACAAACGCGGACCATACCGCCTTCTTCCGTACACGTAGCTTCTTTGATCAAATGCCAATCGCCGCAAACACAATCGTCCGTCAAAGTGTTGGCAGGGAAAACCACGTCTTTATACGGGTTTTCTTCAGGCTTTTCTTCATCGCCACTGTTGTTGTCGCTGCTGCTGTTGCCGTCGTTGCTGCTGTTGCCGTCGTCGCTGCTGTTGCCGTCGTCGCTGCTGTTGCCATCATCGCTGCTGTTGCCGTCGTCGCTGCTGTTGCCGTCGTCGCTGCTGTTGCCGTCATCACTGCTGTTGTCTTCGATGCTGCTATCGTCGTTGCTGCTTTCGTCTTCTTCACTGCTTGCAGTGCTGCTTTCGTCCGTGCTGCTTTCTTCCGAGGAAGGGGATTCGCTGGTGGTGGAGCCGCTCAAAGAGCTGCTATCCTTGCCCGTATTGCAACCTACCGAAATGGCCAACATAGTCATCAAGGAAAGGCACAATAATGCTATTTTTTTAAATTTATTCATAATGTATCTCCGTTATCCATCCGCCCCAGAGCGGGGCGGATACGTGTTGCTTAATGGTTCGTGGCGTCAAGCGTTTTTTCGTAATAGCACAAACGCTGCCAATCATCCGAAAGACCGCCGTATTTAATACCGCAGATCTTTGCCAAGAGATCGAACAAGTTTTGATCCAACGCAAGGTAGCCTTCGTATATACCGTCGTTGAAAAGTGCTTGCATTGCGTAGTCCATCACGGTTTCAGAATAATCTACTCCGTTGATATAGAATGCACGCTTTTCGGGGGCATATTTGTCTACCAATTCTTTGATAGGCTTGCCGTCAGGACCTTTTACCACGTTGCCGTCTGCGTCGACCTTATCTCTTTCTACCTGCGAAAGGGCATCCAATGCGATTTCGTACAACGAATTGTTGGGGAAGAACGCGGTTGCCCTCGTCATATCCAAGTAAATGATAGAACCCAACGAACCGTCTTCATTGAGAAGGTGGTAATATCCGTCGCCGCCGTTTGCAGGATCGGAGTAGGTGTATTCCTTTGCGTCGGGCAGATACGTTTCAAAGGAAACTTCGTTAAAGCTGTAAGGCCCAACCGCTACGTTTTCCATATACGTATACGTTTCGCCAACGTAATCGATGTGGAAAGGATATTCGCATGTTTGATCCAAATAGGTGGTCATCAACAAGTAGTAGGTCTGACCTTCTTCCATATAGTAATGGAAATAGAAGTTGTAATCCCACGCTGTTGCGGTCTTGGGCGACGACTTGATGGGATTGCCGTCGTCGTCCTTTTTAATTTCACCGTTTTCAATTTCGTATTCGATATACGAGTAGGTATACGTCTTACCGACGACGTCTGTGTAGTTGCCCAAGAAGGTTCTGCCGTCGCTTGCAACGAGGAAACATTCGGTATCGATCGCCTCGGTCAATACGGCTTTCCCGTTTTCGGAAATCATCGGATTGTTGTTTTCATCCAAAACTTGCGATACTTTCGATGAGGAGTAAATATGGAATACGCCGCTTCTGGTCGGGGTAAATTTATACTTGAATCCGCGAGGCGTCATTGCAAAGAGGACTTCTGCGGTGTTTTCACCCTCAAAGACTTCTTCCGCTGCGTGGAAGGTGATGGTTTTCATCGGGTCTTCCAAAGGATCGGTGTCGCCTCTGTGTTCCCAATATACGCACATTTCCAACCATTCGTTTTCGTGCCAAGCGCCCGTCCAGAATTTCGCGTTTTCGCGTTTTACAGGTTCACTCATCGTGGCGAAAACCAACAGCTCCTTCAATGCTTCCGTAACGGGTGCGTAGCCAAAGGTACGCATACGACCGGGGATGGGTTGATTTGCCGCCCAAGCGTGATCTTCGATATCGGCGTGGAAGTTGTAACCGTCTGCAACGATATAATCATTGAATGCAAGCAACCAAAGGCTGGTATCGCTCCAACGTGAGGAGAGCATCAGGTTTGCAAACAGAAGAGGACCGTCTTCCGTGCCTACGTGGTAGTAACCGTCCGCTTCGTTGTATACGGGCGTTGCGTAATATTTATAATAGGAGGTTGCGCCGTCTAACAATTTATCATCCGTATCCACGTTGGCGATATTTGCTGCGTGGCGGAAAATCAAACCGTCTTGTTCGCTGCCGTCCTCGATAAATTTAAAATTGCTGATCTTAACGCATTCGTTCGCCATCGATTCGCTGCTGTCTTTGAGATACAGAAGGTGAATGGTATGTTCGGACGCTTCCGTTTCATATTCGGGGAAGAAGTAGTTGCAGGTACCCGTTTTGGGGGTGCCTACGGGGTGACCCGTACCCGACAATTGGTAAGCGGGCGTTCCGTCTACCATCACGTAAAGCACGTCGCTGTCAGTTTCCGTATTCAGCACGTAATCGAACGAGAATGCATTGCCGCCCTTGGCGGTTACTTTCACGATCAAAGTGGAATAGTTGCCGTCTCTGTATTCGAAAGCGGGCTCGATATACTGACCGTTTTCGCCAACGAGCCAAGGCCAAGCATATTTATCGTCCGTATCCCAAGTATAGGAGAAATGCGTGTCTCCGCCAAGCGCAGCTTGGATATCCGCGGGGTTGGGGTTGGGACAGTCAGGCTCGACGCGAAGATCTACGTTTTCGCTGCCGTCGCCTTCTTCACTGCCTGCACCGGCGATTACGGTGGGGGTATACTCTTCCCCAAGGAATCTATCGAAACGAGAGGTAAAATCTTGCGTTGCGGTCATCGAACCGATGTGGTAGAAGGTTACGACGCCGTATCTGTCGATCATAATGGAAACGGGGATACCTGCGGTATTGAACATACCCGCTACGTTTGCGCCCGATTCACTGTTGCTGGTCATATCGAATTGCAAGCCGTTTTGCGCCTTGAAATCGATAACCTGCGCCATGGTATCCGTGGTACTGATGGCGATGATGCCGACTTTGTCCTGGTATTCGATGTACGCATTGTTCATCGCAGGGAACTCGCTCTTACAAGGTCCGCACCAGGTCGCCCAGAAGTTGATCATAACCATTTCCTTTTCCTCTAATACTTCGGAAAGGGTAAAATCTTTACCATCGGACGTTTTTACCGAGAAATCGTGCATAACGTCGCCGAGGTTGTAGCTGGTACCGATGGGGGCTTTTTCCATAATCAAGCCCGTGGGTACCAAAACGATGCGCACCTCAAAGTTTTCTTCGGGCATCGTTTCGTAGGCCAAATCGGGGTATTTCAAAGCGTAGCCGTTGGGAAGATTGCCCAGCTCGACCGTGTATTTCCCAAGGGGAAGGGTTTCGCTCTTGTAAAAATCAGCAAAACCGTTCGTGTTGGTGGTCGTGCTTGCCACTTCGGTGCTACCCTGCATCAAACGTACATTGATGTTTTTAAAGCCGAAAGACGTTTCGTTTTGTACCTTGATACGATACGTGAAATTTTGCGTAGGCTTGTCATCTTCATCGCCGCCCGGTTGTTCGCTGGCGCTGGAATCGGGCTCGGAAGTGGATGAGGACGAGGGAGAGGACGAGCTTTGCGAATCCTCTTGGCTGCTTTCTACGCTCTCATTGGACCCCGAAGGGACGGACAAGTCGCCCAAGCCGCCAAATTCGCACGCCGTAGCCATACTAAGCCCCGCAGTGGTCAACAGCGCGGCGCACAATACGGCAAGTTTCTTGAATAATTTCATCTAAAATATTCCTCCAAAAGTAATAGGGGGGTGCTTGTTAGTTTGCAAGCTGAAGGGTGTATGCACCAAATGCGTCTGCGCTGGTCGTAACTGCTTCTTTCAATTCAACCGGTTGATAGCTTGCGTTTAAAACGTGTACTACGTATTCGCCAAGCGTGTTGTTGGGGATCACGTTGTATACGCATACGCCGTTTACCGTTGCAACGGGGTTGTAGCAGTTAGAGTTGTCTGCCGTGCAAAGCTGTACCTTGTAGCCTGCGCTGTCTGCAACTTTGTTGCCGTCTTTGTCCAATACGGTAAATTCGTAATAATCGTACGTCTTGCTTTCTTCGCTGCTCGTATCCGATTCGGATGCGGGTGCGCCAACGCTGCTGTCGATGCTGCTACTGCTGTCGCCACCGTTGCACGCCGTCAAAGCACTGAGACCGAACGCAAACAAGAGCGCCATAGAAAGTACCGCCAATTTCTTAAAAGTTTTCATAAAGATTCCTCCTCGCGGGCAAACGGTTTCCTGTGTTTGCCATCGCCTGATATATATTTTTCAAAATTAAGGCGCGATATGCCATAATATCGTAAAATAATTGTATCACAAAAACGATAAAATGGCAACCGTTTTATCAAGAAATCGAATGATTTTTGACCTATTATGGGCATTTTTTGGTGAAAGTTTTGTGAAATGAAATCTCGAAGTCCCTTTGTATTATATTGTAGGGAATTTATATCAATTTTACTGATAAAACCTATCGATTTTCTCTATAAAAAGGCAAGAAAAAAGGACGGCGTGCTTGCCGTCCTGATTTTACGAAACAAATGGCTTAGAGAAGGCTTGCCGCGTCCTTGTCGCAGATGATGGTTACGAAGGGGTGCAGCTGCAATACGGATGCGGGAAGCTGGGTGGTGATTTCACCCTTTACCATACCGCGGACCGCTTCCGCCTTATTTTTGCCGGAAACCACCATAAGGATGGATTTTGCCTGCATAATGTTTTTGATGCCCATAGAGAGCGCCTGACGGGGAACTTCGTCGATGGAGTTAAACAAACGGGAGTTGTCTTTGATGGTATTTTCCGTCAAATCTACGAGGTGGGTTACGGAATCGAGGGGGGTACCGGGTTCGTTGAAGCCGATGTGTCCGTTCGAACCGAGACCAAGCACCTGCACGTCTTGTTTTTTCGTTTCAAGCAATGCGTTGTATCTGTCGCATTCTGCCTGCGCGTCGGGCGCGCTACCGCAGGGCAGGTTGGTATTTTTCAGGTCGATATCGATGTTGTCGAACAAGTTTTTACGCATAAAGTATGCATAGCTTTGATCGTGATCTGCGGTCAAGCCAACGTATTCGTCAAGGTTAACGGAGGATACGTTTTTATAGGACGTGCCGTTTTCTTTGCAGTCCTTTGCCATATATTGATACATACCAATGGGGCTGGAACCGGTTGCAAGACCAAGCACTGCGTTGGGGTTATTTTTTACCAAATCGATCATAATCTCAGCGGCTTTTTTGCTCATTTCATCGTAGTTTTCAGTAATGATAACTTTCATAAAATTATACCTCAAAATTTTTTATTGACAGTATTTATTATAGACGATAAATCGGGGCAGGTCAAGCGTTTGGAGAGAAATTTACGGGATTGTTTCGGAAGTGGAAATTTTCGCGAAGATTTTTTATTTTTCGCGGCAAAAAGCTTTGACAAGTGCAAAAAAATGTGTTATAGTAATATAGCTTTTTGAATAAGTGAAACAAAATTGAGCCATGCAGAAGTACCCAAGAGGCTCAAGGGGCTCCCCTGCTAAGGGAGTAGTATGGGAAACCGTAGCGAGGGTTCGAATCCCTCCTTCTGCGCCAAAAAAGAGACGTCCAAGCGGACGTCTCTTTTTGGCGTGAACGGAGGT
>JAFWAN010000077.1 GCA_017507585.1 Clostridia bacterium
ACGTCAGGCAAATCCCCGCCCACGCCGTATTTGGGAATATAGGTATAGGCATAATTGACACCGCCCACGCTTTTACCCGCAGGCAGCAAACGGCGCTGCATCTGTTGCGCGGATAACATTTCCCGCTCGATCTCCGTTTGATACGTCCCCTCTGTTAAGCCTAAAAACAATTTCTTGTCAATCGGCAACACGCGGATACGCATAGACAGCTTGTCCATTCTCCCCCCGTGATTGACCGTGGTATGCATCGTTTCTTCTTGTTCAGTATGGTCGGAAACAGCGTTTTTCATCACTCGTAAAAAGGTACATTGATGACAATATGTCCCTTCTCCGCACTTGCGTTCTTCACGGCAAGCAAGCGCCTGTGATAACGTCCCTTGCGCCCTTGCCCCGTCTGAAAACGAACGGCGAAACGCCGCATTTGTAAATTTTACACGCAGCTTATCGTCAAACACGAATACCCCTTGCGGCATTCGATCTAATATTTTTTTATACCGTCCGTCCAACATTTTTTATTCCCTGCAGGCATTTCAACGCATACCTGCCCCTTTTCTTTAATAAAATTTTAACCCAGAGTGAAGCTTTGCTTCAAACGCGTGATCTTGATACAATTCCCCGTCCAACTGAATAGGACAATTCGTTTCAGGCACAAACGTCACGCTTTGGCAACGGAAATAGGTGGTAAGTGGATATTGGATAACCCTGCCTTTCATCAATTGAAAGAAAGCCTTCACAATCTTCCATTTGCCTTTGATAAAATCCACGACGACAACGTCCATCTGCCCGTCATCCTCTTTTGCCGGCGGACAAATTTTGATACCGCCGCCGAATTGCGAACCGTTACACGCAGCGCAAATCAAAACGTCGTGTATTTCTTCCCTGTCTTCGCTTTTAATTTTTACACGGTAACCCTTAAAGGTGAACAGACTTTTAATCAGACTGATCAAATATTTGATCTTCCCTTTCATTTTTCCCCTATGGCAACGTTCCAAAACGTCTACGTCAATCCCAAGCCCCGCAACGTTCATACAACGGGTTCCACTGACGTCTATATAATCCACGGGGGTGGCTTCGCCGTCCAAAATACGGTCAATCGCCTTTTGAGGATCCAGGGAAATTCCGCGTCTTTCCGCAAAATCATTCCCCGTCCCGGAAGGCACCAATCCAATTTTACAAACGGTAGGATCTGTCAATCCGTTTAACACCTCGTTCAAGGTTCCGTCGCCGCCAAGCACAACAAGTTCCGTTTCGCCTGCTTCGGTTAAGCGTCTGGCAATCGACTCTGCATCGTGCACGTCGCACGATTGATGCACCTCGTATGCGACGCCGCGCTGTTGCAGGGTTGCCTCTACCACGCGCAAATTTTTTAACGCCTTCTTTTTTCCCGCTACGGGATTGAAAATAATATGATACATTTTGCTCCTTGTTTTACCCTGTTTTTTCTTTAGAAAAAAATTCTTAAATATATTATATAACACTTTCACAAGAATTGCAATTTATTTTTGAATTTGTTATACTGTTATTGTGAAAATTTTTTAAAAAGGAGGGGAAAAATGCACGAAAAAATGAAAAATCTACTGCCAACGCCGCTTTTCGTCTTGGCAAAGCGTTGTCCCTACCCCCTTTACGTAGTGGGTGGTGCCGTGCGCGACTTGTTGGCAGGCTTGCAATCGAACGATAAACGCGATTGGGATATTTGCTCCCCTACCCCTTTCGATCAGTTTTTAACCATTGCAGGTGAATGTGGCTTTACTGCAAAATCCGTATTCCGCTCTACGGGTACGGTGAAATTGCTCGACAGTGAAAATAACGAGTACGAATATTGTACTTTCCGATCGGATAAATACGTACGAGGCACCCATGTACCCGTTGAAATCTTTTTTACCGACGACATCCAATTAGATGCGCGTAGACGTGACTTTACCGCAAACGCCGTGTATTTCGACATCAAAAACGTCCAATTCGTCGATCCTTTAGACGGCATTACCGCCATCAAGGAAAAGCGTTTAAGCACCGTTGCCCCCGCGCGCAAGGTCTTTGGCGAAGACGGCCTGCGATTGATGCGGCTCTCCCGTCAGGCGGCCTGTTTGGGCTTTACCCCCGACGGAGACTGCCTTGCAGGAGCGCGCGCCAACGCAAACCTGATCGACGACATTACCCCTGAACGAATCTACGCCGAGTTAAAACAAATCCTTTCTGCGGATAAAAAATATGGAATAAACGACGGACATTACCGCGGGTTAAAGCTGCTGGACGAAATCGGCGTCTTAGAAAGAATTTTACCAGAACTGACCTTAGGGAAAGGTATGGCGCAACGTGAGGATTTTCACAAATACGACGTTTTAGAGCATTCTCTCCGCGCCGTATTGTACGCCGAAGAAGAGGTGCGCCTTGCCGCCCTTTTGCACGACGTCGGAAAACCTTTCTGCAATCTCCGCGACGGCAACGCGTATGCCCATCCACAAGAGGGCGCGCGGATCGCAACCGAGATTTTGACCCGTTTAAAAGCATCCAAAAAAACAATTCAACGCGTACATGCCCTAATCCAACACCATATGTACGATATGAATTGTCAAACCGGTGAAAATAAATTACGTCGCTTTTTTGCAACCAATTTAGATATTTTAGACGATTTATTATTGTTAAAACAAGCCGACTTTTCCGCTTGTATGGACGATCTTTCCCCTGCCCCTACCTGCTTGCGCTGGCAGGCGGTATTAGAAAAAATGCAAGAAGAAAACGCACCTTTGCGTATCAAAGAGCTTGCCGTTTCGGGAAAAGAATTGTTAAATGCGGATATTCCCGCATCTTACGTTGCAACCGTCTTAAAAGGCTTATTGCTTCATACGACGGTCAACCCAACCGACAACCAAAAAGAACGCTTAATCAAAATTGCACAAGGCATTGTAAAAAATTTGGCAGAACATTAAGTTCTGCCATTTTCTTTAATCCAACTCCCAACCGAGGCTCCGCTCTACCGCGCGGTGCCATTTTTTTAATTTTTCCTCGCGCACGTCCGCAGGCATTTCGGGGAGATAACGCTTGTCTGTTTTTTGCGCCGCTGCCAACGTTTTGGCATCCGTCCAAAGTCCAACGGTCAACCCTGCCAGCCTTGCAACCCCTAACGCCGTAGTTTCGTGCGAAGTCGGTTTGATGACTTCCGCGCCCAAAATATCCGCTTGGAATTGCATCAAAAATCCGTCGCGCGAAGCCCCGCCATCCACCTTTAACGACTTCAACGGCATACCCGTGTCCCGTTCCATTGCCGAAACGAGGTCGGCAGATTGAAAGGCAATCGATTCCTGCGAGGCGCGGATGATGTGTTCGCGTTTCGTTCCACGCGTAATCCCTACGATCGTTCCACGCGCGTACATATCCCAATAGGGTGCACCAATCCCCGTAAAGGCAGGCACGATATACACACCGCCCGTATCGGGTACTTTTTTTGCATAATATTCCGCGTCGTGGCTGTCGGTAAAAAAGCGCATTTCGTCGCGCAGCCATTGAATGATTGCCCCGCCGATAAAGACACTGCCTTCCAACGCATATTGCGGTTTCTGCCCGTGCAAGGTTGCCGCGAGCGTCGTCAACAGTCCGTTTTGGCTGTACGGCCGATTTTCCCCTGCGTTCATCAGCAGGAAACAACCTGTACCGTATGTATTTTTCCCCTCGCCTTTTTCATAACAGCCTTGCCCGAACAATGCGGCTTGTTGATCGCCCGCAATCCCTGCGATGGGGATTTCCACTCCGTTGACGTTCGTATAGCCAAATATCTCGCCCGAGCTTTTTACCTCAGGCAACATACAACGAGGAATACGGAACAAGTCCAAAAGTTCCTCATCCCAAGCCATCGTATCGATGTTAAACAGCATCGTACGAGATGCGTTGGTCGCATCCGTAACGTGCTTCTTACCACCCGTCAATTTCCAAACCAACCACGTATCCACCGTACCAAACAGCAAATCACCGCGTTCCGCGCGTTCCCTTGCCCCCTCGACGTTGTCTAAAATCCATTCGATTTTACTCGCGGAAAAATACGCGTCGGGGATCAAACCCGTTTTACGCTGAATGAGGTCTGCATAGCCCTGCTCTTTTAATCGTATAATTCGATCAGCCGTACGGCGGCATTGCCAAACAATGGCATTGTAAACGGGCTTTCCCGTATATTTATCCCAAACGACCGTCGTTTCCCGCTGATTGGTGATCCCGATTGCCGCAACGTCTTTCGCCTCGATATTACATTTTGCCAACAGCTCCATCATAACGCCGTATTGGCTGGACCAAATATCAATCGGATCGTGCTCTACCCAACCTTCCTCAGGGTATATCTGCGGAAACTCACGGCTTAAAATCGCCGTGATATTTTCTTGCTCATCCACCAAGGCAACCCGTGAGGACGTGGTGCCTTGATCCAACGCAATAATATATTTCATCTCGTACCTGCCCCTATTCTTTGGCAAAAATTACAACTTTTCCACCGTGATACCATCTTCAATCGAGGTTTCATAAAAACTCGCTTTATAGCCGATAGAATCCTGATACGCTTTTCCCACGCGACGGATAAAACCTTCCACCGCCGTCTTTTTTACAATAGAAATGGTACAACCGCCAAAGCCTGCGCCGATCATACGTGAGCCAAGGCAATCCGCTTCCTTACGCGCCAATGCGCTGAGGGTATCCAATTCCTTGCCTGTTACCTCGTACAAATCACGCAAGCTGTAATGACTCTCGTTTAAAAGACGCCCCAATTCTACAATGTCGCCCTTTTTCAACGCTTTCACCGCTTGATTGACGCGATCGCATTCCATCACCACGTGTTCCGCGCGCTTTTCCACAACACCGGACAGAAGATACTTCACTTCGTTGAATTGCTTAGGCGTAACCTCTGCCAAACAAGTCACGTTTAACGCCGTTTGCAAGGTTTTTAACGCCGTTTCCACTTCTTGACGGCGCACGTTGTATTTACTTTCCACAAGGTTGTGCGGTTTGTTACAATTTGCCACCACCAAGCAGTAATCCCCCAATTGCAAGGGAACGTATTCGTATTGAAGCGTTGCGCAATCCAACAGCACTGCGTGGTCTTTTTTACCCATCGCAGAGGCAAATTGGTCCATAATGCCGCAGTTTACGCCCGCGTATTTGTTTTCCGCCTTTTGTGAAATTAAGGCAAGATGCACTTTGTCGTAAGGAACGCCTGCATATTCGCAAAGCGTGACCGCCGTAGCGACCTCGATTGCCGCAGAGGAGGACAAGCCGCTGCCGAAAGGAACCGTACAATCGTAATACAGATCGCATCCAACAATGTCGATCCCCTCTTCTTGCAAATAATACGCAACGCCTGCTTGATAATTGCCTATTTTTAAATATTTATAAGTATCTAATTTATCCGTCTCAATTTCCACGATACCGTCAATACCACGAAAAGC
Organism: Clostridia bacterium; assembly: GCA_017507585.1. Taxonomy (GTDB): domain Bacteria; phylum Bacillota; class Clostridia; order Christensenellales; family Borkfalkiaceae; genus Scatosoma. Next base: position 5,427 of record JAFWAN010000077.1, read on the forward strand.
CATACGGATTTTATTGCCGCCGCGCTTTTTACCATACACGTTACAACGCAGGTTCAGCGCTGCGGGAAATACTTTACCACCGCAGTAGTCAACGTGTTCGCCAATTACGTTGATACGCCCTGCCGCCGTAAACAAATCCTCTGCCTTTGCGCCAAAAATATTCTCAAACTGTTTCATCGCTTCCACTGTTTTCATCGTTTGATACCTCACTCGTTTCCTTCAACGTTTCCCGCATTTTAGCGGTATTTCTTTTTTGCATAAACCACACGCATAAATATGCCACGCCTGCCGCCACCATCAAAATTGCGATCAGTTGCGAAGGACTAAGCGCAGGGATAATCGTTTGTCCGCGTTCATCCGCGCGCGCGTATTCAATCAAGAAACGCCAAACGCCATACGCAATCGTATATACGGGCATCAGGGGAAAGCGTCCCTTGTTTTCCTTCCCGAACTTACCGAAGAAAAACCAAAACATAACCCCTGCTAAAGCAAAAAGGAACAATGCCTCAAACAGCTGCACGGGGACCTTTTTCCCTAAGGGAATCATTTCGCCGCTCTGCGTTAAGCCATAATGCATAATGCCGTACCATTTATCCGTGTCCGCTCCGTGACAGCAACCCGCCGCCAAACAACCAAGCCTACCAAGGGCGTGCGCCAAAGGTATCAAACACGCCGCAATATCAGCAATCGCGCCGAATTTCTTGACCGCTTCATTCTCTTTGCACCAGAGCTTACCAAGCCCAAACCACACCGCCAAAAATGCAATCAAACCAAAAATCAAACCGCCGTAGAAAGTCATACCGGTATTTAAATTCAGTTTAAATTCCCCCGTTTCAATCGCTTCGTAAATCGCTTGGAAAAATACTGCCCCGAAAAAGCCGAGAAGAACCGCCGCCATCATGGCAACAATCAGCACTTTTTGTAATTTTACTGAAAATTTCCGCATAATCCCCATGCGGTCGGCGGCAAAAAGACAAATCACGATTGCCGCAACCAGCAATACGTCATAAACGCCCATTACGCCGAAAAGAATAGGTTTTGGATACATCGCAAACCTCCTTTATGCACAGTTAGATTATACATCATTGACAATATTTTGTCAATGCTTGCGCCCATATTTTTCATATATAAAACACAAACCGCACTTTTCAGTGCGGTTTCATACGGTTTGAAACTTTTATAAAACTTGCACGTTTACTGCGCGCAGTTTTTCGGGATTTTTGGGATCGGGTTCGCTTTCATAGGAAACTTTTTGTCCCTCTTTCAAACGTCTGTACCCATCCATCACGATTGCGGAGAAATGCACGAATACGTCGTCCCCGCCTTCATCGCCGGCAATAAAGCCGTACCCCTTTTCAGCATTAAACCATTTCACTGTACCTTGTGCCATATGGTACCCCCTTCAAAGAATTTGATAAATATGGCGCAACGTACCCCCGTCATTTCTATCGATTGTAAAGTGATTATACCATATTTTTTACCGCTTTGCAATAGCAAATGAACTTTTTTTTCGTTTTTTTTGCGTTTTTTCCCTTTTTTTAGGAAAATAGTGGACTTATCACAGTGAAAATGTTATACTAATATTATATTAGATAACAAGGGGGTATTAAGCAATATGAAGTTTTTAAATGCGTTAAAAATCATCTTGCTTGGCATCGTAGAAGGCATCACCGAATGGTTGCCCATTTCCAGCACCGGTCATATGAAATTGATCAACGCCATCCCTTTTTTGCAAGTGAAAGGCGTTTCCGACGGCTTTATGGAAATGTTCGAATACGTCATTCAGTTGGCGGCAATTTTGGCGGTTGTAATTCTGTTTTGGCGTACCATTTGGCCCTTAAAAAAGGAAAAATCCGAGGACGGCGTTAGCAAGCTCGTTTTACAAAAAGACGTCCTCTCTTTCTGGGGTAAAATCATCGTTGCCTGCGTTCCTGCCCTGCTGGCTTTACTGCCTGATATGCTGTTTGAGAAGCTTTGTGAAAAGCATGCCCTTGCCGAACCTTTGATGATTTCCTGCACCCTGATCCTTTATGGTGTCGCGTTTATTGTCCTTGAAAATTTCAACAAAAAGCGCACCCCGCGCATCACGGAAATTTCTCAACTTTCTTATAAATACGCCTTTTTCATTGGCTGCTTTCAGTTGCTTGCAGCAATCCCCGGCACTTCCCGTTCGGGCATCACCATCATCGGCGCGTTGCTTCTTGGGGTAGACCGTACGACAGCTTCAAAATTCACCTTCGTGTTGGCAATCCCGACTATGGTAGGCGCAAGCGCGTATAAACTGTTGAAATTTTTCCTCGACGCAGGTACGATGTCGGGCACGGAAATCGCTTATCTCGCCCTTGGTATGGCGGTCGCATTTACCGTTTCTCTGTTCGCCATCAAGTTCTTGATGAACTTTGTTAAAAATCACGATTTCAAAGTGTTCGGTTGGTATCGAATCGCTTTGGGTATCTTGGTCATCGGCGTCATCGTTATTCCCGCTTTGGTAGTATAATCCTACGTTCAAGCAACAAAAAAAGCTGTGCTTTTTGCACAGCTTTTTTTCTTGTCATCAGATTACTTTTGCGCCGATTTCGTTCAAGATCAAAATTGCTTTTTCTGGCATAGCGGTTTTAAACGCAATCTTTGCGTGTCCGTCTACGCCCGCGTAGGAATACATATATTCTACGCTGATTCCGCCTTTCCCAAGCGCAATCAACAAATCGGACAGCGCGCCTGCGCGGTCGGGCACTTCTACACCGACCAAATCCACCTCCGAGCAAAGATAGCCTGCGGATTTTAAAGCGCTCAACGCAGCCGCATTGTCCTCGGTAATGATACGCATAATCCCAAATTCCTTCGTATCGGCAATCGACAGCGCGTACAGGTTTACCCCTGCGTCTTTTAAAACTTTACAGCACGCGCTTGCTTTACCAGCTTCATTTTCCAAAAATACTGCAATTTGCTTAATCATATATCCACCCCTTACAGTTTTCTTCTATCCGTAATACGTTTCGCTTTTCCTTCGCTACGCGCAACCGTACCGGGCGAAACCAACGTAATCTTTGCGCTTACAGACAAAGCAGACGCCATATCCGCAGCAAGTTTTCTGCGTATTTCTTCCACGTGCGCAACTTCGTCTACCGAGATCGAAGGAGAGAGTTCCACAACAATCTCCATCGTATCCAAATTGTTGACACGGTCAACGTTGATATGATAATGCGGCTGAATGTCCGAGTTTTTCAACAATACGCTTTCAATCTGCGAAGGGAATACGTTTACACCACGAATAATCAACATATCGTCGCTTCTACCCGTGATCTTGTTCAATTTTACCGACGTTCTGCCGCAAGGACAAGGATCGTCGTTCAAGCTGGCAATATCACGCGTTCTGTAACGGAGCAAGGGCATCCCTTCCTTGGTTAAGGTCGTAATAACGAGCTCGCCCGATTCTCCATAAGGCAACGGCTCCAACGTATCCACGTCTACGATTTCGGGGTAGAAATGGTCGTCTTGGAAGTGCATACCCGTCTTATACTGACAATCGCACGCAACGCCAGGGCCTGCAATTTCGCTCAAACCGTAAATATCGCAAGCGCGAATACCCAAACGCTTTTCAATGTCTTCACGCATACCTTCCGACCACGCTTCCGCGCCGAAAATACCGCCCTTCAGCTTGATATCCACGCCCGGCTTTAAACCGAGTTTTTCAAATTCTTCCGCCAAATAAATGATGTACGAAGGCGTACAGCAGATGATATCCGCGCCAAAGTCGGTGATGAGCTGAATCTGTTTTTGCGTATTGCCTGCGGATGCAGGAACAACCACTGCGCCCAATTTTTCCGCGCCGTAATGCATACCAAGCCCGCCCGTAAACAAGCCGTAACCGTAAGCAACGTGCACGATACTTTCTTCGTCGCCTCCTGCCATAACCAAGCAACGCGCGGCGCATTCTCCCCAAACGTCAATATCGTTCATTGTATACCCTGCAACCGTCAATTTACCCGTCGTTGCGCTGGATGCGTGCAAACGTACAAGGTCTTTTTTCGGGCGCGCCATCATTCCAAACGGGTACGCGTCACGAAGGTCTTGCTTGACCGTATAAGGAAGCTTGTAAATATCGTCGATAGATTTGATATCGTCAGGCTTTAACTTGATTGCGTCCATCTTCGCACGGTAAGGCTTTTGGTTTTCGTACACGTACTTGACCATTTTCACCAAACGTTCGGACTGTAAGACCTTTTTTTGGTCTTTACTCATCGTTTCAATGTCTTTTTGAAAATATTGCATGATTTTATCCTTTGTCGCAGTTTTTCTGCCGGCACCGATTACTCGGTAAAAATTTTATACTCTTTCATAGCCCAATTCAAAGGCTTTCAAATTCAATTCGGCAAACTTTGCGGGAACGCAAGCGGCAACCGCTTGTTTCATTACTTCTTTGTCAAAGCCGAACAAACGGCACAGCGCGCCCATCATAACGATATTGGTCGCTTTTCCGCTGCCTGCCTCCACAGCCCACGCCTGCGCATTGACAAAATAGGTTTTTTCCACCGCTGCCACCAACCTTTCTTTGACGTCGTCGGGATAGTTCGCCGCGCCCGTAATGCAGGGCATCGGTAAAATTTTCTCATCATTGACAAGCAATATGCCGTCCTTTTTCAAATAATGCTTCACACGCGCCGCTTCCAAGGCTTCAAACGCAATGATCATATCCGCGCCGCCTTCCCAGATTACGGGAGAGTGAATTTTATCCCCGATCCGCACGTGGGTCACTACGCTGCCCCCGCGTTGGCTCATACCGTGAATTTCGCTCAATTTACAATCTTTATCGCAAAGCATCGCATATTTTCCCAATACGCGGCTTGCAAGAAGGGTACCCTGCCCGCCAACGCCGGCAATCAATATGTTCATCATATCACTTTCCCTCCTTGACGAGTTTCAATGCGTTAAATGCGCAAACGTTTGCGCATACGCCGCAGCCGGTACATTGCATCGTGTCGATTTGAATACCGTTTTTTGTACGGCTGATGGCAGGACAGCCAAGCTTCATGCAAACGCCGCAATTTTTACAGCCATCCACCGTCATTTTCGGTTTGGGGGACTTATCCAACAACGCGCAAGGGCGTTGTGCGATGATGACGCTGACTTCTTCGGAAGCAATCGCCGCCTTTACCGCTTTTTCCACCGCTTTCACGTCGTATGCGTCTACAATCTGCAAATCCTTGACGCCGCACGCTTTACACAGTTCGTCCAACAATACCACCGGCGCAGGCTCCCCTTTCAGGTTTTTACCCGTTGCAGGGTGCTGTTGATGTCCCGTCATACCTGTCGTCGAGTTATCCAAAATCATCAACGTGATCCCGCTTTGATTGTAAACGGCATTGATCAAGCCCGTGACACCGCTGTGCAGGAAGGTCGAATCGCCAATAACCGCCACGTTTTTGCTGGCGCCGTTCGTTGCCTTTTTAAAGCCGTGTGCCATACCCACGGACGCGCCCATACAGACGCAAGTATCCACCGCCGCAAGCGGAGGTACTGCGCCGAGCGTATAGCAACCGATGTCGCCGTTTACCGTCAACTTTAACTTATTCAAAACGTAGAAAACCCCGCGGTGCGGACAACCCGCGCACATAACGGGAGGACGGGCAGGCACCTGTGTAGGTTGCTCCACAGTCGCGTCCAAACCAAATTTTTCTTTAATGGTCAATACGGAAATTTCCCCTTGCAAGGAGAACAACTCCTTCCCAATACAATCAAGCCCCGCCGCCTTTAACGTATCTTCGATGAAAGGCTCTAATTCTTCAATCACGTACAGCTTGGATACTTTCTTCGCAAATGCGAAAATGGCAGGGACAGGTACGGGATGAACGCCCCCTACCTTAAATACGTTGGCGTTGGGCAACGCCTCTTTTACGTATTCGTATACCACGCCCGAACATACCACGCCGATCTCGTTTTCCGAGGTGTATTCCGCGCGGTTAATTTCCAAACCGTTCATATATTCAGCAACCGCTTTATCGCGCGCCTCAACCACCACGTGACGCTTGATTGCGTTCGCGGGCATCATAACGTATTTTGCCGCCGATTTTTCGTAAGGGCGAACCCCTACTTCCTTTCTTTCACAAAGCTCCACCAGCCCGTGAGAATGCGCCACGCGCGTCGTTTCACGAAGCAATACGGGGGTGTCGAATTTTTCGCTGATTTCATATGCCAGTTTTACAAACTCTTTCGCTTCTAGCGCGTCAGAGGGTTCCAGCATAGGGATATGCGCACTGCGTGCATAGAAACGAGAATCCTGCTCGTTTTGCGAAGAATGCATCCCCGGATCGTCGGCAACGACGATGACCAAGCCGCCGTTGATCCCCGTATACGCCACGGTAAATAAGGGATCCGCAGCCACGTTTAAACCAACGTGTTTCATACACGCCATCGAACGCGCGCCTGCAACGGCAGCGCCGATTGCGACCTCTACCGCCACCTTTTCATTGGGCGCCCATTCTGCATAAACGCCCTCGTGTTGTACAAAGTTCTCTGCGATTTCCGTACTGGGGGTACCGGGATACGCCGACAATACGGCTACCCCTGCTTCGTATGCGCCGCGCGCAATTGCTTTGTTTGTAAGCATCAATTCTTTCACGTCTGTTCTCTCTTTTGTTTTATTCTTGATTGACAATCTTGTCAAAATCTTCCCACGTCACGTCTTTGACAAAGCCGTTAAAATGGCAAATACATACCACCGCGCCTGAAGCGTCTTGTACGAGCACTTCGCTGACGGTGTTATGCCCTGCCCGCGCCGTTTCCCTTGCCGTTGCGGTCAAAAAGTCCGTTTTTGCCGGGCGCAGATAGGTAATCTGTCCGCATTGCGTTACCGTCATCGGATGTAAATAATTAGACAGTACCGCAAACGCAAAATCTGCCAAGGTATACAGCATACCGCCTTGTACAAAACCGTTTCCGTTGAGATGATCGGGATTCACTTTTGCACATACCACCGCTTTTTCCTCGGTGATTTCTGCAATTTCAATCCCAGACAGCTTTACATAACCGTCTTTGGCAAAATAATTTTTCAACAACTCTTCTTTGGTCATTATTTCACCTAAAAATATATATTTGTATTATTATATCACACGTTTCATTAAAAAGTCAAATACTCTAATAATAAAAACACGGCGTATATACCATTATACACCGCGTTTTTTTAATTGTTATATTGTATTTTTTCGATTGAAACTTATACCAACGTCTTAACAAAGGCATAGGTATCCAAGACGTATTCGCACTTACCGTCCTTCCAAAGCCCCGTACGTTCCCAAGTGTAAGGACCTACACTGAAGTTTTCCTGTTCCATGGTATGGAAAGGCCCCAACAAGTTTCTGTTGCCGACCGTGAGAACGATTTCAATTTCGTTTTCACCGACCTTCAACGCTTTGGAAACGTCCAAACGCTTGCCGAACATCCAGTTTCCAAAACTTACGCCGTTGACCTTGACCTCCAACAATTGGAAACGCTCGTCAATCACCAATTCGTAATCCGTATCGTCCACAACCACCGTTTGTTTCAAGGTAATATCGCCCGAGAAGAAAGGATAACCTTGTTCTACAAGGTCCGTGACCGTCTTGTTTTGCTTGCCGATGCGGAAGTTTTCACCCAAGACCACCTTGGGCTTGTTCCCTTGCTTAAAGTCTCCGTAAACGCTAAAGCTGCCCTTGAGCGCAATCGCTTCGATGTCCGAATCGTACGCCAAGCAATTTTTCAAGCTTTCCGTTACGTTTTCGCCGAACAATGCGTAGTAAACCTGTTCGCTCTGGAAATAATGCATCTTGATGACGATTTCATTGTTGCCTTTACGCAGTTTGCCTACTACGTCGTATTTATACAACGGCTTTTCCACCTCGGACGAACCGCAGCGTACGACCTTCTCTCCGTTTACTTCCACGCAAAGGGTGTTGGTGTCTTCTGCAAGCAGTACGCATTCTTCGGGGATATCTTCTACCGTAAATTCATATTTCAAATACAAATCGCC
>JAFWAN010000078.1 GCA_017507585.1 Clostridia bacterium
TAACGATACAAGCCTGCCTTGTCAAAGTAAATTTCAAATTTTGGACAAGTCTTTTCCGTCACCTTTTTCAAGGTTTGGTCCTCTACACGATCTTCCGCAATGCATTTTACCGCGTTTTTCCCTACGCTTTCCATACCCTTTTTGCAAGCCGCTTTGGTCGAATATACCTGCGAAGCCACCGCAATTTTTTCCATATTCGCCGCATACAAACTGAAATTAAATGCGCCCGTGGGCGTCTTTTTGATGACAAATTTTCCCATAACAATCTCCTTTTTCTTTCGTTTTATCTATTATAACAAACTTTTTCGATTTTGTAAATAGGCAAAGAAAAAAAATTGCAATTTTATGCGTTATTACGCCGCTTGATCGTCCGTTTTCTTTTCAAAGGTCATTTTCCCCAACTCGTTACAACGGTCAAGCAAGCGTTTGGCAACTTCCTCACGCGTTTCGCCGTTCGCTGTTAATTGCGAATAAGCAACGGGCTTATCGAAAATATATTGTCTTTCCTTTTTCTTGAAATAGGACACGTAAATTTGCAAATCCATACCTTGCTTTTTGCATACTTCTGCAAGCATAACAAAGCCTGCGAAAAAGCCTTCCAATTCTGGCAGGTATCCGTTTTTCGAATCCTCGGGAAACACCACGATGCTTTCCCCTTTTTTCAACGCCGCAATGCTTTCCCGAATCGTTTTCAAAAAACGATGATCTCGGTAGGTCGAAATTAGGTCTAAACCTTTATAAAACATATTGGTAAGCGGGCTTGCCAACAAACAAAACAAGCGCGCTAAATGCAAATTCCAATGCTTTTTCTCGTGGTAATATACACGCGTTTGATATTTGTACATATTAACCACGCCCTCATTCATTTCGTGTGCGCCCCACATCGTAACGTTTTCCCCCAAATACATTTCCAAAGAAAGCGGCGCGTCTGTCCCTTCGTGGTTACTCAAAATCAAGCTCCCCTTTTGCACCTTTTCGCCCAAATAAATAAATTCAGGTTCGGGGTATCTTCCCTTCATAAGCTTTAACAATCCGCGAAACCACCATTCGCGGCGCGGCGTTTGTTTTTCCTTTTTTACTTTTTTCATCTCGACTCTCCTTTCCTCATTTTTACACACACATAAGATTAAGGCTGTGCCTAAAACCGAATATATTGTATCACTTACGAAAAAAAATTGCAAATAAAATGTGAAATACTTATCAAAATTTTTATGATAAATTGCTTAACAAATTGTTCATCCTCTCGTTTTTCGCAAAATCAAAGACAGAAAAATCGGCAAGACGCCTTTCAAAGCGTTGACAAAACCTTATATAATAAGGTATAATACCGACAAGGGCAAAGGTGCCGACACGGTTGCCTTTGCTTATTTCGTTTTTACGAAAGAAACTATGGTCATAGGGAGAACGGTTATGAAGCTTATTTCCGATTATTTCGGCTGTATGGTATTTGACGATACCGTCATGAAATCTATGCTGTCCGAAGACGTTTACAATACCCTCAAACGCACGGTCAAAGACGGAAGAAGTTTAAATTTGTCCGTCGCAAACGCCGTTGCGTCCGCCATGAAAGATTGGGCAATTTCGTTGGGCGCAACGCACTTTACCCACTGGTTCCAACCTATGACGGGTATTACGGCGGAAAAACACGACAGCTTTATCTCCCCCGATAAAGACGGCAGGGTGATTATGGAATTTTCGGGCAAGGAGCTGATCCGCGGCGAAACGGACGCTTCCTCTTTCCCCTCGGGCGGGCTTCGCGCGACGTTTGAAGCAAGGGGGTATACCGCTTGGGACGCGACCTCGTACGCCTTTATCAAGGACAAAGTGCTTTGCATCCCCACCGCTTTTTGTTCGTACAGCGGGGATGCGTTGGATAAGAAAACTCCTCTTTTGCGTTCGATGGAAGCCATCAACCGCCAAGCAATGCGCGTGTTAAAGCTGTTTGGCAACGAGGACGTTACCTCTGTGAAAACAACGGTCGGCCCCGAACAGGAGTACTTCCTCATCGACAAGGAAATGTTTACAAAGAGAAAGGACCTCGTTTATACGGGCCGTACTCTTTTCGGCGCTGCGCCTCCTAAGAGTCAGGAATTAGAGGGGCATTACTACGGCGTCATCAAACCCCGCGTGCAAGCGTTTATGAACGATTTGAACGAGGAATTGTGGAAATTGGGTGTATTGGCAAAAACCGAACACAACGAAGCCGCGCCTGCGCAGCACGAGCTTGCACCCATCTTCGCAACCACCAACATCGCCGCCGACCACAATCAGCTGACGATGGAAATTATGCAAAAAATCGCAAAGAAACACGATATGGTATGCCTGTTGCACGAAAAACCCTTCAAGGGCGTCAACGGTAGCGGCAAGCATAACAACTGGTCCTTGTCCACCAACACGGGCGTGAACTTGTTAGAGCCAGGCGATACCCCTGCGGAAAACGCGCAGTTCCTTTTGTTCCTCTGCGCTGTACTGAAAGCGGTTGACGATTACCAAGATCTGTTGCGCGTATCCGTTGCCACGGCAGGCAACGACCACCGTTTGGGCGCGCACGAGGCCCCTCCCGCCGTGGTATCCATTTTCCTTGGAACCGAGCTGACGGAGATTTTGGAAGCCATCGAAAAGGACGTTCCTTACGACGTGAAAGAGAAAGAATTGCTCCGCGTCGGCGTGCATACGATGCCAAAATTCCCCAAGGATACCACCGACCGCAACCGCACCTCGCCGTTTGCGTTCACGGGAAATAAATTCGAATTCCGTATGCTGGGTTCCTCAGCGTCCGTATCCGATCCCAATACCATATTGAATACCGCCGTAGCGGAAATTTTGAAACAGTTTGCCGACGAATTGGAGGCGGCAAACGATTTTGAAAATGCCATTCACGCCTTAATTAAACGAGTGATTACACAGCATAAGCGCATTGTCTTTAATGGGAACGGCTACGACGATGCTTGGTTGGCAGAGGCGAAAAAACGCGGACTTTTGAACCTGAAAAAGACCCCCGACGCTCTCCCCCACTTCGTAGACGAGAAAAACGTCACGCTGTTTACCGCACATAAGGTATATACTGAACGTGAAATGCGTTCCCGCCTCGAAATTTTATTGCAAAGCTACTGCAACCTAATCAATATCGAAGCGCAGACGATGGTAGAAATGGCGAAAAAAGAAATTTTACCTGCCGTCAGTCAATACAGCAAGCAGCTTTCCGACACCGTTTTGTCCAAAAAAGCGGTATCAAACGGCTTCGATTGCACGTACGAAACAGACACGCTGACGGAAATCGTGCAGTTGACTGCAAGCGCGCACGCAAATGTAAAAGCCTTGGAAAAGGCGTTGGTAGGTGCGAAAAAATCAGTCGGCGCGCAAACACTGTCCGTGTATTACCGTGACAAAATTTTACCCGTTATGGAAAAACTCCGCGCGGATGCAGACGCCTTGGAAGGCTTGGTTTCAGCCGAATATTGGCCTATGCCTACCTACGGAGATTTGCTGTTTGGGATTTAATGGAGACAAGTATGTTCAACGTTGAAAAAGTAACCAAAGACGCCGTACAATGGATACGCGACTGGTTTGACAAAAACGGAAAAGGCTGTAATGCCGTCATCGGGATTTCGGGCGGAAAGGATTCCAGCGTGGTTGCCGCGCTTTGCGTAAAAGCGCTGGGAAAAGACCGCGTAATCGGGGTGTTGATGCCCAACGGTGAACAACCCGATTTCGATTGTTCGCAACAACTCGTCGCGCACCTGGGTATTCCCTTTTACGTTTGCAACATCAAACAAGCTGTGGACGGCGTGTTGCAGTCCCTGACGGACAGCGGTGTGGAAATCACCCGCCAAACACGCGTCAATTTACCCCCGCGCATCCGTATGTCTACCCTGTACGCTTTGTCGCAATCGAACAACGGACGGGTTGCCAACACCTGCAATCTTTCCGAAGATTGGGTTGGCTATTCTACCCGCTACGGCGACGCAGCAGGCGATTTTGCCCCCTTGGGAAAATTGACGGTACAGGAGGTCAAGGCGATCGGCTTCCATTTAGGCTTGCCCCATAATTTGGTGGAAAAGGTCCCCTCCGACGGATTGACCGATCGGACGGATGAGGACAACCTTGGTTTTACCTACGCCACGTTGGATAAATACATCCGCACGGGCGTTTGCGAGGATGAAACAGTGAAGGCAAAAATCGATCGATTGCACGTGTTGAACGAGTTTAAGCTGAAACCCATCCCCTGCTTCGAATATGCTGAATAATAATGAAAAA
>JAFWAN010000079.1 GCA_017507585.1 Clostridia bacterium
AGGATGGGCAAGCCCATACTCTCTTTGGCGTCGCCGTCATCCAAAAATGCTATCGATTTGTATACTCTCAATTGTTGTGCGATATCCGCAATAACACGACCGTGGCCGCCTGCACCAATAATGATTAAATCCTTCATTCTGTTTTCGTCCCCTGAAATACTTCCATCGTTGCAGAGGTATCTGAGCTGATTCCCTCTCGCTTGAATACGGCAAAGACCGTCTTTAACAAAATCGCAATATCTCCAAACAGCGAAATTTTTCTCGTATAAGCAACGTCCATATTGAATTTATCTTCCCACGAAAGTGCGTTTCTGCCGTGCACCTGTGCATAGCCCGTCAAGCCAGGGCGTACGTCGTGCCTATGTCTTTGCTCTTCATTATACAACGGCAAATACTGCACAAGTAACGGCCGAGGCCCTACAATCGACATATCACCGATAAAAATATTGATAAGTTCTGGCAATTCATCCAAGGATGTACTACGCAAAATTTTTCCGTATTTTGTCAAACGCTTTTCATCAGGCAACAAATTGCCGTTTTCATCCTTTTCGCAGGTCATGGTACGGAATTTGATCAATTTGAAAATCTTTTCCTCACCCGTCTTTTTGTTGATTTTTCCAGGACGAAGCTGCGTAAAGAAAGGATTTCCTTTCATCTTGATCGCACCCATAATGATTAAAATCAACAAAATCGGCGACAGCACCACCAATGCCAATCCGCTTAAAAGGATATCGTAAAATCTCTTAAAAAACGGACGGTATAACAGTGCCGATATCAATACCCATACCGCTAACGCTACAACGACAATCAACGTGATGCCCCACCATTCGGTAACCAATTTTTCCAATAATTCTTTCATAACTTTTTACTCGAAACAACTTCTTACGATGGCAATAATTTTATCCTGCTCTTCCACCGTCATCTTGTTATCACTCGGCAAACATAACCCGCGCGCAAAGATGTCCGCGCCTATGTCTACGCCCTTGCCTGCTATGTACGCGTTCGTACGCCCGCGCCCGTTGCCCTCTACCGTAATAAACGGATTCATACGATACATCGGTTGCATATGCATCGGCTTCCAAATAGGTCTGCCCTCTGCATTGTACTTTGCCAACGTTTCCAATATTTCGGTAGGACAGCTTTTCCCTTTTTCCTTCACGTAGCAAGCCTCGTTGTCACTGCGCACCTGCTTGCACATTGCGTCTTGGTTGATGAGCAAGCAAGACAACCAGAAGTTGGGTTCCATAATACTTTCGTCGTAAGGATTCATCGTTACGGGCAAGTCCTTAAACCCTTCTTTATAACGCATATAAATGGCTTTCTTTTGTGCAATATGCTCGTCTAAGTACGGATACTGACCGCGTACAACCCCTGCAATCACGTTACTCATACGGTAGTTATACCCTACCTCTTCGTGCTGATACCAAGGCGCATCTTCACGGCTTTGCGTCGACCATTTACGCGCTTTGTTCGCAGCCTCTAAGCTGTCCGTCAAAAGCATACCGCCGGACGAACCCGTGATAATTTTATTTCCATTAAAGGAAATGGCGTTGTAGGTACCAAAGGTACCCGTCTGACGCCCCTTGTAGGTCGCGCCGAGTGATTCGGCTGCGTCCTCGATAATAATCGCACCGTGCTTTTCACAAATCGCCGCAATTTCATCCATCTTCCCAGG
>JAFWAN010000008.1 GCA_017507585.1 Clostridia bacterium
ATAAAAGGGGTAAGGACATCGTTGCCTTGTACGTGCGTGAAAAAACGGATCTTTGCGATTATTTTATCGTTGCGAGCGGCAGCAACGCGCCGCAAATCCGCGCGATGGGGGAAAGAGTGGAAGAATTGGTAGAAAGAGAACACGGTTTGGTTCCTTCGCGCACGGAAGGTGTGCGTGACGGACGTTGGGCGGTCATCGATTACGGGGACGTAATCGTACACATCTTTAACGATGAAACCCGACTGTTTTATCATCTCGAACGTCTTTGGGCGGATGGCGAAAACCTGCAAAAATTTGACGAAAGCGCAGGGGATTTGACCTAAAAGAGGTGGGCAGGTATGCGTTGAACACTATTTTTGCCCATTAAAATTGATCTGTTTCGGTTCGCCGTACGTGGGTTTTGCGCGGCGAGTTTTCCGTTCGACGATATAATAAATCGGCTCCGTTTGTTTTTCAGACGGTGCCTTTTTTTCTTCCGTCTTCTTTTCTTGTTTATCGGGAGCGTGTTCGGTTTTTTGCTGCTGATATTCCCACCCTAAACGGGTTAAAATGATAACGTGTGTGCCGATAAAACAAACGAGGAAGAGTGCGATTGTCCATAACATACCCTTTACGGGCGCGGAAAGCAAAAGAATATTCATAAGGACAGTATACGGCTTTTTTATTGTCACAATATGGGAGAGGGAGGTATAAAAGAGGGGGATTTGTCGATACTCAACGTATGGAAAAGATGGAAAATAAAACCAGTGGCGAAGTTTTAACGAAGGAAGAAAAAGGATTGATTTTGACGGCGGCGGATGCGGAGGAATATTACGCCTATAAAAAACAGAAAAAGATCAATGAAATTATGGGTGCAATGTCGCAGTCGGAAGGGGTAATAGAGCTTGCGGACGACGCGCAACGTGCGATGGAGCGTGCCTCACGGCTTCGGCAAGCCGCAGTGCGGATGAAGTCTGCGCGCTTCTTACAAGCGAGGGGCGAATTGTCTCGCAGGAAAATTGCAGCAGACTGCTTGATTGGGGAGAGCGGCGAAACGCTGGCTCGGGTCAAGGCCTATGAAATGAAGTTGGTCAGGAAGATGGGCGCGAGCGAACTCACGGTGGCGTTGACGCCTTCGCTGATAGACGCTTGTCGATATAACGAAATCCGCAAAGAGTTGCGTATTCTGAAACGCGCCGTGAAGAAATGCGTTTGGAAAGTTTGGGTGGACGGGCATTATCCTTATACGACGTTGATGCGGATCGCTCGTCTTGTTTCCGAGGCGGGGGCGAACTTTTTCAGCGTGCCGTATTTTGCAGGGTGCGAGCAGCTCCGCTTTGAGCTGTATAAGGGGTGTCGCTTAGAGGTTGTGGGGGTGGATACCCTTGCAGATTTTAAGAAAATGATAGGGGCAGGTATTGGACGAATTGTTACGTCGCGTGGATATGAGTTGTATACACAATGGTTGAAGGAGGCGGATAAAATACAAGGCGAAGCCCTTAAAAAGACGGAGCAAAAACCCATTGATGCCCCTCAAAACGAGGTAAAAAAAGAGGAGAAAGCGGTGGATATACTGAAAGGTGGAGAAAAAAAGAATCCAGAAACCGATTACCGCTGTCGTATCGAGGACGGCGAGCTGAAATTTTTATAAAATATACCGCGCGAAATTGCGCGGTTTTTTATTGTCAGGCTACCATGTACGCGTTGTCGGGGAAAGATTACGGTTATATTTTACTGATTGCAGACATACAATAGGATATGAAAAAGACGTATGTAGCAGTGGTGATGGCGGTGATTGTAGCCTTTTCATCGGCAATCGGTTTATGTTTGCGTGTATTGACGGCTCCTCGTTTCGTATCAGCGTTTGATCGTGAATTATGCATTGTATTAGACGCGGGACACGGTGGCATTGATGGTGGGGTAGTGGGGAGAAATACGGGAATAAAGGAAAGTGATCTCAATTTATCCATCACGTATAAATTGAAAGATTGTTTAGAAAACAGGGGCTTTCATGTGGAATTGACCCGAAAAACGGAGGCGGGTTTGTACGGTACGACTGCGAAAGGGTTTAAAAAGCGGGATATGCAAAAACGCAAGGAAATTATTGAAGAAGCGGATCCCGCTTTGCTAATTTCTATACATCAAAACTTTTATCCAACGCGTAACACGCGCGGTGGGCAGGTGTTTTATGGGAAAGAGCAGGCGGGCAGTCGGCGTTTGGCGGTTGCTTTGCAAGAAAAGATCAATCGCCTGTACGCAGTCGAGGGGGCGCGCGGGCGCAACGCCGCAAGCGGTCAATTTTTCATTTTACAATGCGCAGACTGCCCCTCCGTCATTGTGGAATGTGGATTTTTATCGAATGAGGAGGATGAACGCTTGCTGTCTTTGGAAAGCTGGCAGACGGACTTAGCGAAAATTGTTGCGGAGGGGGTAATGGATTATTTTACGGAAGCAACCGCTTAAAGGAAAGTTAAAAAACCCGTCAAAATGTGATAGGGAATTGCTTGTCATTTTCCGTGAGGTGTGATATAATATCTCTGTACGATTAATATTATGTATAATATTAATTTTATCTACGGAGAAAACTATGCTGACGGAAAGAGAAATTTTATCAAGGACGGAAGCGATGCAATTAAATCCAATTGCATTGGCGTTTGTGGGGGACACGGTGTATTCGCTGTACGTGCGAGAACGATTGGCGTTGTCGGGGTGCGGTAAGGTATCCCAACTGCAACGAGTGGCGGCACAGGTGGTATCTGCGAAAGGTCAAAGCGTCTTTTTGGACAAGCTTATTCCACTCTTTACCGAGGAGGAGGCTGATATTTTCCGTCGGGGTAAAAATGCAAAAAAAGCGACGAAGAGCAAGAGCGCGACTTCTTTAGAGTATAACCGCTCGACCGGACTTGAAGCGGTGCTTGGGTATTTATACTTGACGGGACAAGAGGAGCGCATCAAGCAACTGCTTTCGGTCAGCGACGTGGACAGTTTTGCGCTTCAAGCGGAGGCAACGCCGTTTAAACCAGGAAGGTTTTAAAAGTGAGGAAAGAAGATGAAAACGGAAGGAAGAAACGCGGTTATTGAACTGCTGAAAACGGATAAAAACATCGATAAAATTTTACTGGAAAAAGGGGCGCAAGGCTCGCTGGGATTGATTTTTGCGCAGGCGCGCAAGAAAAATATTCGCGTGCAATTCGTGGACAAGCAGGTTTTGGAAAAGGAGAGCGAAACCAAGCGCCATCAGGGGGTTATCGCTTATACCACCGATTACGAGTATTATGATTTGGACGAAATTATCGCCGCGAAAAAGAGTGAAAAGGGCGGTTTTGTCGTGCTTTGCGACGGCATTGAGGACGTGCATAATCTCGGCAGCATTATCCGTGTGGCAGAATGCGCAGGCGCGGACGGCGTCGTGATCCCGAAATCGGGCAGCGCGTCGGTGACGGAAGCGGTAATCCGCATCTCCGCGGGCGCGGCGGAGCATATGAAGGTTGCCAAAGTGCCGAACCTCAATCAAGCGGTAGAAAAATTGCAAAAAGAAGGCTACTGGGTGTACGCTTTGGAAGCGGGCGGCGAAGATATTTACAAGGAAAATTTTGCGGGCAACGTTGCCCTGATCGTTGGCGGCGAGGACAGCGGAGTGAAGCGCTTGACCAAGGAAAAATGCGATAAAATTTTGTCCATCCCTTTGCAAGGACAGGTCAATTCGCTGAATGCGTCCGTGGCGTTGGGGATTGCGGCGTACGAGGTCGTACGCAACAGACTTTGAGTAAAAAGGGTGTACCATGTACGGGTTGAAGGATAAAAAATCAGACGAAGAACTGGTCGTTCTTTCGCAAAATGGGGACAAGCAAGCCACAGAGGATCTGTTGCTTCGCCACGCGGGGCTTGTTCGCGGTTGTGCGCGCGGTTTTTTCCTAATCGGCGGGGAAACGGAAGATCTGATCCAAGAAGGGATGATCGGATTGTACAATGCAATTGGCGAATACAGACAAACCGAGGGCGGCAGCAGCTTTAAAAATTTTGCCTACCTTTGCGTATCCCGCCGTATTATTGATGCGGTAAAAACGTCTGCTCGTAAGAAAAATTCACCGCTCAACAATGCGACGTCGATAGGGATGATTGGCGGCGCGGAGGAGCTGTCGGACGGTTTAAATCCTGAAGACGCCTTGATTTTGCGTGATGATCGCAGAGAATTTCGGCAGAAAATGAGCGGGGTTTTGTCTGATTTTGAATTTAAAGTAACCACGATGTATATGGACGGTATGAGTTGTGGGGAAATTTGTCAAGCAACGGGCAAGAGTGTAAAAAGCGTAGACAATGCCCTGCAACGTAGCAAACGAAAATTACAAGAAGTTTTGAAATAAGGAGGCAGCTATGGCGTATTTGGCTTTATACCGTATGTTCCGACCGAAGACGCTTGACGACGTCGTGCGTCAGGAGCATATCGTGACCGTATTAAAAAATCAAATTGACACGGGTAGGATCGGACATGCCTATCTGTTTTGCGGTCCGCGCGGTACGGGTAAGACGAGTATTGCGAAGATTTTTGCCGCGGCAATCAACTGTGATAAGCCCGTAAACGGCTCGCCTTGCGGAAAATGCGAACGCTGTAAAGCGTTGAAAGATCCGTCCAATTTGGACATCACGGAAATCGATGCAGCGTCCAATAACGGTGTGGATGAAATGCGCGATCTGCGCGAAAAAGTGCAATATCCTCCCGTGGCGGGGAAATATAAAGTGTTTATCATCGACGAAGTTCATATGCTTTCGCCAGGTGCATTCAACGCACTGTTGAAAACCTTGGAGGAACCGCCTGCGCACGCGGTATTTGTGTTGGCTACCACCGAATCGCAGAAAATTCCCGCGACCATCTTGTCCCGCTGTATGCGGTTTGATTTCAAGCTGATTCCGCAAAGTGACTTGGAAGAACGCTTACGTTACGTTTTTGATTCGATCGGGAAAAAGTACGACCAGGAAGCGATTGTGGCGATTGCGCGCGCGGGTGCGGGCAGTGTCCGAGATATGCTGTCGGTGGCGGATACCTGCGTATCGTATGCCAGTGGAAAATTGACCTATGCAGACGTGACCACGGTATTGGGAAATACGGATTTTTCGGCGGTGGCAACCCTTTGCGACGCGATCCTGAAAGGGGACGCAGGTGCGGCGTTTGAAAAGACGGAGACCTTCCTCGCAGCAGGGAAAAGCGTAGGGATGCTGTTGAAAGATGTGATGAGTTTCCTCAACGCTTGCGCGGTGGCGAAAACTTGTCGGGACGGAAAAACGATTTTGGCGTTCCCCGATTCTATGTATGACGAGGTGACAAGGATAGCCAAGGCAACGGACGGGCATCGTCTGCTTCGCGTGACGGAAATTTTTGCGCGGATGGAAACGGAGTTGAAATATTCCACCTCCTCCCGTATTCTGTTTGAAACGGCGGTATTGAAAGCGGCGATGCCGCAAGAGGATTATGATTTGGAAAATCTAATCGCCCGTATAACCGCCCTCGAAAAACAGATCGCGGAAGGCAATTTTACCCAAAATGCAGGGGGCAGGGTTGAAGTGAGTGAAATTCCTGCACCGATAAAAGAAGAAGTAAAACCTGAAAAAGCCGCATCTAAGGCAGAGGAAGTGGTGGAAGAATACCAACCTGCGTTTGACGTTCCGCCTGATGAGGAACAAACGGGCGGCAACGTGTATTTTGGCGGTTTCGAGCCGCCTGCGCCCGTAAAGCCGAAACCGAAAGTGGAAGCCGCGCCGATTAAGGCGGTAAAGCCGACGGTAAGCGGCGGCGGAAAAGCGACGTTCGGTGGATTTTTACGGACGATCAGAAAAATTGCGCGCAACGGGGTACTCTTGACCCTGTGTATGGATTTAGACGGACAGTACGACGGCGATGTGTTTGCGTTATACACGACCAGCGATACCATTTACCGTTCGCTGACCAAGCCCGAACATTACGCATTGATTGGACAAGCATTTGCCGAGATGGGCTTGGAAGAAGGACAATTTGAAATTCGTTTGCGCGGAAAGCAGTCGGATGCTTTCCAAAAAACAGTCAACGAAATTAAAGGGACGTTTGAAGGCGTGCCCGTAGAAATTAAATAAAAACATACAGATAAATCGGAGGAAAACGAAAATGGCAGGATTTAAAGGCGGAAACAACAATATGCAAAGCTTGATGCGTCAAGCGCAAAAGATGCAGGAAGAAATGGAAAAGACGGCGGAGCTTTTGGACGATTGGGAAATCGTAGGTACGGCGGCAAGTGAAGCGGTTGTTGTGTATATGAACGCAAAAAAGATCATCAATGGGATCGAATTGGATGAAAGCATCGTGGATCCCACGGACGTGGAAATGCTGGAAGACCTGATTATGGCTGCGATCAACGACGGTTATAAAAAGGCGGACGAGGTTTACGAAGAAAAAATGGGTAAATACGGCGATATGGGCGCGCTGGGAGGAATGATCTAATTTTATGGAAATTTTCATCGAGCCGATTGGAAAACTGATCAACGAGTTTTCCAAATTGCCCGGCGTGGGGAAAAAGACGGCGCAGCGTTATGCCTATAAAATCATCGATATGCCCGAAGCGGAAGCGCGCGCGTTTGCGGATGCGATTTTGGGCGTGAAACGCAAAGTGAAATACTGCAAGGTTTGCGGTAACTTTACCGAGGAGGAAACCTGCGCGGTATGCCGCACGCGGGACCACGGAGTTATTTGCGTGGTAAAAGAGCCCAAAGACGTTGCGGCGATTGAAAAGCTGCACGAATTTAAGGGCGTTTATCACGTTTTGCACGGTGTAATCGATCCGCTTTCGGGGGTGGGGCCTAATGATATCCGCATCCGCGAATTGCTTGCACGTTTGCAGGAAGGCAACGTGAAAGAGGTCATTGTAGCGACCAACCCCGACGTATCGGGGGATGCGACCGCGATGTATATTGCGAAGCTGATCAAGCCCTTTGACGTGACGGTGACGAGGCTTGCGCACGGAATTCCCATTGGCTCGGAGATTGAATATACCGACGACGTAACCTTGGCAAGAGCCTTTGTCGAACGGAATAGAATGTAAAAAGAAAACAGACCCAGTTGGGTCTGTTTTTTAATG
>JAFWAN010000080.1 GCA_017507585.1 Clostridia bacterium
ACCAGTGAAAATATTACCAGCAAACAAAGAAGTAAATTAAAATCGATCGCGGCAAATCTCTCGCCCATTACACAGATTGGCAAAGGGGGAATTACGGACAACCTTTTGAAGACTTTGTCCGACGCTTTGGACGCCCACGAAATTATCAAGGTTACCATTTTGGATACGGCGGACGACGATCCCAGAAATCTTGCTGAAAACGTTGCGGAGCTGTTGGAGGCGGTGCCCGTCGCAGTAATTGGCAGAAAGGCGATTTTTTACCGCTATTCGCGCCGTGATAAGTTTGCGCATCTTGATTTTTAACCATAGCGTGTTTAAAACGCAATTTTTTGCTTTATAAATATAACAAAGGCTTATCAATTGAGGAAAGATTATGGAAAAAGAAGAATTGAAACAGGGCGAAACGGTAGAAGAAACGTCCGTGAAAGAAGAAAAGGCGAAGAAGAAGCCGAGTAAAAAGGAAGAGCTGGAAAAGGCGATCGCCGAAGCGGAAGAAAGCACCCGCAAATGGTATGCCGTAACGGCGGAATACGAAAATTATAGACGCCGTACGCAAAATCAGGCGGCGGCGCGCTACCAAGACGGTAGAAACGACGTTGTTGCATCCTTGTTTCCGATTGGGGACAATCTCGAACGAGCGATGTCCTCTTGCGCGGATGAGAACACCAAGCAGGGCTTGGATATGGTGCTTAAAGCGTTTAAGAAAGTCCTTGAAGGCGAGGGGGTAGAAGAAATTGATCCCATCGGTCAGCCGTTCAATGCGGATACGATGGAGGCGATTATGGCGATGCCTTGTGCGGACGGGGAGGAAGCAGGCGTGGTCAAGCAGGTCTACGTCAAGGGCTATAAAAAGGGCGAAAAGGTATTGCGCTACGCGCAGGTAATCGTTACCCAATAAAGGCATAAAAAATAGGAAAAGCAACCTCGAAGGGGGTTGCTTTTTTGCATACTCTGCGGCTATTGCTCATATAATACAAACATAAACAAGGAGGCTGCGGGGATGAAAAAGGTATTGGGTTGGATTTTAATTGTGGTATGCAGCGCTGTGGCTTGCGTAACGCTTTCAGGATGTAAAAATGAAGAGATTGGGTATACCAGGTACGAGATCACGGCAGAATATATCCCCGAAAATCGCACTTTAACGGGCATGGCAAAGGTGACCTTTGAAAACAATACGGACAACGAGATTTCCGTTTTAAAATTTCAAATCTACCCCAATGCCTATCGGCAGGATGCATTGTACAAACCGATTTCCAGCGCGTATACGCAGTCTGCGTATTATGTAGGGGAAAGTTATGGGGAAATGGTCGTATCCAGCGTGCATGGCTCGAAAAATTGGGAAGTGATGGGCGAGGATGAAAATATTTTATACGCTTATCTCGAACGCTCGCTTTTCCCTGGGGATAAAGTAGTACTGGATATCGGTTTTATGACCAAGCTGGCGCAGGTCAATCACCGTACGGGCGTAACGAAGCATACGGTGAATCTTGGAAATTTTTTCCCTATTTTATGTGGGGTTAAGGACGAAGGTTTTATTGAAAGCGTCTATTATTCGGACGGGGATCCTTTTTACAGCGACTGCGCCGATTATAAGGTGACCCTCACCGCGCCCAAAGAATACGTGGTGGCTGCCACGGGGGAGCTTGTGCAGGAAAGGACGTTGGAAAGCAAGAAGGTGCATACCATGTCTGCGACGAACGTCCGCGATTTTGCATTGGTATTGTCTGAAAAGTTCCGTGTTACCACGACGAAATGCGGGGATACGACCCTTGCGTATTACTACTATGCTGACGAAACGCCGACGAAGACTTTGGATTTGATAAAAGAGAGCTTTGCATTCTACGAAAAGACGTATGGAGAATATCCATACAACCATTATGCGGTGGCGCAGACGGGGTTTTGTTACGGCGGGATGGAATACCCTCGTTTGGTTTTTATCTCCGATCAATTGGATGAAAAAGGGAAAGCGCGCGTGATCGCGCACGAAACGGCGCATCAATGGTGGTACGGTGTGGTTGGCAGTGACCAAATTGAAAACGCGTGGCAAGACGAGGGCTTGGCGGAATATTCCACCTTGGCATTTTTTGAAACGTATGAAAAATACGGATTTACACGGGAGGGGCTGGTTAAGGAATCGATGGAAGAATATCGTTCGTATTACGACGTATACGGCAGCGTCCTTGGGCGCACGGATACGCGTATGCGCCGACATTTGAAAGACTATCTCAGTGATTACGAGTATAAGTGTATCGCCTACGACAAGGCTGTGATTATGTGGGATACGATGCGCAAGAGCGTTGGGGATCAAAAATTTTTCAGCGCCTTGCGTCGGTATTATCACACGTGTCAATTTAAAAATGCGACGGTGGAGGATTTGATTGGCTGTTTTGAAAAAAGCGGTTTGGACGTTGGGGGATTTTTTGACAGTTTTTTAGAGGGAAAAGCGATTTTATAAGGATAAAAACCTTGCAAAACCTATAAAAAAGAGGTATAATATTTTCAGGAAACGTAGTCGGAGGGGAGAGAATGCCTTTTTTACAGTACAAATGCAAAAACTGCGGTAAGCGGTTTGATGAATTGGTAAAAGTGTACACGGATAAAGTGGCTTGTCCCGATTGCGGTGGGGAAACCGAGCGCGATTATGCGGGGACTATGTATACGTCTACGGGAAAAGCAAGTAAAAAATGCACGGGAAATTGCAAAACGTGCAGCGGATGTCACTAAAAAATGGGAAAGATCGGCAAATTCTGCCGTTCTTTTTTTCTTGCAAGTATTGACAGAAAAAAACTGGCATGTTATAATATAACATGGTAGGTAGAAAAATATCCATTCTGCCACCATATTATTTAAAAAATGATTGTCATTTTGGAGGAATATTATTATGGCAGAATCTAGATACATTGGGGGATACCCCGTAATCGGCATTCGTCCCATCGTGGACGGCAGACGTGGACCCATGCAGCTTCGCGAAAGCTTGGAAGGACAAGTTATGGCGATGGCAAACGCCGCGAAAAAGTTGTTTGAAGAGAACCTTTTTTATTCGAACGGCGAGCCTGTAAAGGTCGTTATGGCAGACACCTCGATCGGCCGTGTACCCGAGGCGGCGGCTTGCGCGGAAAAATTCAAGAAAGAAGGCGTAGACATTACGTTATCCGTCACCCCTTGCTGGTGCTATGGCAGCGAAACGATGGATATGGATCCCAACACGATTAAGGCAGTTTGGGGCTTCAACGGTACCGAACGTCCCGGCGCAGTGTATCTTGCGGCTGTATTGGCAGGTCACGCGCAGAAAGGTTTGCCTGCGTTTGGCATTTACGGCCACGAAGTGCAGGACCGTGATATGGTAACGACGATCCCCGACGACGTAAAAGAAAAATTGTTGCGTTTTGGCCGCGCGGCGGTTGCCGTTGCGACGATGCGCGGTAAATCCTACCTTCAAATCGGTTCTCAATGTATGGGTATTGCAGGCTCGATTATGGATCAGGATTTTGTAGAATCTTACCTTGGTATGCGTGTAGAATCCGTGGACGAAGTGGAAATTCTGCGCCGTATGGAAGAGGGTATTTATAACGAAGAAGAATATCAAAAAGCGCTTGCTTGGACGATGGAGCATTGCAAAATGGGCCGTGACGACAACCCTGAAAGTGTAGAATTCCTCGGCAAGGAACGCCGTATTAAATTCACGGACGAAGAAAAACAAAAGCAGTGGGAATTCACGGTAAAAATGTACTGCATCATCAAGGATTTGATGGCAGGCAATAAAAATCTCCCTGCAGGCTTTGAAGAGGAAATGGTTGGGCACAACGCAATTGCAGGCGGTTTCCAAGGTCAGCGTCAATGGACGGATCATTGGCCCAACTGTGATTATCCCGAGGCGCTTCTGAGCTCTACCTTCGATTATCAAGGCGCGCGCGAGCCCTACACCTTGGCGACCGAAAACGACATTCTCAACGGTATGGGTATGCTGTTTATGCGTTTGCTGACGCACAGGGCGCAAATTTTTGCGGACGTTCGTACCTATTGGTCGGGCGAAGCAACCGAACGCGTAACAGGATACAAGCTGGAAGGTAAGGCGAAAGAATCGAATGGTATTATTCACCTGTTAAATTCCGGTGCGGCGTGCTTGGATGCTTGCGGCGAATGTAAGGATGAAAACGGTAACGCAATCATGAAAAAATGGTGGGAAGTTACCGATGAAGATATCAAGAAGATGACGGATGCAACCGTATGGTGCGAAGCGGGCTTTGACAATTTCCGCGGCGGCGGGTTCTCTAGTCATTACACCACGAAAGCGGAAATGCCTTGCACGATGATTCGTTTGAATCTTGTCAAGGGCTTGGGCCCCGTATTGCAGATTGCGGAAGGCTGGACAGTGCATCTTCCCGATGAAGTTTCCGATGCGTTGATGGAACGTACCAACCCCACGTGGCCTTGTACTTGGTTTGCTCCTCGTTGCGACGGTAAGGAAGGCAGCCCCTTTAAGACCGCTTATGAAGTAATGCAGAATTGGGGTGCAAACCACGGCGCGATTTCCTACGGTCATATCGGTGCGGATTTGATTACGATGTGTTCGATGCTTCGTATCCCTGTTTGTATGCATAACGTACCCGAAGACGATATCTATCGTCCCGCTGCGTGGAATGCCTTTGGTATGGATAAGGAAGGGCAGGATTATCGTGCGTGCGCGGTCTACGGACCTTTGTATAAAAAGTAAGCACGGATATACGGCGTCTTTCCTCGTTGCCGCTCCGCGCGCCTCGGTCACGTACGCTTATGTACGCTCCCATCGACGTGCTCGCGGCGCCTTGAAATACTTGTATCTACGCGCTTACAGCTACGTGCTGAATCGCAATTCCTCGTTGCCGCTCCGCGCGCCTCGGTCACGTACCCTTACGTACGCTCTCGTCGACGTGCTCGTGGCGCATTGAAAAATTTGTAATTAAAGCACTATATCAAATACAAAGTAGAACGCGTATATCCGTTATGGATATGCGCGTATCATACTGTGAGGTAAACGATTATGAAATATATCGAACTGACCATCCATACAACCACGGAAGCAAGTGAAATCATTTCCGATATTATGTGGAACTACACTGATTACGGCGTGACCATTTGTGATCGCGCGGATATCATTGCCCTGCAAACGGCGAAAGAGAGTACGTTTTGGGATTATATGGATGACGATTTGACCGCGGACAAGCCCTCTGACGTGTTGGTAAAATGCTACGTAGCAGAGGATGTTGCCGGGGAAGTGGTGGCGTCTATTTTACAAGATATTGCGGATGCAAAAGAGCGCAGTGAAGGCTTTATGCCCTTCGGTACGTTGGAAGATACCAAACGTTTGGTGGATGGCGACGATTGGATTGACGTATGGAAAAAACATTTTAGACCCATTCATCTCGGTGCCATTGTTGTCGTGCCGGAATGGATTGAATACGCACCTGCCCCCAACGAACAGGTGGTTTTACTCGATTCGAATATGGCGTTCGGAACGGGAGAACACGAAACCACGTCTATGTGCGTAGAATTGATGCAGGAATATATCACCCCCTCGTCCGTATGTATTGACGTGGGTTGTGGCAGCGGTATTTTGGGGATCTCCGCCATCAAGCTTGGCGCAGAGAAAGCCTATCTGACCGACATTGATCCGATTGCGGTGGAAAGCTCGTTGCATAATGCAAAATTAAACGGTGTGGACGATAAGACGGTGGTGGCGCATTCGAACCTTCTTGAAAATACGGACGTGCAAGGGGACGTGATGATGGCGAATATCACGGGAGAAGTTTTGAAGATGTTGGCACCTTCTATCCCTAAAAATTTAAAAAAGGACGGCGTGCTGATTTTAAGCGGTATTATCGAGAGTCGTTTGGATATGGTCAAGCAAGCCTACGAAGCGGTCGGGATGCAGGTGATCTTTGAAAAGCGCAAAGGTGAATGGTTTGCGTTGGTGTTAAAACACGCCTAAGGAGTACCCATGTCTGCGTTGAAACGTTTTTTTATTGATAAAATTGAAGACACGGTCGAACTTTGCGGGGAAGAATTTGAACACGCAAAAAACGTCCTGCGTCTATCGAATGGCGACGAGGTAATTTTGCTAGACAACAGTGGAAACGAATACACCGCTGTGATTGCGGGTGTGGAGAAAAAACGTATGCTTTTGAACGTTGTGCGCTGTGAGGTAGGCGAACGAGAGCCGAACGTGGACGTTTGTTTGCTGTTCGGTTATTTGAAAAACGCGGATAAAAACGAGTTTATCGTGCAAAAAGCAGTGGAGCTCGGTGTAAACAAAATCGGCGTATTTACCTCTGAATTTTCTTCCGCATATATGAATGCAAACAAATTAGAGCGTTTAAATAAGGTATCGAAGGAAGCGGCGAAACAATGTCTTCGCGCGACCGCACCCGAGGTGGTATATTTGGATTCGTTTGAAAAAGCGTTGTCGTATGCGGACGATTATCAAAATAAATTATTCGCCTGCGAATTTGCCACGGAAAGCAAGTGTGACGTGGCGTCTTTGCAAGGCAACACGGCGATTGTAATTGGCAGCGAGGGTGGATTTTCTCGCGCGGAAGAGCTGTTGGCAAATGAAAAGGGTTTTGCCTCCATTACCCTCGGTAAACGCATTTTACGCGCGGAAACGGCAGCGGTTGCTTTGACCTCGGTTGTTATGTTTTCCTTAGGAGAATTGCGATGAAAGCGGTGGTGTATACCCTCGGTTGTAAGGTCAACGACGTGGAAAGTGGATCGATTATCCGTGGGTTGGAAGGGCTTGGATACGAGGTTTCGCGGGAGATCGAGCCTGCCGATTTATATATAATCAACACCTGTGCCGTGACCGCCGAGGCGGAACGAAAAAGTCGTCAGACGGTAGGGAAAGCCATCAAGTGTAATGCGGACGCAAAAATCATCGTTTGCGGTTGCGCTTCGGAGAAATCTCCAACCGATTTTGCACAAAAAGGGGCTACCGTGTACGCGGTGACGGGTGCGCAACGAAAAAATAAAGTATTGGAAATCGTATCGGCTGGACTTAAAAGTGAGTACGGAATTTGCTTAGAAGAAGAAAAAACGTACGAAGAAATGCCTTTGCCTGAATGCTTAAAAACCCGTAATTTTGTAAAGATACAAGACGGTTGCAATCGGTTTTGTTCGTATTGCGTCATTCCTTATCTGCGCGGCAGAAGCCGTTCCCGCTTATTGGAAAACGCAGCGGCGGAAATTTTACAAAGTACCGCGCAAGAAACGGTGGTGACGGGGATAGACGTATCCGAATATAAGGACGAAATGGGGCGGGATCTTACCGATCTAATGTTGGCGGTGAAAGATGCGGATACGCGTATCCGCTTGGGATCGTTAGAGGTCAGCTTGATTACTCCGCGGTTTTTGGACGCGTTAAAGCAAGTAAAAAACTTTGCGCCGCAATTCCACCTCTCTTTGCAAAGTGGGTCGGATAAGGTGTTACGGTCTATGAACCGCCACTATACCCGTGCGGAATATTTGGAAAAATGCCGTATGATCTACGAAAACTTTCCTAAGGCTGCGATTACGACGGATATTATCGTAGGATTTCCCACGGAAACGGAAGAAGATTTTGTAGCTTCGCTTCGTATTGTGGAAGAGGCGGGATTTGCGCAAATTCACGCGTTTCCCTATTCTCCAAGAGAGGGGACGAACGCCTATAAAAAATATAAAGAATTGCCTTCCGCTTTGAAAAAGGAACGTGTGGAGCGTTTGCTTGCCAAGGGGGCGGAAGAAAAGAAGCGGTATTTAGAAAGCTTTATCGGGCAAGGTTTAGAGATGGTGCCTGAAAATTGTATCGATGGGTATACCGAGGGGTATTCGGAAAATTATATTCGCCTTTACGTGGAAGGTGAAATGGAAAAACGCCCCACCCAGGTACGCGTTGAACGTTTATTTAAAGACGGCGTATTGGTGACCGTTGTAAAACAATAAAGGAGATAGGTATATATGGAAAATTGTATTTTTTGTAAAATTGTAGCAGGGGAAATTCCTTCGCCTCGTTTGTATGAAGACGAGTATATGATCGTGATCCGCGACATTGAACCCAAGGCAAAGCTGCATTATCTTTGCTTGCCGAAGACGCATTTTGCATTGCTTTCTGAAATGGACGCGGCGCGCGCGGAAATCGTAAAACACATCTTTGCGACCATCCCTACGTTGGAAGAAAAATTGGGTTTGCAAGACGGTTACCGCGTCATCATCAACCAAGGTGAAAACGGCGGTCAAACGGTGCACCATTTGCACGTACATCTGCTCGGCGGCGAAAAATTGAGTGATTTTTAATCGCAGGGTATAAAATTAAATAACTCGGTCAATAATCCCTTTCGCGGCGCAACCTACGCTGCGGGAGGGATTTTTTCGTGTATCGTTTCAAAGGCTTTTTGCGTGTATGTATTTCGGTCGTATTGGCGTTGGCGTGTTGTCTATGCGTCAAACTCGCCCACTTTTCGCGCTTTGCAGATATACACGGAGAAAGGGTATATTTTTTAGACAGAACTTCGTCGCAGGGCTTGCAAACAAGCAGCCTGTCTTTTTGGGAGATAACTCGTGTGAAAGGGGAGTGCGTATGCACGACCATTTCCGATTATGTAGGGGGCAGGTATTTGACGAGAGAGGAGATCGTAAAAGAAATTGTGCAAAATTACAATGCAGAACTTCTTTTTTGTGAGGAAGTAAACGGCATAACTTCTTATTACGCGTACACCCGCGATTGGTCGGATGGTATATATCTATACGGAAGAAAAGTCAATCTGCACGTGGCGATTGGGGAAGAAAACTTGGCGGTAGGTGCGCCGATTATTTTCGGTGGGTATTAACCGCAAAAAATTTCTTTTTACAGGTATAAAAGACAGCGGCACGGGCAAACATTTACATACAAAACGATTTTTCGGAGGATTGTAAGAAATGAAAGAACAAAACGGAAGCGAAAAGAAAAAGGGGATGAGTAAGGAGAAGAAATTTTATCTCTTTACCGCAATCGGTTGCGCGGTGACCTTGGTGGCGATCATTCTTGTGGCGGTACTGTTACCGACCCAGAACAGCGTGGAAGATCCAACCTTAAACAAGCCGTCCAGCTCGTTGGGCAATTCAGCTTCGGAAGACCCCGGTGATTCTACTGGCCAAGACAGCAGCGGCAGCAACGAACCCGTGATCAATACACCCGAAGGAATGATGATGCCCGTGGAAACGGTTTCAGTGATGAATGATTTTGGGTTTTATCACAACAAGACGCTGAATAACTACTACGAGCATAAAGGCGTGGATTTTACGGCGGAGGTTGGTACGGCAGTATTGGCTGTAGACGACGGTGTGGTGGAAAGTATCTATAAAGACGACGTGTTAACGGGTACGGAAATCACGGTGGATCACGGCGACGGCGTCAAGACGGTGTACCGTTTTATTGACGTAGGTGAGGATTTGACGGTAGGTACAAGCGTAAAGCGCGGCGACGTCATCGGTACAGTTGCGGAGGCGACGGGGGAAGAATATAAGGACGGCGCGCATTTGCACTTTGAAATTAAAAAGGATGGTAAGCAAGTAGATCCTGCGACCTATTTAACCTTTGAGGAGAAGTGAAACCAACTGAAACGGTAGGTCTATACCATATAAAAAACAGCTTTCGTTTTTCGAAAGCTGTTTTTTTATTGGCGTTATTCACATAATCCGACACAAGAAGCAGGCAAAAACGACTGCAGAAAGGTATGAAACGAGGGCGATCACAAGCGCAGAGGTCAACCTTTTTCGTTTTAGACCTGCAAAATACACTGCGCCGATATAGAAAATAGTATCCGCCGTTCCGTAAGCAACGCACGCGCATCTCCCTGCGTAGCTGTCAATCCCGCACTTATCTAAAATTTGCGTCAATACCGCGATGGAGCCGCTGCCTGAAAGTGGTTTCATTAAGACGAGAGAGGAAATGTCTTCAGGTATCCCCGTGAAAGAAAATAGAGGCGTTATCCACGTGGTTAAGCGTTCTTCCAAACCGCTGACCTCTAACAATTTACACAGCATCATCACGGCGGTAACGTAAGGAAAGATGGATAAAATTAACGGAATTGCGCCCTTGACCCCTTCGGTAAAGCTGTCGTATACCCGTACTTTTCGAAAACAAGCGAAAAGAAATGAAAGGAGAAAAATAAGGGGGATAAGCACCGCCAAAACATATTTCATCAAATACCTGCCCCCTGTATTTGTATTTTTCGTATATTGCGGACAGTGTTTTTGGGCGGCACAAAGACACGGGTAAGCACGACGCCAAGAAACGTTGAGAACACAGTGGCAAGCAGGGTAGGCAGTACAATATCGTAAGGCGCGTTGCTCCCCATAGCGACCCGCATGCTGATGATGGACGTAGGCAGTACCTGCAACGAGGTGGCGTTTAAAACGAACAGCATCGCAGAGGCGTATTCGGGATCCTCTCTTTGGTCCAACAATTTGGCTGCTTTGATACCGTAAGGGGTTGCCGCACCAGAAATCCCCAAGAGGTTGACGGAGACGTTCATACTGATGGCTTGCAGAGTTTCTTCGTCGTCCGTTTTAAACAGTCGCCGCATAATCGGTTTTGTTAGGCGAGAGACGCCGCGTGTAACGCCGCTGTCCTCCCACACGCGCATCAATCCCAGCCATATCGAATAGGTGGCGATAAGAGAGATACAGACGCTGGCACCTTTGCCTGCTCCGTCCAAAAGCGCAGGGAGAAATTCTTCGGGCGCGATACAGAGCAATAAAAAAGTACTGACGGAAAATACGATGACGAAAAGGATATTCATAGCATAGATATATGCAAGGCACTTCAAGAAAATGAAGGAAAATTCGGTTTTTGCAGATTTGATTGTGATTTGAGTGCGGGAAGTTGGTGTAAAACGATTTACTTTTTTATAAAAAAAGTATATAATGGGTAAGAAAACAAACGTAGGAGGGTTTTATGGCAAAGAAACCTTATTATATCACGACGGCAATCGCGTATACTTCGGGCAAACCTCATATTGGCAATACGTATGAGGCAATCCTTGCGGACGCGATCGCACGTTTTAAAAGAAAGCAGGGCTACGACGTGTTCTTCCAGACGGGCACGGATGAGCACGGACAGAAAATTCAGGAAAAAGCAGAGGCGGCAGGGGTAACGCCGCAGGCTTACGTCGATAAAATCGCAGGGGAAATCCAAGGGATTTGGGACCTTGTAGGGACGTCGTACGATAAATTTATCCGTACCACCGACGCCGATCACGTAAAGCAAGTTGCGAAAATGTTTAAAAAATTCTACGACCAAGGGGATATCTATAAAGGATATTACGAGGGTATGTACTGCACCCCTTGCGAATCGTTCTGGACGGAAAGCCAGCTTGTGGAAGGCAAATGCCCCGATTGCGGCAGAGAGGTAAAACCCGCGAAAGAGGAAGCATATTTCTTTAAAATGGGTAAATATGCCGACCGTTTGATCGAGCATATCAATAAGCATCCAGAATTTATTCAACCCGTATCCCGTAAAAATGAGATGATGAACAACTTCCTTTTGAAGGGGTTGCAGGATCTGTGCGTTTCCCGTACTTCGTTCACGTGGGGGATCCCTGTGGATTTTGACCCTCGTCACGTTACCTACGTATGGATGGATGCGCTGTCTAATTATATCACGGGGATTGGATACGACGTGGACGGAAACCATTCGGAGCAGTATAAAAAATACTGGCCTGCCGATTTACACTTGATCGGTAAGGATATTTTGCGTTTCCACACCATCTATTGGCCCATCTTCTTGATGGCGCTTGGCGAACCCTTGCCCAAGCAGGTCTTTGGTCATCCTTGGCTGTTGCAGGGCGACGGTAAAATGAGTAAATCGAAGGGCAACGTCATTTATGCGGACGATCTTGCCAGATTGTTTGGCGTGGATGCGGTGCGTTATTTCGTATTGCACGAGATGCCGTTTGACAACGATGGACAGATCACGTGGGAATTGGTCACTGAACGTTTCAATACCGAGCTTGCCAACGTTCTTGGCAATCTCGTCAGCCGTACGATTGCGATGATTGATAAATATTTCGGCGGTACGGTTACGAAATCGTTGCCTGCAAACGAAGAAGAACCCGATCAAGAATTTAAGGCGACCGTAACGGGCGCTGTGGGTAAGGTAATTGCGAAAGCGGACGAACTTCGTATTGCGGACGCTATTTCCGAGGTGTTTGCGCTGTTTAGACGCGCGAATAAGTACATTGACGAAACGATGCCTTGGGCACTTGCGAAGGATGAAGCGAAGAAGGCGCGCCTGAACGACGTATTGTATAATTTGGCGGAAGCGATCCAAATCGGCGCAAGCCTTTTAGACAGCTTTATGCCTTCGACCAGCGAAAAGATTTTCGCGGCATATGGTGGAGAAACTCGTTCATTGGAAGATTGTGCAAAATTCGGTCTTCGCGACAGCGTAACGGTAACGGCGACCGCGCCTATGTTTGCGCGTATCGATTTCAAGACTTTGGCGCCTGAGATTGAAAAAATCCGCGCGGAACAAGCGGCAGCGTATGCCGCAGAAATGGCGAAATCCGCCCCTGCGGCGCCTCAAACGGAAGAAAAAGAGGAAGAAAAGCAGGAGGATAAGACGCCTGAGATCAGCTTTGAC
This sequence comes from Clostridia bacterium, assembly GCA_017507585.1. Classification (GTDB taxonomy): domain Bacteria; phylum Bacillota; class Clostridia; order Christensenellales; family Borkfalkiaceae; genus Scatosoma. The sequence goes on from JAFWAN010000080.1 coordinate 12,632, forward strand.
GACTTTATGAAGGTACAGCTTCGCGTAGGGGAAATCATCGCGTGCGAACCCGTGCCCAAGTCCAATAAGCTTTTGAAAGAAACGGTAAAATTCGGCGACGAAGTCCGCACCGTCGTATCGGGGATTGCGAAACACCACACGCCCGAAGAAATGGTCGGTAAAAAAGTCGTATTCGTGACCAATCTTGCGCCCAGAAAGGTTTGCGGGATTGTGTCGGAGGGTATGATTTTGGCTGCAGAAGACGAAAATGGCAACTTCTCGCTGATCGTGCCTGAAAAGGACGTCGCAAGCGGTACGGTACTTGGTTAATGGCGGGCTATATCGACGTACACTGCCATTTGACAGGGGGCGAATTTGATGATAACGGTGGAATTGCCGAGGTACTGAAGCGCGCCCAAGAGCACGGCGTGGAAAGGATAATTTGTTCAGGCTTTGACCTCGCTTCGTCCAAGATCGCTATGGATTTGGCGGAGAAGTATACGGAAGTATACTTTTGCGCAGGCTTCCACCCCAGCGAATTGGATAAATACTGCGAGGGGGATTTGGCAGAAATCCGCAAGCTCTGTCTGCACGAAAAATGCGTAGCGGTCGGGGAGATCGGTTTGGATTATCATTTCGACGATAATCCTGCAAAAGAAGTGCAACGCGATTTGTTTTTAAGGCAGCTGCAGTTAGCGGATGAATTGGGCTTGCCCGTGGTGCTACACAGCCGCGACGCCGCGCAGGAAACCTTAGAATTTTTACGCGAGCACAAAGAGCTTTTGAAAAGGGGCGGATTGATGCACTGTTATTCCTATTCGCCTGAGATGACCGCCGATTTTATGGCGTTGGGGCTTTGTTTTTCTTTCGGTGGGCCGTCCACTTGGAAAAATGGAAAAAAGGCGCAGGAATGTATTCAACGCATACCTGCCCAGCTGATTTTATCAGAAACGGATTGTCCTTATTTGACCCCTGCGCCCTTTAGAGGGAGCTTTCCCAACGAACCCAAAAATGTGAAATACGTTGTGGATCATATGGCAATACTACTCAATAAAAACGTGGAGGAGCTGAAAGAACGGATTATGCAAACCGCAAAAATGCTGTTCTTTAAGCTGAAATGATTATGGAAGAAAATAAAAACGTAAACGGACAACAACCTGCAGGCGAAGGCGGCAGAAAAAGACGCAGAAGACACAGAGGCGGACATTCGCACGGGCAGGGACAAAATCAGGCGCAGATGCAGCAGCAAGGGCAGCAAAAACAACAGCCTAAGCAAAATCAGCCCCAGTCCGAAAAGGCACAAAACGCTCAAAAACAACAGCAAAATCAATCTGCGCAAGGCAAAAAAAATAAAAATAAGGGCCAAAACCAACAGCAGAATCAGCAAAAGCAACAACAAAACCAGCAAAAGCAACAGCCCAAACAAAATCAAAATAAAAATGGGCAGAATGGACAAAACGGAAAGGGGAATGCAAAGGAAGAAAATCGCAAGGATACCTACCTTTATACCCTGGACGGCAATTTGTACGTCAATTTGACCAACAAATGCTCGAATGGTTGTGATTTTTGTGTGCGCAACGAACGCAGCAGCTACTACGGCAATTACTTATGGCTGAAAAATGGTGATCCTACGGTAGAAAAGGTGATTGCGGCAGCGAATGGTTTCGGGGATTTGACCCGTTTCAAAGAGGTTGTATTCTGCGGCTTTGGCGAACCGACGTATAAAGTAGCGGAAATGGTCGCGCTTTGTGATTTTTTCCACGAAAAGGGATTAAAAACCCGCTTGAATACCAACGGTCAGGGGAATTTGATCAACAAACGCGACATCGTTCCCGATTTGAAGGGTAAAATTGATTTCGTTAACATTTCCCTCAACGCGTCTTGCGTGGAAAAATATCAGCCCATCTGCCGTTCGCAGTTTGGCGAAGCAGGCTTTGCGGGCTTGGTAGAATTTGCAAAGCTTTGCCGTAAGGAAAACGTAGATTGCCGTTTCTCGATTGTCGATTGCATCGGTGAGGAAGAGGTCGAGGCGTGCAAGCGTTTGGCGGAAAGCGTGCGGATACCTCTGTACGTTAGAAAGTATATTACAGATTCCTAATTTTTCAGAAAAGATGTACCCAGGTATGCGTTCACGGTTTTCGTGGACGCAAAATTTTACAAGGAGAAAGGTATGCAAGAACTGCGCAGCGTGTTGGAAAAACACGGCTTTCATTTCAAAAAACAGTTCGGACAGAACTTCATTTCAGACGGCAATTTATTGCGCTCGATCGTGGAAGCGTCGGGCATCACCAAAGACACCACGGTGGTGGAGATCGGTTGTGGCGCAGGTACGTTGACACGCGCGTTGGCGGAGGCGGCAAAGCAGGTCTACGCCTTTGATATTGACCGTGATCTGCAACCCGTTTTGGCGGAAACGTTGGCAGGCTTAGAGAACGTAGAGGTGATTTTCCGCGATTTTAACAAGCTGGACTTGAAGGCATTTGAGGCGGAAATCGAGCCTTATACGGTGGTGGCGAATTTGCCCTACTATATCACAACTCCTTTGGTTACAAAGCTGTTGGAAGAAAGCGACAAGGTGCAGGGTTTGTCGATTATGGTGCAGGAAGAAGTTGCCGAACGTTTTTGTGCGAAAGAGGACACGGCGGAATACGGTTCGATTACGGCGGCGATTGCTTTGAAAGGAAGCGCGAAGATCGTCAAACGCGTCTCCCGCAATCTTTTTTATCCTCGTCCAAACGTGGATTCTGCAGTGGTAAAAATCGAATTTGAGAGGGGCAGGATCGAGGTGAAGGACGAAAGAGCGTATCGACAAACGGTCAAATGCGCTTTCTTAAACCGCAGAAAGACCTTGGAAAACAACTTGGTCAATTTCTTCAAAATGAGCCGTGAAGAGGCGAAAGCTGCGCTTATTGCGGCAGGCGTAGAGGAAAAGGCGCGCGGAGAAACTTTGTCACCGCAACGGCTTGCAAAACTGTCCGACGTATTGTTGGATTGCGGCGTGATAAAAATGTAAAAAAAAAAGCACCCGAATGGATCGGGTGCTTTTTTTGTTGCAAAAATTTAATTCTTTTTTTCCGTTTGTTCGGTGATCCCGACGACGCTGTCCACGGGCAATGCAAAGGCAATGCCTTGTCCTGCCGTATCCAAACCCGCCTCTTTATAGAGCGCGTGTAAAACGTCTTCCTTGATGGAAGAGGGTACGAGAATCATAACGATTTCTTTTTCCGGTTGAATGGTAATGCCGAAAAAGCTTTCCGCGTCCTTAGGCGCCGTGCCGCGGGCGTTGATGACGGTACCGCCGCGCGCCCCCAATTTTTTCGCCGCGTCCATGACAAGTTCGCTATATCCGCTGTTTACGATACAAAAAATTGCTTCGTGTTTATATTTCATACTCATTCTCCTTATTTACGGTTATTGCTTAAAAAGCGATAGATCGCAACCCCAATGACGCCCGTCATAGGTACGGTAAAGGCGATCCCTTTGCCGCCGCGCACCGTGTGGAATTTTTCTTCCAAACTTTGCATCACTTCTTCGGCGCGGTCTTCGCGCAAAACACTGAAAATGACGCTTTTATCCGAATCCGCTAAACCGAGCAAATACATCGTATCCGACGTTGCCGTGCCTTGCCCTGCCACCGCCGTTTGCAGATTGACGTCAAAGCCTGACAAAAAGTCCATATAAAATTCGGACTTGTTACGGCTAACCACGGTGATCAGCAGTTTTAATTTTTTCAAATCCGTTTGAAAGGGCGTATCCTTTTCCACAGGTTCTACTTTTTTATTTTTTGTATTTTTTGTTAATAAACCCATACCTGCCCCCTACATAAACCGAATAATTTGTTCGTCGTCCTCATCCAAAATGCGTTTCATTGCGCTGCGTTCGCGCAGGTGTTTGGATGCGATTGATTTAAAGCCAAGCGCTTGAATGGTGATCAGCGGCGTCATGGCAACCATAGCCACCAACCCAAACGCGTCGGAGAGGATTGCAGCATCCGTGTAACCGTTCAGCACGTAACAGATCCCGATGACAAAGGGGAGGATGAAGGTGGAGGTCAAAGGACCGCTGGCAACCCCACCGGAGTCGAATGCAATCGCGGTGTACAACTTGGGCACGAAGAAGGAGAGCCCCAGCGAAATGAAATACCCGGGGATCACGTAATACAAAATGCTAAACCCAAAGATGATGCGGATTACCGACAAGGTAATAGATACGCCGACGCCTACGGAGAGAGCAATCAACATCGAACGCTTGCTGACTGCGCCGCCCGTAACGGTTTCTACCTGACGTTTTAAAACGTGAATGGCGGGTTCTGCCAAAACGACGGTAACACCGAGGATAAAGGCGATGGAAATCAGCCAAGCAGGGTGTTGTTCTGCAAGCTGCGTGCCTAAACGGTACCCGATCGGCATAAAGCCGACGCTGACCGCCGCCAAGAAGATGACCAACCCAAAGAAGGTGTAAAAGATACCGACCACGATCTGTAAAATACGTTTTTTAGGCAAACGCATAAATACGATTTGCAAAATGAAGAAACACGCCACGATCGGAAGCAGCGCGATTGCCACTTCTTGCATTGTATGCAAAACGGTCGACATCACGTCGCCTGCATCCGTTACCATATCGTAGGAGGGAATGGTGTAATGGATTTCGCCCTTGGCGAAGATCCCCAACGCCATAACGGCAAGAATAGGGCCGATAGAACAGAGCGCGATGAAGCCGAAGCTGGATTCACGGTCGCGCTTATCCCCTAAGCTTGCGGAAACACCCATACCTAACGCCATAATAAAGGGTACGGTGATGGGACCTGTCGTTACCCCGCCAGAGTCAAATGCGAGGGGCAAAAACGCCGCGTTGCCGTTGATGATAACCAACGACACCAAGGCAAACAACAGCATATAAAAGAATGTAAGCAAGCTGGAAAGACTGATGCGGAACACAATTTTCAAAACGCTCAGCACCAAGAAAATCCCCACGCCCAAGCCGATTGATAAAATCAGCGCGGTACTGGAGATAACCTCTTTTACCTGTGAAGCCAAGACGGATAAATCGGGTTCTGCAACCGTAATAAATATTCCCATAAGGAAGCATACCAAAAGCAGCGTTTTAAACCGTCCTGCCTTGGGAAGAGCGGAACCGATTTGCTCTCCCATAGGGGTCATTGCAATGTCTGCGCCGAGATTGAACAAAGAGATCCCGAGGATTAACACCAAGGACGAGCAAGCAAAAATAACCGTCTCTGTCGTCGTGAAATTAACGATGGGAGTACAGTTTAAAAGCAGCACGATCAATGCTACGGGTAAAACGGACAAAGCCGATTCTTTAAATTTTATCCAAAGAGCCTTTAACATTGCTAGTCCTTATTGCGTTACCGAAAAACGGTAAACGGTGATTTCGTGATAAACTTCGCCCGCTTTCAACACCGTAGAGGGGTATTGGGGACAGTTGGGAGAGTTGGGATAGCCTTGCGTTTCCAAACAAAAAGCGGCGTATTTCTCATAATGCCGTTTTCCCTCGAAGGAATCCAACGCGCACGCGGTGTACAGCTGCACGCCGGGCAGGGTGGTATAGCAGTCCATTTTTCTGCCCGATATGGGTTCATAAACGCTTGCGAAGCGTTCTAACCCTTTGCCGATGCGGTCAAGACAGTAATTAAAGTCATAACCGCCGCATTGCGCGATCAGCTTCGCGTCTGAAAACATATCCTGCCCCAAGGGCTTTGCGGGCAAAAAGCTGTAAGGCGTGCCCTCGATATCCTCGTATTCGCCGTGGGGGATCAGCTCCTTATCCACGGGGGTGATTTTTTTCGAATTGATCGTCATAACGTGATCGAAAACAGTGGGATCATCGCCCAGGTTAAAGTAGCTGTGATTGGTCAAATTGCACACCGTGTCCTGATCGGAAACGGCGGTGTATTCGATTTTCAGCTCGTTTTCATCGGTTAAGGTAAAGGCGACGCGTACGGTTAAATTGCCTGGGAAACCACCCGCGCCGTCAGGGGAAAGGTGGGTTAAAATCAAACGGTCTCCTTCAATTTCTGCATTCCAAAGCACGCGGTCAAAATTGGCGGAATACCCGCCGTGCAGAGTATTGTTTCCCTCATTTTGTTCAATATGATAAACTTTGCCGTTTAAGGGGAACGTGCCGCCGCCGATACGGTTGCCATATCTGCCGATTGTCGCGCCAAAGTAGGGGTTTTCCTCGTAATAATCCTCAGGGCATTTACATCCCACGACGACGTCGGAAAACGACCCCTTCCGATCGGGGACGGACAAACGAATTAAACGCGCGCCGTAGGTAAGGATATCCGCCTCTAAGCCGCCTGCGTTCCGTAAAGTATATACGTCGTTTTGTTTGCCGTCTTTTTGAAAGGAATAAGTTTTTGTAACCATAACACCCCATTCTAATTTTATACCTTATTATTATACCATACGACTTTTAAAAAAGCCAATGAAAGAAGGGGATTTTTAGAAATTCAAAGAAAAATTTTAAAAACGTGCTTCAAATTGTTGACAAGGCGAAAACGTGTATGCTAATATAAACGACAAGCAAGCTATGTGATGATTGCAGGAGATGGGGATATACCCCAACCGAAGGAGGGAAACTCTCAGGTGGCGGCAACGTCGGGAACTGTAATCGGATAGCACTCCGGAGAAGCCCATTGAATTGGGTGCCGAAGGGGCAAGCGGCAACGCCGCAAATCTCTCAGGCAAAAGGACAGAGTTACGCTTCATCGTTATCGGGTAAAATGCATTCGACGCATACCTGCCCGCCTCTTTTTTACATATAACGGTGGAAATACGGCTTTGACGGAGTGGTGATACAACCGCTCCGTTTTTTTTCTTTCTCTTCGGTAAAGAAATCGTTATTATTTTATTGCCCGACAAACGGGCGAGGAGGTATTTATTATGTGGGAGAAGATTATTGCCGGCATTGCAAAAGTCAACTCTGCGGTAAACGGTGTCGTTTGGGGTTGGCCTATGATCATCTTGATCTTGGGTACGGGTATTTTGATCACGGTGCGTACGAAATGTATGCAGGTGAGAAAGTTCGGTACCTCGTGCGGGGAAACCATCGTACCGACGATCAAGAGTATTGGCAAAAAGAAGAAAGGGCTTAGCAAAAAGGAAAATTCCATTTCGCAATTTGAGGCGTTTGCAACCGCGATTTCCGGTACGGTCGGTACGGGGAACATCGTCGGCGTAACGTCGGCGATCATGACGGGCGGTCCCGGCGCGGTATGTTGGATGTGGGTGTCCGCATTCTTCGGGATGATTACCAACTACGCGGAAAACGTATTGGGTTTATATTTCCGTAAGCGTGACAAAAACGGGGATTTTTCAGGCGGCCCTGCCTATTATCTGTCCGAGGGCTTGGGCAGAAACCGTAACGACGGCTTGGGGAAATTTTTAAAGACGCTGGGTAAAATTCTTGCCGTTATGGCGGCTGTATTTTGTACCTTTGCCGCAATCGGTATGAGCGGGGTGCAAACGAATAAAATTTCTTCCACCTTCCAAGGCGCAATCGACGGTAACGCGCAGACAATCGGTTTGATTGTCGGTATCGTAGTAGCGGTGGTACTCGGCTTGATTATTTTGGGCGGTATCAAGAGTATCGGCCGCGTAGCGTCCATCTTGGTACCTTTTATGTCCTTGCTGTTTATCTTGATGTCGTTGGTTGTTATTTTCGCCAACGTTACCATGATTGGTACGGCGTTCGGTTTGATTTTTAAAAATATGTTCAGCTTTAAAGCGGCGATGGGCGGCTTTACAGGCTATGCGTTTGCGCAGATCATCCAAAAGGGCTTGGCGCGCGGCGTATTCTCCAACGAAGCAGGCTTGGGTTCTTCCGTTATCGCGCACAGCGCGTCCGAAACGCGCGAACCCGTGAAACAAGGTTTCTGGGGGATTTTCGAGGTCTTCTTCGACACCTTCGTAATCTGTACCCTGACGGCGTTGGTGGTTTTGGTCAGCTTTGGAGATGAAGTGGGGATGGCAACCGTTTTGTATGCGCCGGGCGCGGTGGATACCAACGTTTCCATGATGGCGTTTGAAAATATTTTCGGGTTATTTGGTACAATCGTATATTCGACAATTTTGCCTTTGTTTGCATTTACCACCATTTTGGCGTGGTCGTATTACGGGGAAAAATCGGTAGACTTCCTCTTCCGTAAAACGGGGGATAAGGGTAGAAAAATCGCGACCACCGTCTTTAAGGTACTGTACGTATTGTTGGTCATCGTATCGGCGTTGATCGACGGCGAATTGGCTTGGGCGCTTTCCGATACCTTTAACGGCTTGATGGCATTGCCGAACCTCGTCGGCGTGGTGCTCCTTAGCGGTCTTCTTGTCAAAATTACGAAAAACTATTTTGACAGAAAGAAGGGGCTGGACGTAAAACCTATGTTGTCGGCGTACGATGATTTAAACGAAGCTTTTGCTCAGGACTTGGCAGAAGAAGAGGTAATGGACGAAGTGGCGGCAAGCGAAGAAGCTTAAGTCCTTAAAATAAAAATATAAAAAGAAACGGGTTTTTTGCGAAAAATCCGTTTTTTTACTTGTAAAAAACGTTGACTTCAACGCGAGGTTGTGATATTATTATGTTATTATATTATTTAATCAAACACGCTTTCGCCATTCAAAAAACGAATGACAGCGCGAAGGAGTCGATTATGGAAATCAAAATCACGAAAACGAAGACACCGGGCGTGATGCCTGCGGAAGATAAGCTTGGCTTTGGCAAAGTATTTACCGACCATATGCTGTTGGTGGATTGGAATGAGAAGACGGGTTGGCACGATGCGCGTATCCAACCGTTTGGGCGTATTTCCCTGCATCCTGCTTCTACCGTTTTGCATTACGGCGCGGAAATTTTCGAAGGGTTAAAGGCGTACAGACGCGCAGACGGCGGGGTGCAGTTGTTCCGTCCGATGGAAAACGTAAAGCGTATGAACCGTTCGGCAGAACGTATGAGCTTGCCTGAAATGCCCGAAGAGGATATGTTGCAGCTTTTGACCGAATTTGTGAAATTGGAAGAAAAGTGGGTACCCAAATCGTTTGGTACGTCGTTATATCTTCGTCCTTTCCTGTTCGGTAACGATGAAGCGCTTGGGGTACACGCAGTGAAAAACGCGACCTTTATGTTGATTGCTTCGCCCAGCGGCAGTTATTATGCGGAAGGGATCAACCCCGTCAGCATTATGATTGAAAACGAGGACGTACGTACGGTACGCGGCGGTACGGGGTACGCAAAATGTGGTGGCAATTACGCGGCGAGTACCCGCGCAGGCGAACGCGCGGCGAAAAAGGGCTATTCGCAGGTGCTTTGGCTGGATGGTGTAGAAAGAAAGTACATCGAAGAAGTGGGCGCAATGAACGTTATGTTCAAGATCGACGGCGAAATCGTGACCCCGATGCTGACGGGTTCGATTTTACCCGGTATTACGCGTAAGAGCTGTATTGAGGTTTTGACCTCGCTTGGTTACAAGGTAAACGAACGTCTGCTGTCTTTGGACGAGCTGGTTTCCGCTATGGAAAGCGGAAAGTTGGAAGAAGCGTGGGGCTGCGGAACGGCGGCGGTTGTATCGCCCATCGGAAAGCTTGCCATTGGGGATAAAGAATACGTCATCGGCGGCGGTAAAATCGGTGAAGTCACCCAAAGCCTTTACGACATTTTGACGGGGATCCAATGGGGAAAACGCGAGGATACGTTCGGCTGGGTATATAAAATCAGTTAATTTTGAAAAAAACCTAAATTTTCCTTGAAAAATCAAGAAAAAACGGGTAATATTTTGTTGACAATTCAAGGGGAATGGGTTACAATATATACATTATTATATTCGCAGCGCGCGTACGTGTATTCAGGCGTGTGTGCGCGTGAAACGTTTAAAAAATGAACAATTAGATACAAAGGCTATGACGGGATAAAAATCCATAAGGTTTGCTTGTGCAGAGAGTCGGCGTTTGGTGCGAGCCGATACAGCTTTTTGGAATATAGCTCCTCCCCGAGCCGCCGAGAGAACGGCGAGATTTCGCTTATTAGATTCGGACGGGTTTCTCCCGTGATAGAGAGGTCTTATATAAGACGTGAGTGGACAGCCTTGGCTGTCAAATAGAGTGGTACCGCGGAGTTTCTTCGTCTCTTTCGTAAAATCGTGGCGCAATTTTGGCGTGCGAAGGCGGAAGAGACTTTTTTATTTGAGGGCAATTATGAAAAACACGAACAAGTACGTAAAACAATATTTCGAGCCGCAGGGCGTGACGATGGATTGGGTGAAAAAATCCTACGTCGACAAGCCGCCCGTGTGGTGTAGCGTCGATTTGCGAGATGGCAATCAGGCGTTGATATCCCGATGAGCTTGGAGGAAAAATTGGAGTTTTTTAAACTCCTTTGCAGTGTGGGCTTTAAGGAAATCGAGATTGGTTTCCCTGCGGCAAGCGAAACGGAATACGAATTTTGCCGTACGTTGATTGAAAACAATTTAATCCCCGACGACGTGACGATCCAGGTATTGACCCAATCGCGCGAACATATCATTGCGAAGACGTTTGCGGCGTTGGAAGGTGCGAAACACGCCGTCGTGCATTTGTACAACTCTACGTCTGTTGCGCAACGTCAGCAGGTGTTCAAGCGTGAGAAAAAGGAAATCATCGACATCGCGGTGTTCGGCGCAAAGCTTTGTCAGCAGTACAAGGAAACGGCAAAGGGGAAAATCACGTTTGAGTATTCGCCCGAGAGCTTTACGGGTACCGAACCGGAATTTGCGGCGGAAATATGCAACGCGGTTTTGGACGTATGGCAGCCCACCCCTGACGATAAGGCAATTATCAATCTGCCCGTAACGGTAGCGCATTCGATGCCGCACGTCTATGCAAATCAGGTTGAATATATGTGTAAAAACCTGAAAAACCGTGAAAGCGTTATCATTTCCTTGCATCCCCACAACGACCGCGGCTGCGCGGTTGCGGACAGTGAAATGGGCTTGCTGGCAGGCGGTGACCGTATCGAAGGGACCTTGTTTGGTAACGGCGAACGTACGGGCAACGTGGATATCATTACGTTGGCACTGAATATGTATTCGCAAGGTGTGGATCCTGGATTGGATTTTTCCAACCTTCCCGCCATCACAGAGGTGTACGAACGCGTAACGCGTATGAAGGTTAGCGAGCGTCAGCCTTACAGCGGCTCGTTGGTGTTTGCGGCATTTTCCGGATCTCACCAAGACGCCATTGCAAAGGGTATGAAATACCGTGTGGAAAAGGGCGCGAGCAGTTGGACGGTACCCTATCTCCCCATCGACCCTGCCGACGTTGGCAGAGTGTACGAGGCGGACGTTATCCGCATCAATTCCCAATCGGGAAAAGGCGGGATCGGGTATATCCTCGAAACACAGTTCAAATTGTTGTTGCCTCCGAAAATGCGCGAAGTGTTCGGTTACCACGTCAAGAGTATTTCCGATCACGCGCATAAGGAGCTTTCCCCCGACGAGGTACACGAAATTTTCTTGCGAGATTTTGTCAATTTACAAGATTCTCTTAACGTCGTCAACGCAACGTACGAAGACGTCAGCGCAGACGAAGTGAAAGGCAGGGTGGAGATCGAATACTGCGGCAAGGTGGAAACGGTTGAGGTGATCGGCAACGGTCGATTGGACTGTGTATCCAACGCTATCAAGGCGGTTACGGGAAAAAATTACACGTTGGAAAGCTACGTCGAACACGCGCTGGAAGAAAAATCTACTTCGCAAGCGGCGTCTTACGTCAGTATTTCGGAAGAGGGCAAAACCCATTGGGGCGTCGGTATTCACCACGATATTATGACTTCCTCTATCCGCGCGTTGGTATCGGCGGTCAACAGAATGTTAAAATGACAGTTATAAGGAGAAAAATATGAAATTAAAAGGTGCTCAAATTTTAATTCAAACCCTGATCGAACAAGGGGTTACCGACGTATTCGGTTATCCCGGTGGACAGGTTATCAATATTTATGATGCATTGTACGAATATAAGGACAAAATCAACCACGTGTTGACGGCGCACGAACAAGGCGCGGCACACGCGGCGGACGGGTATTCGAGGGCGACGGGTAAGGTTGGCGTATGTATCGCAACCAGCGGCCCTGGTGCAACCAACCTCGTTACGGGTATCGCAACGGCGATGCTCGACAGTATCCCTATGGTTGCCATTACGGGTAACGTACCTTGCTCGTTGATCGGTAAGGACAGCTTCCAAGAAATCGATATTACGGGCGTAACGTTGCCGATTACGAAGCATAACTACTTCGTCAGCAACATTGCAGATCTGGCGGACACGCTGCGCGAAGCGTTTGCGGTGGCAAAATCGGGCAGACCTGGTCCCGTCCTCGTCGATATTCCTAAGGACGTGCAGGTGGCAACGTACGATTACGAACCGCAGCCTGTGGCGGAAAAAATTCCTCTGCCCAAAGTAAAAGAAGCTCTCGTTGACGAGGCGGTTGCATTGATCAACGAAGCAAAGAAACCCTACATTTATGTGGGCGGCGGCGCGGCAGGCCTTGGCATGGGCGAAGACATCGTGGCGTTTGCAAAGAAAATCGGCGCGGTCATCGGCTGCTCGTTTATGGGGCTTTCCTCCGTACCGCAGGACAGCGATCGTTTCCTTGGTATGCAGGGTATGCACGGACATTATGCTTCTTCGATGGCGCAAAACGAGGCGGATTTGATTTTGGCGGTGGGCGTTCGTTTCTCCGACCGCGCAACGGGTAACGTATCCAAGTTTGCGAAGAAGAGTAAAATCATTCAGTTGGATCCCGACTCTGCCGAAGTGAATAAAAACGTCCGCGTAAATCTTGGTTTGGTGGGCGACGTAGAGGATTCGTTTAAGCGTATTGCTAAGAAATGCGAAGCAAGTGACAAACCCGATTGGTTGCGTCGCGTAGACGAATTGAAGAAGGAAGAAAAGGGCTTTGAGGAACAAATCGCGGCGGCGGCAACGGCGCCTTTGACCCCCAAGCGTGTATTTGATATCATCAACGAAAATAAATTGCCTGCAACGATCACGGCAACGGACGTTGGTCAGCACCAGATGTGGGCGGCGCAGTATTCGACGTTCGACCGTCCTCGCCGTATCGTATCCAGCGGCGGTTTGGGTACGATGGGCTTTGGGCTTGGCGCAGCGATCGGCGCGTATGTGGCAACGAAGGACCCCGTGGTCTTGATTACGGGCGACGGCAGTTTCGGTATGAACCTCAACGAATTGGCAACCGCGGTTACCTACAAGATCCCCGTGGTCATCGTTTTGATGAACAACGGTGTGTTGGGTATGGTAAGACAATGGCAAACGCTGTTCTTCGGTCAGAGATATTCGCAGACGATATTGTCGAGAAAGACAGATTTCGTGGCGTTGGCAAAGGCGTTCGGTGCAGACGGCTACTTGGCAGAAACCGAGGTGGAATTTAAGAAAGCATTCACCCAAGCGGTAAAAGCAAACAAACCCGTGGTGATCGACGTACGCATTGACAAGGACGAGCTGGTATTGCCCATGCTTCCTCCCGGCGGTGCGATTGACGATATCATCACGATGATCCAAAAATAAGGAGGCTGCAATATGGAAAACAATAGATTTGTAATTGCGGTTTACGTAGACAATAAAGC
>JAFWAN010000081.1 GCA_017507585.1 Clostridia bacterium
CGTTTTCTCACCGCCCTCGAAGGAAACGAGAATGGACGGACAGCAGAAGCGCTCCGTGATACGCGAGGCAACGATACCGATCACGCCGTGATGCCAATTGTCTGCAGAAAGAACGATCACGGGATTTTCCTTGAGATCGATCTCGGAATCAATGATACCGAAGGCGTCCTGGATGATCTTATTTTCCTCGTTCTGGCGCTCCTTATTCGCAGCGCAAAGCTCCTCTGCGATATGCATAGCCTCCTGCGGATCGTTGGAAAGGAAAAGCTCAACGGCACGCGTGGCACTCTTGATACGGCCCGCAGCGTTGATACGCGGCGCGATCGTATAACCGATGTAGCCGGAGGAGACCTTGACACTCTTCTTTCTCCTCTGATCGCTCCTCCTCTCGTCGGGACGGCTTGCCGCAGCGTCCCCACCGTTTTTGTGAGCGGCGGTCCTATGTTGGCAGGCCGTGTGAATGGTAAAAAACGTTCGCTGTCCAGTATGTTTGAAGCGGTCGGCGCGTACACGGCGGGCAAAATCAATGAAGAACAGTTGACCGAATTTGAACGCAAGGTATGTCCTACCTGCGGTTCTTGTTCGGGTATGTATACGGCAAACTCGATGAACTGCTTGACCGAAGTCCTCGGTATGGGCTTAAAGGGCAACGGTACGATCCCTGCGGTATATTCCGCGCGTATCGAACTGGCAAAGCACGCAGGTATGCAGGTTATGGAGCTTGTGAAAAAGAACATTCGCCCTCGCGATATTATGACGGCGGCGGCGATTAAAAACGCAATCACCGCAGACATGGCATTGGGTTGTTCGACCAACAGTATGCTGCATTTGCCTGCAATCGCAAACGAATGCGAAGTGCCGTTTGATTTGGACGAAGTCAATGCAATCAGTGAAAAGACCCCCAATCTGTGCCACCTTGCGCCTGCAGGGCCCACGTATATGGAAGACCTCAACGAGGCGGGCGGCGTACACGCTGTGTTAAAAGAATTGGAAGCGCTTGGGCTGTTGGACACTTCGGTAATGACCTGCACGGGCAAGACTATGAAGGAAAACCTCGAAGGGATTGTCAACTTGGATGAAGAAGTCATCAGAAAACCCGAAAATGCGTTTGGCAAGACGGGCGGTATCGCAGTGCTTAAAGGCAACCTTGCGCCCGACGGTTGCGTTGTAAAACGCGCGGCAGTCGCACCTGAAATGTTGGTGCACGAAGGCCCTGCAAAGGTTTTTGAAAGCGAAGAAGAATGCATCGCGGCAATTTACGGCGGTAAGATTGTGAAAGGGGACGTTGTGGTGATTCGTTACGAAGGCCCCGCAGGCGGTCCCGGTATGCGTGAAATGCTTTCGCCCACCTCTGCAATCGCAGGTATGGGCTTGGATAAGGACGTAGCGTTGATTACGGACGGTAGATTCTCCGGCGCAACGCGCGGCGCGTCCATCGGACACGTTTCTCCCGAAGCGGTTTCCGGCGGTATGATTGCCTACGTGAAAAACGGCGATATCATTTCCATCGATATCCCCAATTATTCGATTAAGTTGAACGTTTCCGATGAGGAAATTGCAAAGCGTAAAGCAGAAATGCCTTTAAAGAAAAAACAGGTTTCCGGGTATTTGAAGAGATATGCGGAGCAGGTGTCGTCTGCGGATAAGGGCGCAATCATCAATAAGTAAGCGCGGATATACTTCGTATTTCTGCGTCGAACTTGCGTTTTGTTTTGGTCACGTACGTCTATGTACGCTCCCTGCAACAAAGCCGCGTTCTCCTTGAACTGCTCGTATTTACGCGCTTACAGTTTCATGCTGTATCGAATTTATATTATAATAACTCAACCAAATTTTCAAAATGAGGTAGATATATGTCTATGACAATGACACAAAAAATCCTTGCGGCGCACGCGGGATTGGAAAAAGTAGAGGCAGGCCAATTGATTTTGGTTAACCTCGATCGCGTTTTGGGCAATGATATTACCTCGCCCGTCGCGATCAAAGAATTTGAAAAAATCGGCGCAACGTCCGTTTACGATAAGGACAAAGTGACCATGGTTATGGACCACTTTGCCCCTAACAAGGACATCAAAGCGGCAACCCAATGTAAAATGTGCCGTGATTTTTGCGATAAGCACGAGGTCACCCATTTTTACGACGTCGGTCAAATGGGTATCGAGCACGCGTTGTTGCCCGAAAAGGGACTGGTCGTACCTGGCGACGTAGTCATCGGTGCGGACTCCCACACCTGCACGTACGGTGCTTTGGGCGCGTTTTCCACGGGTGTAGGCTCGACGGATATGGCGTGCGGTATGGCAACGGGCAAGGCGTGGTTTAAAGTGCCTTCGGCAATCAAATTTGTCTTAAAAGGCAAGCTGAATCAATACGTATCAGGTAAAGACGTCATTTTGCATATCATCGGCAAAATCGGCGTAGACGGCGCCTTGTACAAGTCTATGGAATTCACGGGTGAAGGGGTACAATCCCTGACGATTTTCGACCGCTTGACCATTTCCAATATGGCGATCGAAGCGGGCGCGAAAAACGGTATTTTCGAGGTGGACGAACAGACGATTGCGTACGTAAAGGAACGCAGCGACCGCGATTTCCCCATCTACAAAGCAGACGAGGATGCGGTGTACGATGAAACCTACGAAATTGATCTTTCCGAGATCAAATCGACGGTGGCATTCCCGCATTTGCCTGAAAATACCAAGACGTTTGACGAAATCGGGGATATCAAAATCGACCAAGTCGTCATCGGCTCGTGTACCAACGGTCAATATAAAGACCTTGCGGAAGCGGCGGAAATTTTCAAAGGCAAAAAGGTTGCAAAACGCGTCCGCGCCATTATTATTCCCGCAACGCAGGACGTATATATGAAAGCTATGGAAAACGGTTTGTTAAAGATCTTTATTGAGGCTGGCTGTATCGTTTCCACACCCACCTGCGGACCTTGCTTGGGCGGTTATATGGGCATCTTGGCGGCAGGCGAACGCGCCGTTGCCACGACCAACCGTAACTTTGTAGGGCGTATGGGACACGTGGACAGTGAAGTATACTTGGCTTCGCCTACGGTAGCGGCGGCAAGCGCGATTGCAGGTAAAATTGCAGACCCTGCGGAGGTAATGAAATGATTTTCAACGGAAAAGCAATCAAATACGGCGATAACGTGGATACGGACGTAATCATCCCCGCGCGTTATCTCAATACGATTGATAAAAAAGAGTTGGCTTCCCATTGTATGGAAGACATTGATAAGAATTTTGTCAACAAAGTGCAGGCAGGCGATATTATGATCGCAGGGTACAACTTTGGTTGTGGTTCCTCGCGTGAACACGCGCCGATCGCGATCAAGGAAAGCGGTATTTCGTTGGTTATCGCGCGTAGCTTTGCACGCATTTTTTACCGCAATTCCATCAACATCGGGCTTGCGATTTTAGAATGTGACGAAGCGGTAGACGGCATCTCCGAAGGGGACATCGTCGAGGCGGATTTGGACAACGGGATCCTCTACAACCGTACCACGGGTAAGCAGTTTACCACCCAACCGTTCCCTGCTTTTATTCAGCAGATTATTACCAATGGGGGGTTGGTTTCTTCCATTCAAAAGGGTGATATTAAGTAATCGCTTAGAGAGGAGAGATATGAAAACGTATAAAATCGGTTTATTAAAAGGGGACGGAATCGGTCCTGAAATCGTAGACAGCGCGGTGCGCGTATTGGAGGCGGTCGGTAAGAAATACGACCTTGCGTTCACGTTTACGCCCTATCTCATCGGTGGGGTGGCGATTGACGCTTGCGGAAAGCCTTTGCCCGACGAAACGGTGGAAGGCTGTCTTGCATCCGACAGTGTACTTTTGGGCGCGGTAGGCGGGCCGAAGTGGGATACTTTACCCGGCAACATTCGTCCTGAGAAGGCGCTTTTGGGGATTCGCGCGGCGATGGGTTTGTTTACCAACCTGCGTCCTGCGAAGCTGTACCCTGCTTTGAAAGGGGAATGTCCTTTGCGTGAAGATATCGTGGCAAACGGTTTCGATATTATGATCGTGCGTGAATTGACGGGCGGCATCTATTTTGGCGAACGCGGTTACCGTGAGGGTAAATACGGCGAAGAAGCGTACGACACCGAAAGCTACAGCCGTATGGAGATCGAGCGTATCGTCCGCGTAGCGTTTGAAACGGCGAGAAAACGCCGTAAAAAGCTGACCAGTATCGACAAAGCAAACGTCTTGGAAACCTCTCGTTTGTGGCGTAAAATCGTCCACGAAATCGCAGCGGAATACCCCGACGTAGAGGTCAGTGATATGTTGGTAGACAATGCGGCGATGCAGCTTGTCCGCAACCCGTCGCAATTCGACGTCATCGTTACCAGCAATATGTTCGGTGATATTTTGTCGGATGAAGCGTCGCAGATCACGGGTTCGATCGGTATGTTGCCTTCCGCATCCTTAAACGAAGGAAAGCGTGGCTTGTACGAACCTATTCACGGCTCCGCCCCCGACATCGCGGGTCAAAACAAAGCCAACCCCATCGCAACCGTTTTATCGGCGGCGATGATGCTGCTTTATGCATTTGATGAAAAGGACGCGTCGGATGCGATCGTTTCTGCAGTAGACAAAGTGTTGGAAGCAGGCTTCCGTACGGCGGATCTTGCTCACGGCGCGCCTGCGCTTTCTACAACGGAAATGACGGATAAAATTATCGAGGCGTTGAACTGAGTATGAAAAAGGATATTGCAACCATTTTTCGTAGACTGATGACTTGCGCCGTTTTCCGCGGCGTATTGCAAACGGACCTTTTCGAACGGTTCGGCAATTACGTTTACAGCGCAGAATGCGAAAATTATATGCGTATTGACGCGTATGCGGATTTTGTTTCCGTCATATACCAAGGTGGCGGCAATTTAACCGAGCTGGTGAAAAAGCTCGTGTTCGAGGATGAAAACGTGTACGTGAAAGGGATCGCGCACGGGGAAGCGTTGGATGAAAATATCATCCGTGCGGCGAAAAACGAGTTGGAAACCTTCTCTGCATTCGCCTCTTTGACGGCGAAAGATTTCGCGCAAGAATTGGATATCCCCGTAGGGGAATTGCCTGCATTTACCTCTTTCAACGCAGACATGGGTGCCTTGTATGAAGCGCGCCTGCAAAATATCGAAAAACATGGGTATGGCATTTTCTCGTCGGCGGTTATGTTCCGCGTAACGGACGAAGGTGAAATAGAGCCGATTGTCAGCGCCGATAAAAAACGTTTGGACCAGTTTGTGGGTTATGAAGAAGAACGTGCGCAGGTGGTGGAAAACACCCGCGCCTTTATCGAGGGTAGACCTGCGGCAAACACTCTGCTTTGCGGAGATGCGGGCGCAGGAAAATCTTCCACCGTCAAGGCGGTGGCAAACGCCTTTTTCGACGAAGGGATTCGCTTGTTGGAACTGCGCAAGGATCAGCTTCGCCGTTTGCCCGAGGTAATGAGTAAAATCAGCGGTAATCCCCTGAAATTTATCATCTTTATCGACGATCTTTCTTTCAATAAAAACGACGACAATTTCAGTATGTTAAAGGCGGCGTTGGAGGGTTCGGCGAGTGCTATGGCGGACAATGCCGTGATTTATGCCACCAGCAACCGACGTCATATTATTAAGGAAAGCTTTTCGGATCGCGAAGGGGACGACGTGCATCGTAACGATACCTTGCAAGAAACCCTTTCTCTTTCCGAGCGTTTCGGCTTGACCGTACTCTTCTCCAAGCCTAATAAGCAGTTGTATTTGACCATTGTGAAAGAACTTGCCAAGCGTTTTGATATCCAGATCGACGAAAAGGATTTGGAGGTGCAAGCGGAGGCTTTCGCGCTTCGCAAAGGGAATCGGTCTGCGCGCGCGGCAGAACAATTTATCAACAGCTTGCGTTAAGCCTATAAAATACGGCGCAATACAGCACGCAGGTTCGGTTACGTACCTCTTGTACGCGCCCTCACCTTTGCTTGTCTTGCTTGCATTTTCTTACGGCTTGCCTATAAAATACAGCGCAATACGGCGCGCAGGTTCGGTTACTCTTACACGAGACAATTTAGTACTCTTTATTCTTACTAAAACCTAAAAACAACCATTGCATTCCATAAAAAGAGGGAATATTATGTTAACGATTGACAACGTATATCGCGCGAACAACGTCTTAAAAAACGTTGTTCGTAAAACGGACGTAATCTATGCGCCCAAATTAAAGACGGGTGTAGAATTATACCTGAAAACGGAAAATTTACAGATCACGGGTTCGTTCAAGGTGCGCGGGGCATATTATAAAATGACCAAGCTTTCCGCGGAGGAAAAGAAACGCGGCGTCATTGCTTGTTCGGCAGGCAACCACGCGCAGGGCGTTGCGCTTGCGGCTCAGAAAAACGGCATCAAATCAGTGATTTGCTTGCCTGACGGCGCGCCTATTTCCAAGGTGGAGGCAACCAAAAGCTACGGCGCGGAGGTTTGTCTTGTAGAGGGCGTATACGACGACGCCTATCAAAAGGCGTTGCAGTTGCGGGATGAAAAGGGCTATACATTTATCCATCCGTTCAACGACGAAGACGTCATCGCAGGACAGGGCACGATTGCGTTAGAATTGATCGAGCAGTTGCCTGATTTGGACGCTGTCATCGTTCCCATCGGCGGCGGCGGTTTAATCTCGGGGATTGCTTATACCATTAAAACGGTAAACCCCCACGTAAAAGTGTACGGCGTACAAGCGGTCAACGCGCCTTCGATGAAAAATTCTGTCGAGCACGGCGGCGTAGAAGCATTGGCATCCGTATCCACGATTGCGGACGGCATCGCGGTGAAAAAACCTGGGGATTTGACGTACGAGCTTTGCCGTCAGTACGTAGACGAGATTGTGACGGTTTCGGACGATGAAATTTCTGCGGCGATCCTTGCGCTGATGGAACAGCACAAGCTGGTCACCGAAGGGGCAGGCGCGGTTGCGGTTGCGGCGGCGATGTTCGGCAAAGTAGATTTGGCAGGTAAAAAAGCGGTCTGTGTGCTTTCGGGCGGCAACATTGACGTAACCATTTTATCCCGCGTTATCAAGCGCGGCTTGTTGATGTCGGGCAGAAGCTGTCAATTGCTTATCGAATTGCAGGACAAGCCTGGTCAGTTGAAAAACGTTTCCCGCATCATCGCGGATTTGGGCGGCAACGTAACCTCCGTGCATCACGAAAGAGCCAACGAGGGCTCGGACGTCAACGGCTGTTATCTGCGTATCGTATTGGAAACGAGAAATTACGAGCATATTGAAAAAATCCGAAACGCGCTCAAAGATTTTGGATTTAAACTGTTGTAAGGAGGATATTATGGCAGAACTCATAAAGGTAGCAACGGAAAAAGCGCCTGCAGCGATTGGACCGTTTTCGCAGGCAATCGTTTGTGGCAATATGGTATTTACTTCGGGACAAATCCCTATCAACCCTGCAAGCGGCAACGTGGAAGCCACCACGATTGAAGGGCAGGCAGAACAGGTTATGAAAAACCTTGGCGAGGTGCTTTCCGCGGCAGGGAGCGGTTTTGATAAAGCGGTTAAAACGACCTGCTTTTTGGCGGATATGGGGGATTTTGCGGCGTTTAACGGCGTGTATGCAAAGTATTTCACCACCAACCCTGCAAGAAGCTGTGTAGCAGTAAAAACCTTGCCGAAAAACGTTTTGGTGGAGGTAGAAGTGATTGCTACTTTGTAAAATAAGTATAAAAAATCGTCCTTGGATAATTCCAAGGACGATTTTTTTATGACAATTTATTATTCTTCTTCGTTAAGTTGATCATTTTTACAAGAGTTTTCTTGATTGGTAGCAGGTACTTTCATCGAGACGAGGAATAAGATTAAACCGATTGCAAAGAGTACAGGCAAGGGCAACAGGCTGATATTGAATCCGTTAGCTTCGGAGAGGGGGAAGAAAATACCCAATAGGGAGGTTAATCCTAAGCCAAGGATTGCCGCACTCTTACCGAAAATATCATAAATTCCAAAGAATTCCCCCGTTTTGTCTGCAGGGATAAGCTTCGTAAAATACGATCTCGACATAGCTTGTACGCCGCCTTGGAACATGCCTACCGAAACAACGAGGATCCAGCATTGCCATTGTTCTGCAAGGAAAACCGTAAATACACCGATGGCAGTGTATGCCGAAATGGCAACGAGCAACAATTTTTCGCAGGAGATTTTCGATGCCAATTTTCCGAAAATCAATGCGCAAGGGAATGCAACAAACTGTGTTACAAAAAGCATGATAACCAACTTTACTTGATCAAATCCAAGGTCGGTACCCAATGCGGTTGCCATCTTGATGATGGTATGTACGCCGTCAATATAGAAGAAGAAAGCAATCAAGAACAGCAAAGCTTTTTTATTCTTTTTAAATTCGCCAAAAATGGAGCCGATGCGCTTGAAAGTTTCTTTAATCGGTTTTTCAGGGCGAGGCATAAAGTTTGTCTGTTCGTAATTTTTCAAGAGGGGAAGAGTAAAGAACAACCACCAAACAGCCGTAATTAAACAGCCGATGGTAAATGCATATCCTTCAAACCATTCAAGTCCGGGCACCATTGTGCCAAGTACGTATGCTAGAAGACAAAAAGCAAAGGGAATACAGCTACAAATATATCCCCATGCAAACCCATTTGCGGAAACTCTATGCATATTTTCATCCGTAGTGATGTCGTTCAACATTGAATCATAAAATACGTTTGCCGATGCAAAGCCAACTTCTGTAATGATATAGATGATTAAGAATAAAATCCCTGCGATGGCGAATTTAGAGATTAAGGAGAATAAGGAAAGCAATCCACAGCTACAAATACCGATGAGAGCGAAGGTCATAAAGATGCTTTTCTTTTTGCTGAAGTCGGCGTACGTGCCGAGGATCGGACAAAGGAATACTGCAATGACCGTAACGATAACGTTGGTGAATCCCCAAACGGACGAAAGATTATCCGAGGGGGAGAGGTATTTGAAGTAGAGAGATAACAGCGCCGTTGCCAGCATAACGTAAGCGGAATTTGCTACGTCGTAGAGTATCCAGCTCTTCTCCTTTTTTGTAAAGCGTTCATTTTGCATAAAGTTATTCCTCCTTTATAATACCGCTAAAATTGTAGCGGAAGAGCTCGATGTCAATTTTTTGGGTTTCTATCCATTCAGTCAAACGACCGAAATAATTTTCTATCAACGCGGTGGCTTGCGGAACGGCGTTTTGCCATTTTTCAAACAAAACTTCGTTGCATTCCACGCACAGAGGATCGTCTTTTTTGTGTAAGAACATATCCCCGAATTTTTTTTCCATACCTGCAATTTTCAAAAAGAAGTGGACAAAGCCGTGAAAAAGCTCGCATTTTTTAGAAAACCACCCGTTGATTTTTCGCATGGTTTTGATGGAAACAGCGATATTTTCTTCGGGGACGTCCAAGGCCTTTGCGACCGCTTCCCTGGTACCGTTTTTATCCTCAATCGGGGTGGCAGTGTTGTAACCGCGGATGGGTTTATCGTTTTTGCGGAGGACGTGCTTGTCAAATTCCGACTCGATCTTCCCATGGGAAACCGCCTCTGAAGAGTGTCCGTCGATGTAAGGATGACACAAGACGTCCAACGTGAAGTGGCACAAAAAACCACAGAGGTAGGCGGCAAACGCACCGTTTTCGGTCAAAACGTCCCCGCCGTTTGCACCGTGTACCAGCTTTTCCGCCTGCGGCAAGAAAAATTCTTCTCCCGACAAGGTATGAAGAAAAGTGCCTTTCTTCCGTATCTCGTTACTTTTCATCGGATGATGGTAAAACAAAATGTCGGGACCCTGCGTACCCAAAGCAAACGCCTCGGGGTAACGTTCAATCAAATTTCCGTAAGGGTCGGGCAGGGTTTTAGAAACCTCCTCGCCAAAACGTAAATGCGCATAAAGTGCGGGCATACGCGTCTCCTTATTGTAGCTTGTGCGCGCACACATACGCCCACTGTAATCATTATAACATAAAAATTGCCAAAAGGGAAGAGAAAAACGCAAAAAAAACCGCTTTTATAAAAAATACGTAAAATATGAGTGTATCTTCCGCGAATGAAAGTAACCTAAAAAGCAAATACTGCAATAGGAAAACGAGACAGGCAGGTACGCGTTGAAATTGGAGGGGGGAATGTTAAACAGACAGGAAAACGAGGTGATGAATGCGGTGTATTCGCTTTGTTATGAAAAGGGGATATGTCTGGTTTCCCCGACAGAGCTGATGGCGATGCTTCCCACCCGCAAAAAAATGACGCTTGAAAAATTGGAAGACCTGTTAAATCAACTTGCCCTTGATCAATATTTCGAACTGCTTTCCTCCGAGCGAAAGGGGGAGAAAATGTACGTGATTTCCCTGCGTGCCAACGGATACGCCTACAAGCGCTGTTCCTTGCAGCAAAAACGAAATATTGCGGTGAAAATGTTGTGGGCAGTCGCGTCAGCCGTGGTGGCGTTTTTGGTAGGGCTATTGTTAAGACGGATATTTTAAAAAATATCCGTTTATTTTGTTTACATTTTGGGTGGAATATGTTATAATACAAGAAGCAAACATTTGTTTATAAACCCGAAGGAGGGAATACAATGGATTTTAAATTACATGCGCCGTTCTCACCGACGGGGGATCAGCCACAGGCGATTGAAAAATTGACGGAAGGAATTTTGGACGGTGTTCGTACGCAAGTTTTGGTTGGGGTTACGGGCAGCGGTAAAACCTTTACGATGGCAAACGTCATCAAAAACGTCAACCGCCCGACCTTGGTTATTGCACACAATAAAACGCTTGCCGCTCAGCTTTGTAATGAGTTTCGCGAATTTTTTCCCGAAAACCGTGTGGAATATTTCGTATCCTACTACGATTATTACCAACCCGAAAGCTACATTCCGTCCACGGATACGTACATTGAAAAAGACCTCAGTATGAACGACGAAATCGATAAGCTTCGCAACAGCGCGACGGGTTCTTTGATGGAACGTGAGGACGTGCTGGTGGTGGCGTCGGTATCCTGCATTTACGGTTTGGGTGCGCCCGAAGAATATTTCCGTTTGTCCCTGTCCTTGCGCCCTGGTATGGAGTGGGAGAGAAACGATCTAATGCGTAAGCTGATCGAATTGCAATACGCGAGAAACGACGTCGATTTTAAGCGTTCGACCTTCCGTGTGAGAGGGGATTCGTTGGAGATTTTCCCTGCGTCCAATTCGGAGGTGGCGATCCGTGTAGAATTTTTCGGCGACGAAATCGAAAAAATTTACGAGGTGGAAGCGCTGACGGGCAAACGTCTCAACGAGCTGTCGCACGTGGCGATTTTTCCTGCCAGCCAATACGCCGTAGGTACGGAGAAATTGCGCAACGCGCTTTCGATGATCGAGGAGGATTTGAAAGGGGAAGTACGTGCGTTTGAGGAGAGCGGTAAAATCTTGGAGGCGCAGCGTTTAAAACAACGCACGGAACACGATTTAGAGATGATGCGCGAGATCGGGTATTGCAGCGGGATTGAAAATTACAGCCGTTATTTCGACGGTAGGCAGCCAGGCGAGCCCTCGTTCACTCTGCTTGATTATTTCCCGTCGGGGAACTTTTTGGTGTTTATCGACGAAAGCCATATGACCATTCCGCAAATCCGCGCGATGTATCACGGCGACCTTTCCCGAAAGAAAAATTTGGTGGAATACGGTTTCCGTATGAACTCTGCCTACGACAACAGACCTTTGACTTTAGCCGAATTTGACGCGCGGGTACCGCAGATGGTTTGCGTGTCTGCAACCCCTGCTCAATACGAGTTAGAGCAAGCGGGACAAACGGTCGAACAGCTGATCCGCCCCACGGGTTTGCTCGATCCTGAAATCACAGTCAAGCCCACGAAAGGACAGATCGACGATCTCTTGTCCGAGGTGCGAAAAGTCACAAACGAGGGGGGCAGGGTTTTGATCACGACGCTTACCAAGCGTATGGCGGAGGAACTTACCGACTACTTAAAGGAACATTCCGTTCGGGTAAAATATATGCACAGCGATATTGACACGTTGGAGCGTATCGATATCGTCAACGGCTTGCGCCTTGGCGAATTTGACGTGCTTTGCGGGATCAACCTGCTTCGCGAGGGGTTGGACTTACCCGAGGTAAAATTGGTGGCGATTTTGGACGCAGACAAGGAAGGTTTTTTGCGCAGCGACACGGCTTTGATCCAAACGATCGGGCGCGCGGCGCGTAACAGTGAGGGTCGCGTGATTATGTATGCGGACGTTATAACCGACAGTATGAAACGCGCAATCGGGGAAACCGAACGCAGACGTAAGGTGCAGAACGCGTACAACCAAGCGAACGGGATCGTACCGAAAACGATCATTAAAGAGGTAAAATCCACCCTCAGCATTACGAAGAAAAAGGCGGATGACGATATCAAGATGCAGGATATCCCCGATGAGATTGAAAAGCTGAAGGCATTGATGAAGGTTGCCAGCGGGCAGTTGGATTTTGAACGAGCAATCGAGATCCGCGAAAAGATTGCCCAGTTGAAGATGAAATTAAGAAAAGCACAGAAATAAGTGTACCATGTACGAGATGAAGGTAAAAATATGCAAGAAGAAATCGTTGTAAAAGGCGCAAAAGAAAACAATTTAAAAAACGTGAACGTGACCATTCCGCGCAATAAATTGACGGTGCTTACGGGGCTTTCGGGCAGCGGGAAATCCACCCTTGCCTTCGATACTATTTTTGCAGAGGGACAAAGGCGTTACGTAGAAAGCTTATCTTCCTACGCCCGTCAATTTTTGGGGCAAATGGAAAAACCCGACGTGGAAAGCATCGAGGGGTTGTCCCCTGCAATCTCCATCGATCAAAAAACGACTTCGCGCAACCCCCGTTCGACGGTAGGTACGGTGACGGAAATTTACGATTATTTCCGACTGTTATTCGCGCGGATCGGCGTACCGCACTGTCCAAAATGCGGCCGTGAAATCCGCCGTCAGACGGTGGACGAGATCTGCGATCGCGTTATGGCGTTGCCTGAGGGAAGCAAAATCCTCGTCAACGCGCCCGTGGTGCGCGGCAGAAAAGGGGAATATGTCAAGGAGTTGAACGGTTTTCGGAAAAGCGGTTACGGCAGGGTAAAAATCGACGGTATCGTATACGATTTACAAGAGGATATCAAGCTGGAAAAAAACATCAAACACAATATTTCCGTGGTGGTGGACCGTTTGATTGTAAAGCCCACCGTACAGAAGCGTTTGACGGATAGCTTGGAAACGGCGTTGAAATTAGCGGAAGGGCTGGTCGTCATTGATTGCGAGGGAAACGAGGAGCTGTATTCGGTCAATTACGCTTGCCCCGATTGCGGTATTTCCTTAGAGGAAATTGAACCGAGAATGTTCTCGTTTAACACCGTATATGGCGCGTGTCCGACCTGTTCGGGTTTAGGGATGAAGCAATTCGTCGATCCCGATTTGATTTGTCCCGACAAAACCAAAACTCTGCGTGAGGGCGCGATGAGGGTGACGGGGTGGAATTTAGGCTCGTCGTCTATGGCGTTGATGGAGC
>JAFWAN010000009.1 GCA_017507585.1 Clostridia bacterium
CGTTTCAAATTGTGCGGATGCTTTTGCACCACCGACGTTCCCTCGTCAGAGCTGTCCTCCTCTTCTTGCGTATCGCTGAGAGAGGATTCTTCTTCCGAAGACACAATTTCACTGCTGTCCGAGCTGTCGGGCTTTTTCCCCAACAAGCTCGATACGTCGCACGCTGAAAATGCGAACAATGCCAATATGCTGACAAATAAAAGTATAATCTTCTTCATTTTGCCTCCTATTTATAAACGGTAATATTTCACTGATTTATATTCATTTTATTATAGAAAAAACGCAAAATCTAATTCTTTTTTGACTAAAAATAATTGCCTTTTGATGTTTCGGGCTGCGTATTGTCTAAAAAATCGTCCGCAATTACTTCAAAACGAGATGTTTCGGCAAGCCGTCTGCAAAGTACGGCGTCAATTCTCCTTGAATCAAAGGACGCGCATAATCGAGATATTCTTCCGTCAAATCCGTTCCGTCCTCGTTGATCCACGCCAAAGGCACCGTCTTTTCGAGGTTGGCGATTTCGTGAATATCCACCACGCCCGTTTCACAGCAATAGGGTTTGTTGCAAGCGCGTACAAATACGGCAGCAACACCGCTTTCTCCTCTTACCGCCGCTTCCACTGCCGCAGCGCCGACACGGCAGGATTCCTCAATGTCCGTCAAGCTCGCCAAATGCGAGGACGCGCGTTGCGGGGTGGAAAGCTCGATCGCGCGGGTTTTTATACCAAAACGTTTCGCACACGCATCTGCCAAGAACAAGGCGGTCCCCGTCAGCTGTTTATGTCCAAATACGTCTTCGCCTTGGGTATTATCCGCCAGCTCGCACACGTATCTGCCGTCGGGCAATTTTACCCCTTCGGATACGGCAATGATCAGGTTATTTTTCACCTTTAAGCGCGCCTCTATTTTCTCAAAAAAGCTTTCCATCGTAAAAGGCGCTTCGGGCAGTAAAATCATATCCGCGCCATTGCAGTCTTCCCCTTTTGCAAGTGCCGCCGCCGCAGTCAGCCAACCGCTGTTTCTGCCCATAATTTCAACGATCGTCACCGCTTTCAAATCGTAAATTTCCGTATCGCGTACCAACTCCTTAATGACGGTCGCCACAAATTTTGCCGCGCTGCCGTAGCCGGGAGTATGGTCGGTAACCATCAAATCGTTGTCAATCGTTTTCGGCACGCCGACAAAACGGATGCTGCTACCGATCTTTTTTCCGTATGCGGACAATTTATCCACGGTATCCATACTGTCGTTTCCGCCTATGTAGAAAAAGCAGTCGATTTCGTATTTTTTCAAAATTTCAAAAATCTTTTGGTATTCTTCCTCTGCAACCTCTGCCGCTTTCAATTTATAACGACAACTACCAAGGTAACACGCAGGCGTGCGTTTTAACAGTTCGATCTTTTCCTCGTCGCAAAGCAGCTCGTTCAATACGACCAAGCGTTCTTGTAAAAACCCGAAAATGCCGTTGCGCATACCGTACACTTTGTCTGCGCCCGCTTTGATTGCCGCTTGATATACGCCTGCAAGGCTGGCGTTGATTGCCACCGTAGGTCCACCCGATTGTCCTACCACTACGTTCATAAGACTTTCCTCCAAAACTTTTTCTTTATTGTATCATATTCCGATAAATATTGCAAGTGAATTAAAAAAATCCGCAAAGTGATTTTGTTAAGCGCGCGCCCAAACGGACGTGCGAAAAGCATTCTAAGTGAAAAAATAAACCCTTCAAGGCGCTTCCTACGCCGATTGATACACCCCGTATACCGCGTTCGGATTGTAAAGTACCCCCACGTATACCGCATCGTCGGGAACCTCGGCATATACGTCAACACGTCCGCTGGATATATTGGCTCCCCCAACGCATCGGTCGTTTTTATCATAGAAAAAGTAACTCCAATCGACGGAAGGGCGTTCTTTGGTAAACGCAAACCGTATTTCCTTCATCCCCTCGACGTTGATCAACGTATAGGACGCCGTTTTGCTGTCTTTCTCAATAAACTGCTTCGTTTGCAAATCATAGGTGCAAATTTTTCCGTGATTTTCAACCGTGTCTACAAAAAGATTGTCATAATAGATTTTTTCAGCCTCGTCACATCGTACGCAACCGTCGTAATAGTAATCGCGCCGATAATTTTGCCTGATAAATTCTGCAATTTTCGGGGAAAGCACGTTGGTCGTATACGCCTGCGTCGGATGCACGTAGTCCACCGTATCCACCAAGCGATTAAACGGAAGATCGTACAGTTCAAGACAATCGATCCCCTGTTTTTGGCAGGCTTTGCGAATGGCGTCGTTATAATCTGCCCACAAAACGCCATCCTCGTTTTTGTATCCGTCGAAATAATTAAGCCCCGTTGCCATAAAGATATACGCCTTCGGGAAGGTCTGCTTTGTACCGGAAATCAAAAGATTGAGCGCGCCGTAGAAGGTGTGCGGGGTTTCATCGTCAATATTGCCGAGCGGCAGCTCCATACCGAAATCGTTATGTCCTCCCCGTAAAAATATAATATCGGCTTTTTTCATATCCGCATATCTATATACCATAGGATCGTGGTTGTAATCTTCCGGTAAATAGGGGTGATCGCAGGTACAATTTTCCTTATGCCCGATCGTCGACCAGGACACCCCGTAATTGTACGCCGCTTTAAGCCCAAGGCTCTCCCCTACGATTTCCACGTACGACTTCTCTATCTTCGCACCCATGGTCACGCTGTCCCCAAGGCAGGACATCGTAAGCCCTGAAAACCCTTTCATAATTGCACGCTTGTGGATATGTTCATTGCATATAGAACAAACGTAATTTTCATCAAAAACGTGTTTCGTAGGGTATGTAAATTTCAATGAACACAAGCTGCACTCTAAAAAATGGTAGTCCTCGTCGCGGTTTACGGCGATGAACTGATGTTGGCAGCGCGCGGGATCCGACAGCTCCGCAACCATCCCCGACAGCGCGTCTTGCAGCAATTCCGCCGTGCCTTTTTTCAAACCAGCAAGAGTATACTTCATACCCCCCGACGGTATACGCGTAATCCGAAGGCATATACCCTTCGGTACCGTTAGAATATCCCATCACGAAGGTCAAATCAAACGGAGACTGCGCTTTGATCTCCGCGCCGTTGTGGGCAAACATTTCATAAGGCGCCGACGCAAAGACGAGTCCTCCGACAGACACCGCGCGAAGGGTTACCTCTTTGTAGGTTTCTGCGGTCGAACGCCGCACAATCCAAGTGGCTTCGTATATATTCTCAATTCCGTACTGAGCGCACTTCCGCTCATATTCTTCCATTCTATCGCCATAATAGGCATTCCTTATTTCGGTCGCTTTTTGGAAAAGCGCAGAATAGCCGCGTTCCACCTTTGCGCCCAACGTTCTCTTTATCGAAGCCACTTGTCCGACCGCCTTTACCTTTTTCAGGTTGGCAAGCTGTGCGGAGATCGTCTCGGCAAGCGCTTGACCGTACGCTTCTTTCCCTCTGTACAAATGTTCTTCGAAAAAGCACGCGGGATTTACGTCGCCGCACGCGCCCATTTGCAGGGCAACGTCCATTTCGCCCGTCTTTTCCTGCGTATCCCTAAGCACCCCGACGTAGTCGCTGGATACCGCCGTTGGATTGCTTCCCTTTACCGTATCGCAGTGCGCCGCCCAATTGATAAGCAGGATATCCTTTTTATCCTTGCGAGAGAAACGCGCAACGGGCACAGAGGGATCGACGTTCGTTGGATCATCGCGCCGAATATAACTAAAATCAGGGATATCAAGGTTGCCTACGTACAGCTTGGTGCAACGCGATAAATCCTGAATGGCGTTCTTTGCCGCTTCCACCAATTTTTCCGTTAAAAAATCTCGATAGATCTTCGATTCTGCAATGGTGGAATCAATCGCAGGCGACGCGTGATTGTGGGTACAATTTAAAATAATGCTTTCTTCCGGCACGTCCACGCTTTCGCTGATTGTTTTTACCATCTCGTTCGCTTTGTCCGTGTTAATCCCAATACTGTCAATCGCGTATATCAACGCCTTATTGCCTTCGCTGTCGGAAAATGCCGTACAAAGGGCGTACAAATCCGATTCGATCGTATCCGCCAAACGTACTTCGGCATATCCGCCAAGCGGAACCGGTATAATTTCCCCGTCAATCACGGGCGAAATGTTGATTTTGGCATAACCGACCATCCATTTTTCTTTCTTCCCTGACGTACAGCCAAACAGAAAAATAACCGAGGTCAATATTGTGATTGCTATACAAAGGAATAGGCTATACTTTCTCCGTTTCATATCTTGCTCCTCGGTTGATTTTACGCTCTCTCATATTATACCATAAATCATATTTTTTGCAATGGCTTTTGTAAGAATATTTCAAGATTACTTGTAAAGGATAAAAAAATGTACTCGCACCCGCTTTGATTGCCACCGTAGGTCCACCCGATTGACCCACTACTACGTTCATAAGACTTGCCTACGAAAAATTTTTCTTTATTGCATCATATCCAAATAAATATTGCAAGTGAATTAAAAAAATCCGCAAAGTGATTTTAATATAAAAATTCCGCGCGTCCGTTTTGACGCGCGGAAATAATTATACTACTTTAAAAGGAAACGGGAACAAAGAAATACACGATGAACAATGCCGCTACAACCAACAGCACCACGTGTAAATCCCAAACGGGTTTTACCTTGTCCTCTTTCTTGCTGACTGCATACTGAATCAATTTTACAAGATAATCGCAAATAGCAATCAATACGTAGGAAAGGATACCCAAACCGATACCCGTGGTGATCGAATAACCGAAAGGCATCATTGCAATGGTTAAGAAAGAAGGTACAAAATCCTTCACGCTGTCCACCTTTACGTCCTTCACGCCTTTCAGCATCAAGCAGCCTACCCAAATCAACGCCGAAGCCGCCGCCGCGCCAGGAATGGACGCGAACAAAGGCAACAAGAATATGGACAGTAAGAACAAGCAAGCGGTGGTAAACGCCGTCAACCCCGTTTTACCGCCTGCAGAAATCCCTGCGCCCGATTCTACAAAGGTCGTTACAGTAGAAGTACCCAACAAAGACCCAACCGCCGTCGCTACCGAGTCCGCAACCATAATTTTATTGTATCTTACGGGCACACCGTCTTCGGTCATAAGCCCTGCCGCAGAGCAACAACCTACGCAAGTACCCATCGTGTCAAACATATCCACCATACAGAAAGTGATGACAACCATGATCAACGACATAATAGGCACGCCTGCCTCGAATTTAAACCCTTCCGTAAATACGGCAAGGAAGGTGCCGCCCTCTTTCGTGTCCATAGAGAAGAAGCCTTGGAAATGTTCCCAGAACTTCCAGGATTCGCCCGACCACTTCGTTACGCCAACCGCGGGAATCATACCGAACAACGTTGCGGCGATAATACCAATGATGACCGCGCCTTTTACGTTAAAGTGAGAAAGTACGGCAATCACGAAAAAACCAACCAAGCATACCAATGCAGGACCGATCACAGACATATTCCAAGAGGAGAATTTCACCATACCGATGACCGTTCCGTCCCCTGCCGTTACGATACCTGCGTTTGCCAAACCGATGATTGCGATAAACAAACCGATACCGACCGAAATCGCACGTCTAACCGATTCGGGAATCGCCTTGTAAATAATTTCACGGATGGAAACTCCGTGAATTCTGAAAATGCTCAAAAGCAAGAACAAAACACCCGAAGCGAACACGAGCAACATCGCGTTGCCGAACGAGAGCGAGAACCCGATCAAGCTGCCGCCGAGCAAGCCGCCTACCATCGAGTTTAAGCCAAGCCCCGGCGCCTGCGCCAAAGGCAATTTTGCATAAATCGCCATCAACAGCGTACCAATAAAGCCGCCCAATGCCGTTGCTACGAATACGGAAGAATATAAATAACCGTATTGGCTGGTGGGATCGAACAAGTTCAGCATCAACAACGGATTGAGGGTTAAAATATACGCCATCGCCAAAAAGGTAACGACACCCGATACAATTTCCGTCTTGACCGAGGTTTGTTTTTTGTCAAAGCCTACAAGTTTCGCAAATCCTTTCATAATTTTCTCCTTTAAAGAAGTCGAATAATGTCGATATTTGTATTATAGCATAGTAAAAAAAATAAAGCAACCTTTTGAAATAACATTTTTTATATGTGCGATAGCGATAAAAGTTTTATCTTCCTTTCATCGCATATTCTAAACGCGTGTGCATATAATAATTTTATGAAAAAAGCAAAACCTTATATCTTGTCGATTTTACTTGCTTTAACGGTCGGCGGCTTGTCCGCTTTGGCAACCGCCAATAATATGAATATCTACGACAAAATCAACCCGCCGCCCTTATCCCCGCCAGGCTGGCTGTTCCCCGTTGTATGGACGGTCTTATTTATTTTGATGGGCATCAGCGCGGCAATCGTTTTTACCAGCGATTCCCCACAAAAAGACGATGCACTTTTTATCTATGCCGTCAGCCTTGTTCTCAATTTTTCGTGGAGCATATTTTTCTTTAATATGCAATCTTTCATCGTGTCCTTTGTCATCCTTGTCGCGCTTTGGCTGTCGATTATCCTTACCATCATCAAATATTACAAAATCAATAAAACGGCGGCGTGGCTGCAACTGCCCTATTTGCTTTGGGTGACCTTTGCAGGCTATCTCAATTTGGCAATCGCCCTCTTAAATTAAGTCTATCCTCTTATTTTTACAATAAAAATAGGTGTTGTCCTTAATGAGTTTCACCAACTCGTTTTTGGAACAACACCTATTTTTTTAAACGAATTTATTGCAATGCGCTTTCTTTGCGGATTTTTTCTTGGTGATATGCTTTCGTACCAACTCTATGGTCAAAAGCAACAGGGTATAACAAACTGCGTAAATAGGCGCCATAACCCACGTGGTTAAAGGCGAATCGGAGATCAAGGGCGTATAGATGTGGAATGCGTCCGAAAGTCCCAAACAGCCGATGAGGAACGCCCCCAAGGACAGATAGCAGGTAAATCCGAACAGCGTACAATACCACTTTTTATAGGTGATATGGATTTGTTTAAACAATAAAAGCGCAATCGCGAGCGTTGCGGAAAAACTGTGATGCAGAAGTCCTGAAATGGTGGGCAGATAAAAAATGGTAGGTCCTTGATCAAGAAACGTCGCGTATACCACCGTAGAAATTCCGCCGAAAAGCGCAAGAATCCAAAGGAAATGGTACGCATCGTTGTCCTTTTTTCCAAAAAGTACAGCAATCGAAAGCGCAAGACTGGTTAAACCGCAATAACTATCGGGGATAATCTGTTCCCACCTCGTCGTTCCATATCTGAAAACCTGCGAAAGCCGATTGGTAAGAATAGAAATCAGCAAGGCAAGCGCTAAGCTTTTTAAAATAACGTTTTGCGCTTTTTCTGTTTTGGCAAATTTCCTTGCGCAAAATAAGCCCGCTCCTGCAAGTACGGCGGTAATCCCTATGTAAGTGAAATGCTCTATTCCAAAAAGTTCTGCTGACATACTCTTTTTCCTTATCTATATTGGTAAATTTTTTAACATTATAGCATAATAGATAAACAAAAGCAAGTGTTTCACAAAAATCCGTTTTATAAATGCGCAAAACGCACCCATAAAGGATGCGCCTGCGTGTCTATTACAAACGATTATGCAGTGAACCGATTTTTACTACTGACTTGAACCCCGCAAGCCGTTTTATTACTTTTAATCTTCTTTAACAACACTTATAAAAGAGTTTTCTTCTACCGTAAATAGCTCCTTTTGTCCTCGCGGGGCTTGGAAATGCACCGAAACGTTTTCCATAACAATTTTTAAGGGATTATCCTTGGTTGCCA
>JAFWAN010000082.1 GCA_017507585.1 Clostridia bacterium
CCCTCGCCCTGCTTTAATACGCGCATTTCGCCGTCGATGGTGATGAGTAATTCACCCGATTCGACAAACAGCAACTCGATAGAGCCGTGAAAATGCGCGGGGGTTTCAAACGGCTCCCGCTTATAAAAATAGCAATATCCTTTTTGTTCTGCTTGCAGTTCATAGTAGCTCATAACTTACCTCATTGGTATTATAACATACTGCTGATAAAATGTCAATAACCGAGAAAATTTCTCCGTAAAAAATAAAAAGATATCTTCAACGCAAACGCTCTTTTATTTACCGTTAATTTTCCCGCTATAAAAGCGGCTGAATATTTTATCAAGACGGAGATCTTTTTTATTTTTTGGGGCGATTTTGGGATAAAAATAAAAAATTGTTACAAAAGAGAGAAAAAGTTTTCTTCAAACGCTGTACATTTCAAAAAAAGTATGGTATAATGGTGGAGTAAAATAACGATTTTCCCTTTTTAAATAAAAAAGGGAAAGCGGAATGGAGAACAAAGCTTATGGCGGAAAGAGTAGAAGCCGAATACGGCGCGGAGCAAATCCAGGTTTTAGACGGTCTGGAACACATCAGAAAACGTCCCGGTATGTACATTTCATCCACGGACGCCAAGGGGTTGCACCACCTCGTACACGAAGTCGTCGACAACTCGATTGACGAAGCGTTGGCGGGATATTGTACGCATATCGAGGTGACGATCAATGACGACGGCAGCTGTACCGTACAGGACAACGGACGCGGTATCCCCACGGGTATTCACCCCAAGGAAGGGATTTCGACGTTGGAGGTTGTCTTTACCAAGGTCAACGCAGGCGGTAAGTTCGGCGGGGATTCTGGTTATAAGGTATCCAGCGGTTTGCACGGCGTCGGTGTCAAAGCGGTAAACGCTTTGTCCGAATGGTTGGAGGCGGAGGTTCGCCACGAAGGGAAAATCTTCAAGCAGGTGTACAACCGCGGTGTGCCTCAGCGCAGCGTGCAGGTTATCGGCGAAACGGAAGATATGGGGACGATCGTTACCTTTATGCCCGACGCGGAAATTTTCGAAACGACCATATTTAATTATGATACCTTAAAGGGTAGACTGCGCGAGCTGGCTTACCTTAATAAAGGCTTGCGTATCACCTTAAAAGACGCAAGACAAGGTCAGGAGCAAGAGGACTCGTTCTGCTATGAAGGCGGTATTTGTTCGTTCGTGGAAGAATTGAACAAAAACCGTGAAGAATTGCTGTTCCCCGCGCCCGTGTATTTTGAAGAGCAGGAAGGGGATACCGTGTGCGAAGTGGCGATTCAGTACAATGAATCGTACAACGAAGTCATTTACAGCTACGCAAACAACGTCAACACGATTGACGGCGGTACGCACGTAGAAGGCTTGAAGATGGCGCTCACCAAAGTCATCAACGACGCGGGCAGAAAGCAAAATATCTTGAAAGACAGCGACAGATTGACGGGTGAGGACGTGCGTGAAGGTATCACGGCGGTCGTATCCGTAAAATTGATCAACGCGCAGTTTGAATCGCAGACGAAGGACAAGCTGAACAACTCGACCATTCGTACCTTCGTAAACAAATGCGTTACCGAGCATATGGCTACTTTCTTGGAAGAAAACCCGTCCATCGCGAAAGAATTGGTGCTTCGCTGTATCACGGCGCAAAAGGCGCGCGACGCGGCGAGAAACGCCCGTGAATTGACGAGAAGAAAGGGCGTTTTGGGTTCGACGACGCTGCCTGGCAAATTGGCGGATTGTTCGGATAGAAGAAGCGAGCTTTGCGAAATTTACATCGTAGAGGGCGACTCGGCAGGCGGTACGGCAAAGCAGGGCCGTGACAGACGCTTCCAAGCGATTTTGCCCTTACGCGGTAAAATCCTGAACGTAGAAAAAGTGCGCTTGAACCGCGTGTTGGAAAACGAAGAAATCAAATCGATGATTACGGCGTTCGGGTGCGGTATCTTGGACGATTTCGACGAAAGCAAATTGCGTTATGACAGAATCATCTCTATGACCGATGCCGACGTAGACGGCGCGCATATCCGTATTTTGTTGTACACCTTCTTATTCCGTTATATGCGTCCTTTGATTGAACACGGTCACGTGTATTCGGCAAAGCCGCCCCTTTACAAAGCAACCGTCAAGGGCCACGACGATTACTTGTATTCGGAAGAAGAAAAACTCGAATACGACAAGAATGCAACGGGTAAGGTAGAATACCAACGTTATAAAGGGTTGGGCGAAATGAGTAAAGAACAGTTGTGGGATACGACGATGAATCCCGCAACGCGCACCTTGATCCGCGTCACGATGAAGGACGCGGCGGAGGCGGACCAAATGTTCTCGATGTTGATGGGTGAAAACCCTGAGCTTAGAAGAAAGTTTATCGAAGAGAATGCATCTTTGGTAACAGACCTCGACGTCTAAAACGCATATATGCATCGCAATACGTTGTCGGGTTTACGTTTTTCCTCGCTCACGTACGTCTATGTACGCTCCCATCGGAAAATCCGCGCCCTCCTCGTCTTGCTCGCATCTCTGCGTTTTACCTTATACAATATTAACAAGCAAGGGTCTTTTAAGGAGAAAAGAAAATGGCTAAGAAAGAAACCAGCCCAGAATTAACCGAAGAGTTTAAGAAAACTCTGGAAATGACAAAAATGCTCGACATTGAGGTCGACGACGAGTTAAAACGCTCGTTTATTGCCTATGCGATGGCGGTTAATAAATCCCGTGCGATCCCTGACGTTCGCGACGGTTTGAAACCTGTACACAGACGTATTTTATACTCGATGCACGAAATGGGGCTTTACAATGACAAAGCGACCAGAAAGTGCGCGCGTATCGTCGGTGACTGTATGGGTAAATATCACCCGCACGGCGACAGCTCCGTATACGACGCTCTCGTGCGTTTGGCGCAGGAATTTACCATCAACTTCCCCCTGGTTTACGGTCACGGTAACTTTGGGTCCGTAGACGGCGACGGGGCGGCGGCTATGCGTTACACCGAAGCGAAGCTGTCGAAGCTGGCATCGGAAATGCTCCGTGATTTGGACAAGGAAACGGTGGATTTGATCCCCAACTTCGACG
>JAFWAN010000083.1 GCA_017507585.1 Clostridia bacterium
TCGTACCTGCCTTGTGCATTTTAAGGATTTTGTGTAAAAATTGTATCAATATAAGCTGCCCGTATTGACGATGGGCTGCGCGTCGTGATTGCCGCAAAGTACCACCAAAAGGTTGGATACCATGGCGGCTTTTCTTTCTTCATCCAATGCGACCAAGCCACCGCTGTTCAAGCGTTCCAATGCCATTTCTACCATGCCGACTGCGCCGTCTACGATCATCTTTCTTGCGTCGATGATTGCAGATGCCTGTTGACGTTGCAACATAACCGCCGCAATTTCAGGTGCATAGGCAAGATAGGTGATGCGCGCCTCGATGATTTCAATGCCTGCTTCGTCTACGCGCGCTTGAATTTCGTCACGGATACGCGAAGCAACCACTTCACTGGACCCACGCAAGCTGCCGTCGTCTGCGACGCCGTCGCCCGTTGTGTCTACGCCAGGAGCTACGTCGTAAGGGTAAATACGTACTACGTTACGAAGTGCGCTGTCGCATTGTAAAGAGAGATATTCTTTGTAATTGTCTACGTTGAATACTGCTTTTGCGGTATCAACCACGCGCCACATCACCGCGATTCCGATTTCTACGGGGTTACCCAAACAATCGTTGATTTTTTGGCGGTTGTTGTTGAGGGTCATAATTTTCAAAGAAATCTTTTTATCGGGAATTGCGTTAATGTTGAGTTTCAATTTGTCGTCGGTAACACCGTTGTGTTTGCCAACGTCGCCGCTTTGATTGAGTTTCGTCAACGAAGCAGGGTTGACTGCCACACAGAAAGGATTGATGGCATAAAAACCTTCGCCTTTCAGGGTGCCTACGTATTTACCGAATAAAGTCAAAGCAAGCGCTTCCTGCGGTTTCAAAACACGCAAACCGACGAGGGGAATCCATGCAATACACATAAGTATGCCGCACGCGATACAGCCTGCGATATAAAAGGGTTCATCCTGTCCGCTTGCGCTTTCTTCTGCGATTACCCCCAAGGCAATACAGCCTACAATTGCCAACAATTCAAGCAACGAAAAGAGAAGCAGTGTACGCATGCCATGTTTTTTATTGGTTAAAATAATTTCTTTCATAACAAAACCTCCAATGGATTTGATATTAAAATGATATCACATTATCATATCATTGTCAAGAGGTTTTTGTGAAAATACGAAAAAAATTATCCGATCAAGGTTTCATATTCGGCGTACAATGCGTCCAAAAGATTTTTGATTTCTTCCAAGCGGTTGCATTTTTCCGTCAATAGAGTAAAATTTGCAGTAACCATAGGGTCGGAAAGGGCGGCGTTGAGGTCAGCATCTTCCGTTTCCAAGGCGGCGATTTCTTCCTCGATTTTTTTGATGCGCGTCTTTCTGCGCGCGTCCGCCGCGCGTTCTTCTTTCGTGCGGTAGTAGCTCTCTTTTTTGTCAGAACTTGTCGAAATGGAGGGGGCAGGTACGCCTTGAACGGTCTTCATCGCTTCTTTTGCGGCGATTTTTTGCGCGCGGTACGCGTCGTAGGTACAAGCGTATTGGGTAGCCTTGCCATCTTCCAATTCTAAGATTTTTCCTGCCAGGGCTTGGATGAAGTAGCGGTCGTGCGATACAAACAGCACCGTACCGTCAAAGGCTTTCAGCGCGCTTTCCAAGCTCTCTCTTGCAGGCAAATCCAAATGGTTGGTCGGTTCGTCCAAGATTAGAAAATTGCCGTTTTCGCACTCAAAGACGGCAAGGGCGAGTTTCGCGCGCTCACCACCCGACAGCATACGGACTTTTTTGTCCATATCTTCAGCGATCAAGCCCGCCTGCGCCAAGATATTGCGCACCCGCGTTTGGTCCCAAGTGACGTGTCGTCCCCACAGCTCTTCCAAGACGGAAGCGGATAGGTCGAGATTGGCGTTTTCCTGATCGTAGCAAGCGATTTTGACAAATCGTCCCAAGCGTACCGCAGGATTTTTACCTTTGACAATTTCTTTGACTAAGGTGGATTTTCCCGTGCCGTTGTCGCCCACGACGGCGCATTTTTCACCGCGCATCAGGGAGAAAGAGGCGTTTTCGAGCAAGTTTTTTTCGCCTGCGTTTAAGAAAAGGTTTTCCACCTCCAACACTCTCTCGTACGGTTTGTCCGTATAGGTGAAAACGAAACGAGGCGGCGTGGGAGGCAGGGCGGGCTTTTCCACAAGCTCCATTTTTTCCAACGCCAGCCTACGCGATTGTGCCATTTTCGTGGTGGAGGCGCGGACGAGGTTTCTGTCCACGTATTCTTGCATACGCGCCCGCTCTTCCTGCTGCTTTTCGTATTCTTTGAGGAGGTGAGCGACTTTTTCTGCTTTTAA
>JAFWAN010000084.1 GCA_017507585.1 Clostridia bacterium
ATCGTCACGTTGATCAGCTGACGTTCGTTCATATCCATACAGCGGTGGAAATAGATGTTGTTGACGTCGATTTTTAATTCGTTTCCGCGGAAAATATGGTTGTCCATCAAGGCGCACAAAAGATTGTTTGCCGC
This sequence comes from Clostridia bacterium, assembly GCA_017507585.1. GTDB lineage: Bacteria > Bacillota > Clostridia > Christensenellales > Borkfalkiaceae > Scatosoma. The sequence continues at coordinate 135 of JAFWAN010000084.1, forward strand.
CGTGATCGCGTGTAAGTCGCCCGTAAAATGCAAATTGATCTCGGACATGGGCACCACCTGCGCATAGCCACCGCCCGCCGCGCCGCCTTTGATCCCGAACACGGGGCCAAGAGAAGGCTCTCTCAAAGCAAGGCACGCGCGCTTGCCAAGCTTGGACAAGCCGTCGGCAAGCCCGATCGATACCGTCGTTTTCCCCTCGCCCGACGACGTGGGGTTGATTGCAGTGACCAAAATCAGCTTTGCGCTACGCTTTGCGTCTTTGGATAAGGTGATCTTGGCTTTATATTTCCCATACAGCTCCAAATTATCCTCAGTAAGGTTTAACTTTTTCGCAACTTCGCGTATGTCAATCAATTCGGCGCTTTCTGCAATTTCGATATCCGACAGCATTCGTTTTCTCTCTCCTTTCAGGCTATATTTTGGCATTGTATATAATATTAGTCATAATATTATAACACATAATCGTGAAAAATGGAATAGTTCTGAGGCATTTTTTTTCGATTTTTTTGACTTTTTTGCAAAAAATTTTACCAATTTTGTTTTTTTATAAAAAACATAAGGGGTTGAAAAACTTTTTTACAAAACTCTTTCCCTTTTATTTGACTTCCCCTTGAAAAATATCGTATAATTATAGCGTATAAAATTTTTATCGAGAGGTTAATACGGTTATGGCTGAAAAAAGAGCAGTAACAATGGAAAAACTCGTTTCCCTTTGTAAAAACAGAGGGTTCATCTTCCCCGGCAGTGAAATTTACGGCGGGCTTGCAAACACCTGGGATTACGGTCCTTTGGGCGTAGAGCTGAAAAATAACGTAAAGAGAGCTTGGTGGAAGAAATTCATTCAAGAAAACCCCTACAATACGGGTGTGGATTGCGCGATTTTGATGAACACGCGCACCTGGCAGGCGTCTGGGCACCTCGGCGGTTTCTCCGATCCTTTGATGGATTGTAAAAGCTGTAAAGCCCGTCACCGCGCGGACAACCTTGTGGAAAATTACGTGGCGAAAAAGGGTTTGAACGTTAAGGTAGAAGCGATGGACAACGACGCTTTGGAGGCGTTCATCACCGAACATAAATTGGCTTGCCCCATCTGCGGCAATTCCGATTTCACTTCGATTAGAAAATTCAACCTGATGTTTAAGACCTTCCAAGGCGTTACCGAGGATTCGGCAAATACCGTATATCTCCGTCCTGAAACGGCGCAAGGTATTTTCGTGAACTTTGAAAACGTTCAGCGTTCCACCCGTATGCGCGTGCCTTTCGGTATCGGTCAAATCGGTAAATCCTTCCGTAACGAAATCACGCCCGGCAATTTTACCTTCCGTACCCGTGAATTTGAACAAATGGAGCTTGAATTTTTCTGCAAACCCGGCACCGACCTCGAATGGTTTGCTTATTGGAAGGATTTCTGTAAAAATTGGCTGCTCTCCCTCGGTATGAAGGAAGAAAACCTGCACCTTCGCGACCACTCGCCTGAAGAGCTTTGCTTCTATTCGAAAGCGACCACGGACTTTGAATATAAATTCGCGTTCGGTTGGGGCGAGCTTTGGGGGATTGCGGACAGAACGGATTACGACTTGTCCCAGCACGCGAAAGAATGCGGTAAACCCATCACCTATCTCGATCCCGTGACCAACGAAAGATACGTACCCTACGTTGTAGAGCCCTCGCTCGGTGCTGACCGCGTAGTGCTTGCATTCTTGACCGACGCTTACGATGAAGAAGTGGTGGATGCAGAAAAGAACGACGTACGTACCGTACTTCGTTTACACCCTGCGCTTGCGCCTTACAAATGCGCCGTATTGCCCTTGCAGAAGAACTTGGCAGAACCTGCAGATGCGATTTATGCGAAGATGGCAAAGAAGTTCCCTACCACCTACGACGTGACGGGTTCGATCGGGAAACGCTACCGCCGTCAAGACGAAATCGGTACGCCGTTCTGCGTAACCATCGATTTCCAGACCTTGGAAGACAATACTGTAACCGTACGCGATCGTGACAGCATGGAACAAATCCGTGTGTCCGTCGACGACGCAATCAAGTATATCGAAGAAAAAATCGAATTCTAAGCAAGAGTGTCTTGCAGACAGCATTAAAAATCAAGGGAAGGGCCCACAAGCTCTTCCCTTTTTCATTGCGTACACGGTGGGGCATTTTTGGCTTTCAATCGATACCTGCCCCCTACGTTTATAAAAAATCGACCGCAAAAAACGGTCGATTTTTGGTTTATTCTTGAAAATGATCGTAATACAGTTGATTGACCTCTAAACGGAATTTATCCGCAATTTCGTCACGTTTTAAACCCTGCTTCACAAAATCTTGCACGTACAAAGGTTTCCCAACCACAATCTTCTTTTTCTTTCTTCCGTAATACATCGGGAAAATGGGTAAATCTTCCCCCGTCTTTTTGTAATACTGTTCCGCCAACATTACAAATCCCGAGAAGAAATGTTTCATTTCGTCAAAGTATCCATCGCCCGAATCCTCGGGATACATAGATACTGCCATACCCGCGTCCAAACAATCCATACTGTAATGCAGCGTCTTACGGAAACGCGCGTCGGGGAAAGAGGGAATCACCTTCATTCCGCGGTAGGTATAGATAGAGAAAATCGCCTCAAAACCCGCCTTGAACGTAGCTTTTCCTTTTTTAAGATGGTTCTTTTGGATATACAGTACGTCGCGCAGGTATTTGAAACGCATTTTGTACCCGCCAAGCATCTGATACGCGCCCCAAGTAGCGTGACGAATGGGCAAGCTGATTTCGTATACCATAGGCCCTTTTTTGTTGTTATGGTTAGAGATAATGATACATTTGTTGGGGAAATGCTCGTCCGTAAATTCCACCTTTACCTTGAAAAAGGGATTGACGATCCATTTAAAGCAACGCCAAATCGGTTGTTTTTTTGGGGGCATTTTCCATTTGATTTCCTTTTGTTTCATCCGTTCACCTTTGAATTGTACGTGATTTCTTTACCGTAGAAGAAAACGCCGAGCATACCGGGACCCACCGAAGCGCTCATAACCGCATTTAAACACAATATATGCACTCTTTCCTCAGGTAAATCCAATTTTTCCATCAAGGTTTGTTTCATCATCAAAGCCTCATCGGGACAATCCGCCTGCGTGATATACACGTCGATACCGTCCATAGGTACATATTTTTCCACCACACGCTCTATCGTACGGTTTAACGAGTTTTGTCTGCCTTTTACTTTTTCCACGGATACGTTGTAGCCGTGTATGTCGGAAATGACGATCGGTTTTACGTGGAACAGCGTACCAAGCAGCGCTTTGGACGCGGAAATTCTGCCCGCGCGCTTCAAATACGCCAAATCCTCGACCGTGCCCTCTTGGTTAACGTACTTTTTATTTTCCTCAACCCAAGCCGCCGTTTCCTCTAAGGTTTTTCCTGCTGCGCGCAGCTTCGACGCTTGCACGCAAAGCAACGCCAACCCGCCGCCGCTGATCGTGGTATTGATACAAACGATTTTTCTTTCGGGGTATTGTTTAAGCAATTTTTCCGCGGTGCTACGGCAAACATTGACGCAGCTCGTCAACACCTCAGACGCAGACAACGACAGGATATCATACCCCTCTTGCAAAAATTTTTCAAAGGTTTCCGCACACGCCACAGCGGAAATCTGCGACGTCAAAATACGGTTGCCCGCGCGTAAGTAATCGTAAAAATCTTTTAAAGGCACGCCTTGCCAATCCGTATCGTCAATACATTCTTGATCCTTATAATAAAAACGGGTGGGAATGTAATGCAAATCGTATTTTTCTCGCAAGGCGGCGTTCAAGTTCCCGCACGAGTCTGTAATGATTGCAAACTTTTGCATAACTCTTCTCCTTTGTTGGTAATATACTAACATTATATCACAAATATGCAAAAAGGTCAAACGTATGGATATATTTTATCCTATAATATATCCACGCCCAATAAAGCCAAAAAAAGAAAGCGGATGCCTTGGCATCCGCTTTACGTTTTTTAATGGATTAGAACATAGCCGTGAAAGCTTTTACTGCTTCTTCGGAACCGGAGTAAACCCACTTGCCATCCAATACTGCATTGGTATCAATTTGGGAATACGTACCATAGAAGTCGCTTGCTGCATCTTTCGATTCAAATAAGATAGCCGTAAGCATTTCGCCGCCGACAATACCCTTCTTTGCAATAAAGCCACCTACACTGCCTTCTTCCTTTTTTTCATAAGCAAGAACCGTATAGCCAGCTTTTTCCATTTTTTCTTCTGCTTTTTCTACAGTAGAAGGTGC
>JAFWAN010000085.1 GCA_017507585.1 Clostridia bacterium
ACGGTAACCATCGGTGCAAACGTAAAGAAAATCCCTGCGTATATGTTCGATCCTTACTCTTCTTCTTCCTATGCGCCTAAAATTGTAAGCGTAATTTTTGAAGAAGGCAGCGTTTGTGAAAGCATTGGTTCTTATGCGTTCCGTAGTTGCACCAGATTGACCAGCGTGGATATCCCCGACAGTGTAACCTCGATTGGTAATTATGCGTTCTATTATTGCACCAGCTTGACCAGCGTGGTCATCGGCGACGGTGTAACCTCGATTAGTGCGTATGTGTTCTCTGAATGTAGAAGCTTGACCAGCGTGGTCATCGGCGAGGGCGTAACCTCGATTGGTGATTATGTGTTCTTTGGTTGCCCTTCCAGTATCTATCACGAATATGACGGTTGCCGATATTTAGGGACGAAAGATAACCCCTACCATTATCTGTATCAATATGCAACGGCGAAAAAATCTTATACCGTACACGAAGCTTGCAAGGTGATTGTAAAAGGTGCATTTTCCAGCAATTCAACCCTTACAAAAATAGAAATCCCCGACGGTGTAACCTCGATTGGTATGTCTGCGTTCGCTTATTGCTACAGCTTGACCAGCGTATATTACAAAGGTACGGCAAGCGATTGGTCAGGCATTTCGATTGATGGTTATGATAATAGCTACTTGACAAGCGCAACGCGGTATTATTACAGCGAAACGGAGCCTGCGGAAGCGGGCAAGTATTGGCACTATGATGAAAACGGCGATATTGCCGTGTGGTAAAGGCGGATACAACGACAAAAAAGGATTGCCTCGGCGCAATCCTTTTTTTATACCTTTTACAAACAAAAAACCACCCAAAAACAAAGGGCGGTTTTTGCGTTAGATAGGGGGCAGGTACGCGTTGAATGCGCACACGGCATACCTCAATCGGATATAAAATCAGGCGAATTGTTCAACCGCTTTAAATTGCGGTACAAGGAAACGGTGTTGTTAAAACCGCACGCGGTACAGATTTCGTGCAGGGTGTATTTCCGCTTAGGATCGGCAAGCATTTTTTTCGCTTGTTGGGTGCGGGTGGTGTTCAAAAAGGCGAGAAAGTTTTTCCCAACCGCGTGTTTGAACATCTTGGAAAAATACTCCGTCGAGTACCCAAAATGCTTTGCCGCCGATTGCAAGGTAATGGGCTGGGCGTAATTTTCGTTGACGTAGTTGACCAATTTGATGGCGGTTTCGTTGAGAGGGTTGACGGCTTTTGCATCGGAAAAGCCGTACAGCTTCACCAGCATATCCAAAAGCAGATTGGCATACGCGCAATCGGTCAAAAAGGTGCGGTCTTTCAAATTAAACCATTCGCTCAGCAATTGAAACACCTTCGCGTTATGCTCCTTGTTCGTCAGCAGGGAGGGAAAGGTGGTGTTTTTATGTACCTGACGGAAATCGTGGGTGTATTTGTTACTAAGCACCACGCAAAACGCCAATTTCTCCTGCGGATAGTTCTCGTAAAAATGCACCTGCTGGGTATTGCAGATGGAGATGTCGCCTTCCGAAAACTCGTACGAGGTACCGTTGACGTAGGTTTTTGCCTTTCCGCGGATCATATAGACGATCTCCACGCTGTCATGGTAATGGGGCACGTCCAAAAGAAAGGTCTCCTTTTTAAAGAACAGATAAAAGGGCGCGTCCGCCAGGTTGTCGTACGTGGGATTGGAAAATGAAGTTGTGTTGATTGCTTTATCCATGGTTTGCATTGTAACACAAAAGTTAAAATTTGTCAAGTTTTTACAAAAAAAATGTGCCTTATATTATTATATAATGTAAAAAAAGGCAATTTCAAAAAAATGAAATGACAAAAATTGTAATATATAGGATAAGAATTGCTATTGACAAAACGAGATTGTTTCTTTATAATGTAAAGTAGGAAGCGGACGTGATTTTGTTCGTAGAGCTAAAAAGAAAACAAATACATCACATCAGGAGGATTGTATGAAGAGAAAAATATTGAACAAAGCTATGGCTTGGCTGACCTGTCTTTTGATGGCGTTTACCGTTACGTCGTGTTTTGGCGGCGGTACCAGCACGGGCGGCAGCAGCGCAAGCGACAGCAGTACGGGCGGCAGCAGTGTAGGAGGCAGCGCGGGCGACGAAACCCCCAAGGGTATGATCACGGTAGATCCCCTCGGCGTAGACAAGTTGGGCGCAGGCTTCAACGCAAACTACTTACCTCATAAAAACTCGATTAAGCAGCTGTCGGGTAAAATCGACGTTGCGCTGGACTTCGAAGGCACGCAAGACGGTTGGAAGGCTTTGGCGAAGGAATATGAAAGATTGCAGGGCGGCGACGTCGTTGTCAATATCAATACCGAATTTTCGGGATCGAGATATTCGGAACGTTTGAACGCTGAATTGTTGAATATGAACACCGATTGGGATATCGTAGAAGGGAACCTTGGTTACGGTTCGACGGAAGACCGTTGTATTATGATGACGGCAGGTATCGACGCGTACAACCCTTACTGCGGTGAAAATGTACAATGGTCCAGCGTATTGCAGCCTGCGGCATACCGCACGAAGGAAGCGGCAACGGGGGAAGATACCTACATATTGAACAGTGAAATTATGCAGACCTGCTGGTTTATCAACGATACGGCGTTTGACGCAGCGGTACAGCAGGGTTATAAGAACGACGACGGCGAAGAGGCATATCCCGTTACTTGGGACGATTTGATCGAGCTTTGCGATTGTATGCAAAAGGCAGGGTACACCAATCCTTTGGGGATTACGCTCTGTAACGCAAGTATCGACTCGTTGCAGTTTACTTGGTTGCTTCGTGTATACGGCGACTACTACTACCGTCAGTTCTACAAATACATTATGGACGGCGAAGCTGGCTCCGAATGGGGCGGCTACGACCCCGTGGCAACCGTTGTTGAAAACAACACGGGCTACAGCGTAAAGCACGCAAAGGTGCTGAATATGATGTTCGACACGGATTGCTCGTTCGGTAAGGGCTACGTTGGCTTGACCAGCGAAGTATACCGCGACTTTGTAGGCAACCTCGCAAAGATGAAAGGGTATTTGATGAACAACGTTGACTCGACCGAGTTCAGCGCGCTCCGCGACGAATTTGAAACGCAGGCGCACGGCGTAAATTCTCCTCAAATCATCCTCGATTACCAAGGCTTTGGTATCACGTATGAAAAATCGAAGGAATTGGAATTGGGTTACTTTGACTATCCTCAAATGATTTCGGGTAAATATACCAGCGGTGAATTTGCAGGAGAGGACATCGTAGACAACGAAAACACGATTACCCGCGATATCGGCGGTAACGGCGGTTTCCTTTCCATCATCAACCATACCAATTCTGCGCAGAATGAATTGAATAAGGACTTTATCAAATTCGTTATGTCGCCCTACGGTCAGACGATTTATTATCAAGGCTTGGCGGCGGCAGGCGAGGTGCCTAAGGGCTTGACCTCGGTTAAGAACGAATTGGTTGTATTCCCTGCAGAATGGAAGCAGTTCTTTGATGAAAGCAACGAAACGATCACCTTCAACGGCGACGTAGACGCAAATCCTTTCTTGGGCTGGGGCGTAAGATACGCGCTCGGTTACAGAGAAACGCAAAACGTTATCCGCGATTATTGGAAAGGCTTGTTGATGACCAGGCTTTCGGAAACACAGACGTTGACGGTAAACGCCTTTGCGTCGAAGTGGGATACGGCGGTTCGCGCCGATATGAACGATATCTTGGCGGACAACGGTTGGCCTCAAGATTTCTGGAAGAATCCCAACTATAACTTATAATCACAAAAAAGATACGGCAAAGCGCAGTCCGCAAAGGGCTGCGCTAACCTGCTAAGAGGTATATATGAGCTTAAACGTAACCAATCAAGACAGAAAAAATGCCAAGATAACGTATATCGTTTTTGGGATTCTGTTTTTCATCTTTACCTGCTTGACGATTTTGTTCGGCGTATTGTTGCCCAACACGGAGGAAATTACTGCGCTTGGCGAAAACGGCGAACAGTTGCAATCATTGATCGAGGGGAAAGATGGGGACGATTATTTTCTGTTAAGTAAAGAAACGTCCACGCTGTACCGTTTTGAAACGGACGGCAATCGGCAAATATCCACCTTTTCTATGTCCAAAATTGCGGACAAATTGAAAGAAAAGGGGGATTATAAAGAGGGCTTTGACGCGCGTTTAACCCAATGGTCGGTATCCTGTATCGGCGATTTGGAGGAAACGTATTTTTTGGCGTACGACGGTTACGGTGATATTTTCAAATTGAAAGACGACGGTGAAAACCTGACGGTAACGGACGATTATTACCTCGCGCCCGAAAAAACGCCGTTTAAAGCCATCGACAATGTGAAGGACGATTTGTACGTATGGGCGCAGGCGAACGGCGCGAACTACGTACGCAAATATTCCGTCGGCAATTTGCAGGGCGGGTATCTCGGTCAAAAAATGCTGTGTTTAATCAGCAACGAAGTAGAAGGCGTAGGGGCAACGGCGGTTACGTATAAAAAATTGGAGCCTTTGCAGAAAAATCCTTTGTCCTTCAACGCCACGGAGGAATATATTTATATTTTCGTGGACGGCGGTATGATGATCAAAGTGGGTACGGCGCTGAGAGACGCCGTTATGGACGGCAAAGCCGTGGACTACTTCCCTTTGGCGCAAGAAGAGGGGCATCAGTGGCAAGTGTTAAAACAGCAGGCAGAGAAAGATTTCTTCGTGCAGAAATTGCAGGGGAAAATGAATGCGGAAAATCCCGAATATACCGAGGCGGAAATCGAAAGCGCAAGCGTGGATACCATCAAAGATTGGTATAAAACGCTTGGCGGCAAAGTGAATGCACAGCTCAATAAAAATGCGCAAGATTATGCAAAAAAGCAAGCGGATAAAGCGTTTAATGAGGATATGGCGTGGTGCCATTACTGTGATATGGACACCGTGGGCAACGTTAGCTCGTTATTGTTGGCGGAAGAAACGTTGGATGAAACGCAGTATTCGATTGCAAAATGGGACGCAACCATCAACGGCGCGGTATATTCCAAGAAAAACCAAACGGCATATTTTGCCAACGCCACGGACGGATATATTTACGCCGTGGAAAAGGCGGATTTGGACGGTTTGAAAAACGCGTCGCTGATCAACGGCGTTGCAAAGCGTATTGACAGCAGTTACTGCGGCGAGGGCAGACATTTCAGCTCGTTTGGGAACGGCATCAGCTACAACAAGTTTGCCAATACCATCTTTATCAAATACAACAACGAACGTACCCTTTCCATTTTGGATTTGAACGATAAAAACGATTATGAAATTATGCATACCTATACGGGTGCGTACAATGCGTACAGTTTGACGGGGAATCGGGACAACAGCGTCAATTTGATTTGGCGTCAAGTCGAGGTTACCTCTACGGACGCAACGACGGTAACCTATTATTATCTGTGCAGCTTTGAGCCTGCTTTGCACGAAAACAAGACGTTGACGACCTGGGCGTTGGTGATTTGTTTGGTGTTGGCGGTTTTGTGCGGCGGTATCGCGCTGTGGCTGCTGTTTGCGGTAAAGACGGATAGAGGTATGTATAAGCTGCAATGTATTCAGCGCGACTTCAAGAAAAACAAATACGTATACCTTGCGTTGGTATTTTTCGTGGTATTGCTGATTATGTTCTGTTACTACGAAGCGGTCGGCGCAATCTCGATGTCCTTCTTCAATTATACCCGTGAAGAGCCGACGTGGATTTGGAACAATTTCGGTAACTACTTTAAGGTATTCCACAGCGATTTCTGGCTGTCGGTGGGCAATATGCTCTTCTTCTTGGTGTTCGACCTTATATTGGGTATCGTGCCTCCCGTCATCTTTGCGTTCTTACTGATTTTGATCCGCAATCAGGTGGCGTCCAATTGGATCCGCTCGTTGATGTTTATCCCTGGGATCATCCCCGGTATGGCGAGTATGTTGATTTGGCGTGAAGGTATTTACGGCGCGTACGGTATTTTCAACCAGTTGATCCCCGGCGATCCCATTTACTTTATGAGTAATATTGATTATTCCCGTTGGGCATTGATTTTGATGGGTTTCCCGTTTGTCGGCGGTTATCTTATTTTCTACGGCGGTATGATCAATATCCCGCACGAATACCACGAAGCGGGCTGGCTGGAAGGTTTGGGGGTTATCAAACGGTTTATCCTGATAGACGTACCGTTGATTATGCCTCAAATCAAATACATATTTATTATGACCTTTATTGGGTCGGTACAAAATTACGCGCGTACGTATATTTTGAAATCGGCGGGTACGACCACGGTGGTGGAAAAGATGTACCGCGCGATGATGGAAGAAGCGAACTACGGTTTGGCAAGTGCGTACGCAACCTTGATCTTCGTCTTCCTGTTCTTTGCGGTTGCGATGAATTTCAAGATGCAGAAAAAGGATACGATGGGGGAGGATTTGTAATGGATATGATACAAGAAAACGTACAAACGAAACCCGTGAACTTGAAAAAACACAAACTGCGTATGCCTTATGAAAGGAATTTCGCGCAGGCTTGTATTTTGACGGTGGTTATCTTCTGTTTATTATTCTCTTTCCTGCCCTTGTTTTTGACGTTGGTAAACGCGTTCAAGCCCGACATTGACGTCCAGACAAACGCGTTCAGCTTACCCAAGCTTGCCTCGTTTGCGCAGGCGGCGAAAAACAATTTCACCGTGGCGTGGGCGGCGATTGGGGATCATTATTTCTCTACGATCTTGGTGTCCTTGCTCGGCGCAATCGGGCAAACGGTTATCAGCGCGGTGCTGGCGTACATTTTGACCTTTAAAAACTTCTATTTTAAAGACGCTGTGTTTATGCTGTTCATCGCGGTGCTGTTGGTGCCCTCGATCATCGGGTATCCCATTCTGTTGCCGTTGATCCGTGATAAATTCGGTCTGGATAACAGCCATTTTGGGTACTTGCTGCCCATCATCGGCGGCGGTCAGGTAACGGGTATGTTCCTGTTTAAGACCTTCTTCGGTCAGCAACCTAAATCCTTGTACGAGAGCGCGAAATTGGACGGCGCGAACGACGCGATTATTTTGATCAAGATCACGGTACCTTTGGCACTTCCCATCATTTTGTATCATTTTGTCGGCTGCTTCTCGGGGATTTATAACGAATACCTTTGGGCGAGCTTGTTGCTCAGCGGAGACAAACAGACGTTGGCAAACACGATGGAATCGGCGGTGTCGAATATGGACGTAAAATACGGGTCGATGTACGCAATGTATTTAATTTCGTCCTTCCCGTTGATCATCACGGTTATTATTTCTATGAAGTATTTCAAGAGCGGTGAATTTGCCGCGGGCTTAAAATTATAAAAATAGGGGGTAATCCTTATGAAGAAAAAATGGTTAACGTTTCTACTTGCCGCGATGATGTCGATAGGCTTTGCGGGCGTAGCGTCTGCGTGTAACTTATTTGCAGACGACAGCAGCGCGCAGCAGTCGGAATCTGCATCGGAAAGCGGATCGCAGACGGATGAAGAATCTTCGGTGGAAAAAACGTCGGCAGTGGTACATTTTGACCTCAATACGAACTTTCAAACCAACTCCGTCAAAGATAAAACGGTAAATCTTGGCAAGCGTATCCCTGCGCCTAGCGTATATATTTTGGAAGAAAATCCCACAAACCTGCACGTATACGGTTGGTATACGGATAAAGAGTTTACCACGCAATGGGATTTCAAAAACGACCGCGTAGAAGGGGATATGACCTTATATGCGCGTTGGGTAGAATTGTTTGAGGTCAATTATTACGTCAACGGCACGTATGTAAAGACGGAAAACGTATTCAACGGCGACCTTATGACGGAGGATGCGACCATCGTGGAAGGGTTCCGTTATTTGGGTACGTATACCAACGACGCGTACGAAGAAAAAATTGATTTTGATCAACCCGTCACCAGCAATATGGACGTGTTTATAAAGCGTTCGGAAGGTTTGTATCTTAGCGATCACGTGGACGAAGGAGAGCTTTCCTCCGGCAAGCTGAGTGAAAACCTTGTCGCTTATCTTGGTCAGCTTGGCGATAAGGATGAAGAGGGTTGGGTAGAAGAATATACGGTAGAAACGGCGTATGAAACGGGTACCGTAGAAGAAAAATGCACCTACGTCAACTTTGGTTACACCCCTACGTACGGGGACGGCTACGTGGAGCTTTGCCGTTCGTTTGA
>JAFWAN010000086.1 GCA_017507585.1 Clostridia bacterium
ACCTGCGGCGCTCATCCCAACTCCCGTTTCACTGCTCCCGCAGAAAATTGCCCTTGCATTTCGCCTGCATTCAACTCGAAAGAAGGTGTGCCTCTTTCCGCGATCATCTTCGGCGGTAGAAGAGCTACCACGACCCCGCTTGTATATCAGTCGAGAGACTGGAACCACGGTACGTTCGTTGGTACGATCATGTCCTCCGAAACGACGGCAGCTGCTACGGGTGCAGTAGGCGTTCTTCGTCACGATCCCATGGCAATGAAACCCTTCATGGGCTACTCGGTTGACCGTTACTTCCAGCACTGGATCGATATGGGCGCGAAAGTAGAAGAAAGCAAACAGCCTAAGATCTTCAACGTTAACTGGTTCCGTCAGGACGAAAACGGCAACTTCATGTGGCCTGGCTTCGGTGACAACATGCGCGTACTCGACTGGATCCTCGATCGTTGCGAAAACAAGGTAGAAGCTCGCGAAACGGCTATCGGTTACCTTCCTTACGCAAAGGATATCAACATCGAAAACTGCGACATCACGGCTGAAACGCTTGATAAGCTCCTTGTTGTTGATAAGGCTCGTTGGGCTGCAGAAGCAGAAGAAATCACCGCATACTATGCAGAAAACTTCGGCGACAAGATGCCTAAGGAAATCATGGATAACCTTGCAATCTTGAAAGCAAACTGCGCAAAATAAGCTCGTTTGAAATTGGCTCCCGTTGGTAACAACGGGAGCTTTCTATTATATACGGAGGAAGCAATGAAGAAAGTATTGATTTTATCGGGCAGCCCCAGAAAGGGCGGAAATTCGGATATTTTATGCGATCAGTTCGCCAAAGGCGCGTTGGAAATGGGCAACGAAGTGGAAAAAATTCGCGTTGCGGAAAAGAAAATTGCACCTTGCACGGGTTGCTATTTTTGCAAAAACAGTGGGGGCAGATGCGCGTTGAACGATGATATGGGAGATATTTTACAGAAAATTATCGATTGCGACGTCCTCGTTTTATCCAGCCCCGTTTATTTCTATTCAATGTGCGCGCAATTAAAGACGGTTATTGACCGCACAGTAGCGCGTTGGACGGAGATTGCCAATAAGGATTTGTACTATATCACGACCGCGGCAGAGGATGACGAGGATACGATGGACGGTACCATTGCCTGTATGCACGGGTTTGCGATGTGCATTGACGGTTATGATGAAAAAGGAATTTTATACGGCAAAGGCGTGCAAGAAAAAGGGGAGGTAGTAAACCGCCCCGAATTGATGCAAATCGCCTACGAAATGGGTATGTCCGTAAGATAACGAATCATCTACAAAGTAAAAAAGGAAGAGGTCAACTCTTCCTTTTTTTGATTACAATAAATAGGTCAAGACCACGATGCCCTCTAAAAGCACCAAATGCGCGGGATAGAATATATAGAAGAAATACTTCATATTCCGCTTCCCTTTTTGACCGTTGTATAATAGTAGCAACGGGATTGCAAGCAGCGAATACCAAGTGATTTGGATGCCCATTGCGCCCGCAAACAGCAGGGGAATCATTGGGATTGCCATACACAAAACACGCAAGGGCAAAACGTCCAATTTTTTAACTATGTCGGGGGCAGGTATTCGATGAAAGTCAAAAATAGAGGCAAACACGGGCAGCATACAGCCGTAGAATTTGTAATCGACGGTAAAATGTTGACAGAAGATATACGTCCCTGCAACCAACGCCGCAAACAGTAACCAAGCCAGCGTGCTTTCCCACCATTTACGCTCTTTTTCAAAGGTGCATTTCTTTGCGAACTGCATCGCGTAAATCATCAGGGTGGAGAAGGAAAAGGTGATCAAAATCCCAAAATACAGATTGTTTGGATCGACGATTGCATACACCGCTTGGCAGACGGCGCCTAAGCCGAACAGTAGGAAGAAATGCTTCCACTTGTTTCGGGTATAACGGCAGCCTTCCGCGATGGCAAAGGCGAAGAGGGGCATCGACAATCTGCCGATCATACGCAGCCACAAAAGGTCGGGATAGAGCATCAACCCCAAATGGTCGATAAACATAAATACCGCCGCCAAAACCTTAATTGTATTGATATTAAAAATGCGTAAATTTTTCAAGGTGTCCATAATTATTTTTGCAGCTTTTCCGCTTTTTTTGCCAACTGCAAGGCTTTTGCTTCGGCTTTTTTCATAGCCTTTAATTCCTTTTTCGTGGGTGGTTCAATGCCAATATGCGTTTCCTTTAGCTGTGTAATTTTCTCTCTCGCATCGGTGGAAACGGGCTCTGGATTTATTTCTTTTCCACGGAATTTTTGTATGATATTGATGGCTTTATAAGCAGGTTCAATGTCCATTTTTAAGGCGTCCAAAAACAGCTTTCCTCGTTTCTCCACAATGCGGGTCAATATTTCCAACAACAGATCGAGCACCCACCCCAACAGCATAAATACCAACAAAATGATGGATACGGTCGTTTTGACGGTGGTGGGTTCGGATGCGGTAATAAACAAGCCGTATACGGAAACGCCGAGGGTGAACAGCTTAATCAACCGTTTCCCCCAACGGTAAACGGTCTTAAAAATTTTTCGGATTTCTTTTTTCGCTTCATTTCGATTGACGTACACCATCACCCCTAAATATGAGGCGGAAAGGACGAGCAGGGCGATGTTTGCCGCCAAAATGCCCGACCCAATGCACAGGGTGTAAATCAGGTAAAAGATTTGAAAGGATTGCAGGGCGAAGCTGCAAAGAAGCCCTAATTTTTTAAGGTCCTCTTTCGTCTGTATCAAGACGCTTCTTGTATAATCTAACATACGTTACCTCTTTGGTTTATTTTGATCCTCTGCTTTCGGCGGTTTGCCAAAATAACTGTAAAATCCGCATACCAGGTTCGCGTTGAACAGTTTTTTCTTCTTATCCGCGCTCTTCCCAAAGTATCGTTCAAAGTCGGGTAAAGAGGTCAGGATATAGGCATTCCAATCTTGGAGAGAGCGGAAGGCGTTGCCAAAATCCCGCATCAATGCGCGCACCTCTTTTTCCTCGCTTAAACGTTCGCCGTAAGGGGGATTGGATAATAAAATCCCGTACTTTTTATCGCTGGTAAATTTTCGCGCGTCCGCCACGGAAAAGCGGATATATTTTTCTACGCCTGCACGCTTGGCGTGGTATTGCGCGATGGAAATCGCCTCTTTATTGACGTCGCTGCCACAAATAATGGGGGAGGCGTTTTTCACTTCACAGTCCTTTGCCTCTTCCTTGGCGATTTTTAAAACGCCTTTCGGTGCGCAGGTCCATTGCTGAAAGTCAAACGCTCGCTGTAAACCAGGGGCAATATGCAAGGCTTTCATCGCCGCCTCGATGGGCAGGGTACCGCTGCCGCAGAAAGGATCTGCAAAGGGTTTTTCCATATCCTTATCGGGGTTGTAAAAGGTGCTGTCGATTAGGCCTGCCGCCAGCGTTTCTTTTAAGGGCGCGCTGTAAGCAAGACTGCGGTAACCGCGTTTGTGTAAGCCGTCTCCCGACGTATCCAAGGTGACGGTAACTTCATCTTTAAACATGGACACGCCCACGATTGAACGCGCGCCCGTTTCTGAAAAGGTTTTTCTGCCCGTGCGGATTTTGTCTGCTAAACGGGAAATGATTGCCTTTTTCGCAACGCCGCCCGCCGCTTTGATCGCGGCAAGTTGGCTTTGCACACTCTTACCGTCCATCAAAATTTTGGATTCAACCGTCAGCCAATTTTCCCAAGGGATATTGTAAATCCCTTCGTACAGTTGGTCAAAGGTTATGGCGTGAAATTTATCTAAGACAATGAGGACGCGTTCGCCGCTGCGTAAAAATACGTTCAGCCGCGCAACGTCCTGCCAATCGCCTTCCACCTCAATCCGCCCGTTATCAGCGGGTGCTTTTTCATATCCGAGGGTGAAAAGCTGCCGTTTTGTTGTCTGTTCCAAGCCCGATGCAACGGGAATCAATAATTTCATAGCCCATCTATTATATCTGTTTTTTATCAGCTTGTCAAGTTAGATTGACAAAAGGAAAAAAAAGGACTATAATGTTTTTATGAAACGAAATTTCGAGCTGTTGATGACAGAACAATTAAAGACCGTCGAAAAAGGTACGAGGCTGCTTTTGCACAGTTGCTGCGCGCCCTGTTCCTCTGCTTGTTTGGAACGGTTAAAGGAATATTTTTCAATCACCGTGCTTTATTATAACCCCAACATTGACGAGCGGGAAGAATATGAAAAGCGTAAAGCGGAACAAATCCGTTTTTTAAAGGAAACGGGTTGGGCGGAGATTTTGGATTGCGATCACGACGCCGAAGCCTTTGCGAAGATGTCGAAGGGGTTGGAAAACGAACCCGAACGGGGTAAACGCTGTTATCTTTGCTATGCCCTGCGCTTAGAAAAAACGGCGGAAGTTGCCAAGCAAAACGGCTACGGTTGGTTTGCGACTACCTTGACGTTAAGCCCCTATAAAAATGCCGAATGGTTAAACGAAATCGGGGAAAAGCTGGGGGGCAGGTACGAGGTGAACTACCTTTATACCGATTTTAAGAAGAAGGGTGGATATCACCGTTCGATTGAGCTTTCCAATCGGCACAATCTGTATCGGCAGGATTTTTGCGGCTGTAAATACTCGAAGCGATAAAAAGTACGCGCTTTCACGAAAAAGATGAAAATATCGTGAAAGGGCGATTTTTTTTCGTAAAACGATTGACTTTATATTTTCAAGAAAATATAATAGTACTGTTAGTAAATTTTCTTTAGGAGGCAGGTTGCCTAAATGAATATGATAAAAACGTTGTTAAAAAGCGTCAGGCAATACAAAAAGCCGTCGATTATAACGCCTATTTTTATGGCGTTGGAGGCTTTTTGCGAGTGTTTGTTGCCATACTTTATGGCGGAGATGATTACTGCAATTGATATCAAGGATATTACTTCGCAGGCAGCAATGCAAGAGATTTTAAAATACGGCGCCATTTTGTTTGCTCTGGCGATTTTATCGATGAAAGCGGTGCGCTTGCGGGGAAATTTGCCGCGACGGCAAGCTGCGGTTTTGCAAGCAATTTACGTCACGATCTTTTTTATCGCGTGCAGAAATTTTCCTTTTCCAACGTGGATAAATTTTCTACGTCGTCCTTGGTTACCCGCTTGACGACGGACGTTACCAACGTACAGCAATCTTATCAGATGTGCTTGCGTATTGCCATCCGTGTGCCTTTGCAGTTTTTATTTGCAATCATCATGAGCTTTACGGTGAACCCGAAGCTCGCGTGGATTTTCCTTGCAGTAGTACCTTTCTTGGGCTGTATCATCATCTTGATTATGCGTTACGTAATGCCGTTCTTCCGCCGTATCTTCAAAAAATACGACGCGCTGAACAATTCCGTGCAGGAAAACGTTGGCGGGATCCGCGTCGTCAAATCGTTCGTGCGTGAAGAATATGAAAAGGAAAAGTTTGCAAAAGCGGCGGGCGAAGTGCGCGATGATTTTACCAAAGCGGAAAAAATCATTGCATTCAACACCCCGATTATGACGTTCTTTATCAATTTCGCTTCGATTTTGATCTCTGCGTTTGCGGCGTATGCCATCATTGACAGCGGGCATTGGGCGGCGTTTGACGGTTTTTGGAAAGGACAATTGTCCGCGTTGATTGCGTACGGCATCCAAATGCTGTCTTGTCTTATGATGTTTTCGATGATCTTCGTTATGCTGTCTATGTCTTTGGAGTCGGCAAGACGTATTACGGAGGTTTTAAACGAGGAATCGGACATTATCAGCCCTGAAAACGGTATTACCGAGGTTAAAGACGGATCGATTTGTTTTGAAAACGTCAGCTTTAAATATTCGAAGAATGCCCAAAATTACGCATTGTCTGATATTGATTTGACCATCGAATCGGGGGAAACGGTGGGTATTCTGGGGGGTACGGGCTCGTCAAAAACGACGTTAATCCAATTATTGCCTCGCCTTTACGATGCGACGGAAGGGAACGTATACATCGGCGGTGTTAACGTAAAAGACTACGATTTGGATACACTTCGTAAAGAAGTATCCATTGTGTTGCAAAAGAACGTACTTTTCTCCGGTACCATCAAAGAAAACTTGCGTTGGGGGGATGAAAACGCCACGGACGAGGAAATCGTACGCGCGTGCAAGTTGGCGCAAGCGGACGAATTTATCAGCGGTTTCCCTGACGGATACGATACGTATATCGAACAAGGGGGCACCAACGTATCGGGCGGACAAAAGCAGCGTCTTTGTATTGCCCGCGCGCTGCTTCGAAAACCGAAAGTGTTGATTTTGGACGATTCCACCTCGGCGGTGGATACGAAAACAGATGCTTTGATCCGTAAGGCATTTGCCGAAGAAATCCCCGGCACCACGAAAATTATCATTGCACAGCGTATTTCTTCCGTGGAACACGCGGATAAGATTTTGGTATTGGACGGCGGGAAAATCATCGCCTGCGGTAAGCACGAAGAGTTGATCAAAACCAGTGATATTTACCGTGAAATTTACGAGGCGCAGACGAAGAAGTCGGCAAACGCTTCGGAAGGGGGTGAGGCATAATGGCGGAAGTGAAAACGGAAAGAAAACCGATGATGCCTAAAGGCCCTATGCGCGGGCGCGGTATGCCCGTACCCAAAGGCGCGATTAAGAAAGGTACCCTGGGGAGATTGTTAAAAACGGTATTTAAGTATTATAAGTGGCGCTTGATTATCGTATTGATCGCCATTGTTATCAATTCGGTAGGCGGTTTGGTTTCCTCTGTCTATATGAAGATGTTGGTGGACGACGTGATTACGCCTGCTTTGGATACGGCGTTTAACGACGCTTTAAAGGCGAAGCTGGTGGGCTTGATCATTATGATGGTATCGGTTTATGCCGTGGTCATTGTAGCAAGCTTTATATATACTCGGTTGATGGCGACCGTTACGCAGGGTATGCTGTACCGTTTGCGTACGGATATGTTTGACAAGATGCAAAACCTGCCCATTAAGTATTTTGACACGCATGCGCACGGTGAGATCATGAGCGCATACACCAACGATACGGATGCCACTAGACAGTTGATCGGCCAGAGTTTGCCTACCATTTTAAGCAGTTCTTTGACCTTGATAGTATCTATTGTTTTGATGCTGACGTACAGTTTTTGGCTGTCGATTGTGGTTTTGCTGTCCACGTTCTTGATGAGCTTTGTCGTTAAAAAGATTGGGGGAAGCAGTGCGAAATACATGGTTTCGCAACAAACCTCGTTGGCGGAGGAAGAAGGCTTCGTTGAGGAAATGATGAAGGGGCAAAAGGTTGTCAAAGTCTTTACCCACGAGGAACAGGCGAAGGCGGATTTTGACAAGCTGAACAACAAATTGTTTAAAGACAGCGAAAGGGCGCATATTTTCGGGAATATTCTCGGGCCCATTTTGGGAAATATCGGCAACCTTACCTACGTATTGTTGGCGATTGTCGGCGGTACGCTGTTCGCTTTGAACGTGACGAACGTCAGCTTTTCCACGATCTTTGGCGGGGATAAAGCGTTGGGAGTCGGTGTAATCGTAGCTTTCCTCGGTATGTCGAGAAACTTTGCGCAGACTGTGAACCAAATGTCACAGCAGATATCGATGGTGGCGATGGGCTTGGCGGGCGCAAGCCGAGTATTCACTTTGATGGACGAAGAGCCTGAAACGGACGAAGGATACGTTACCCTTGTCAATGCCAAGAAGGACGAAAACGGCAATTTAACCGAAACGGACGAACGTACGGGACTTTGGGCGTGGAAACATTACCATAAAGCGGACGATACCACGACGTATACCGAATTGAAAGGGGATATCGTAATGGATATGGTCGATTTCTGTTACGTACCCGAAAAGCAGGTATTGACGGACGTTTCTTTGTATGCAAAACCCGGTCAGCAGATTGCTTTTGTCGGCGCAACGGGCGCAGGAAAAACCACGATCACAAACCTTATCAATCGTTTCTATGATATTGCAGACGGAAAAATCCGTTACGACGGTATCAATATCAATAAGATTAAAAAAGACGATTTAAGACGTTCTTTGGGGATTGTTTTGCAGGATACGAACTTGTTCACGGGGACGGTTATGGACAATATCCGTTACGGGCGCTTGGAGGCGACGGATGAGGAATGTATCGAGGCGGCAAAGCTTGCCAATGCACACGATTTTATCTGCCGTTTACCCGACGGTTACGATACGATGCTGACCAACAACGGTGCGAATTTGTCGCAGGGACAAAGACAGTTGCTGTCGATTGCTCGCGCGGCGGTTGCAGACGCGCCTGCGATGATTTTGGACGAAGCGACTTCGTCCATCGATACCCGTACCGAGGCGTTGGTGCAAGACGGTATGTATAAGCTGATGCACGGTAGAACGGTGTTTGTGATTGCGCA
>JAFWAN010000087.1 GCA_017507585.1 Clostridia bacterium
AAAAATTCCGTGTCAAAATCCGTTTCGCTTGCTTTTTTACCGTCTATAATCGCTAACGCGCGCGTGTCCAAGCGAAGCTCTACGGGTGGCAATCCCGCCGTTGCACGCTCGTCGCAAAGGCGTTGTTTTATCAGCGGTAAAAACTCTTTTGCGATCGCCGAATGGACCAAGCATACCTCCGCCGCGTTGCAAACGGAAGGTCGGGAAGTTTTTGCGTTGTACAAAATATCCAATGCCTTTTTCAGATCCGCTGCCTTGTCCACGTAAATATGGCAAATACCCGTACCCGTTTGAATGCAGGGGACCTTTGCGTTTTCCACACACGCGCGGATCAAGCCTGCGCCGCCGCGAGGGATCAATGCGTCCACGTATCCAACCGCCGTCATAAGGTCGGTGGCGCTTTGACGGGAAACGTCCTCTAAAACATTGATGAAATTGGGGTTAAAGCCCATAGAGGACAACGTGTCGCGAAGGATAGAAACGAGGGCGAAAGAGGAATTAAACGCATCCCTGCCCCCCCTCAATACGCAAACGTTGCCACTTTTAAAGCAGAGCGCGCCTGCGTCCGAGGTGACGTTGGGACGGCTTTCGTAGATGATGCCAACCACCCCCAAGGGCACGCGGATTTTGGTGACGTTCAGGCCGTTGGGCAACATAGTTTCTTCCAACGTTTTTCCGATAGGGTCGGGCAAAGCCGCTACCTCGCGGATGCCTTGCGCCATACCTGCGATGCGTTTTTCATCCAAGCGCAAACGGTCGATCATAACGTCGCCTAAGGTGGTTTTTGCCGCCTCGACGTCCTGTGCGTTTGCTTGTAAAATTTCTGCGCTTCTGCGCTCTAACTCGTCCGCCATCTTCAAGAGGGCGGCGTTTTTTTGCGCGGGGGTCAAACGAGCCAGCTCGCCTGCCGCCGATTTCGCCTGCTGTAAAATTTCCTGCGTCGTTTTCATAATCTCGTTACCTTATTTTGCAAAAAATCTGGTGTAGTTGCCGTCTTTCGCGTTGACCACGTCGTATAGAAGTTCAGGATTTTCGCCGTTGGCAATTACCATATCCACCTGCTTTTCCACGCAAATTTTTGCGGCGTTCAGCTTGGTTTTCATACCGCCCGTACCCAAGGCGCTGCCCACGTCCCCGGCCAACGTATTCAGCCATTCGGGGGTACCGTGTACGTGTTTAATCAATTTTGCGTCCGCATTTTTATGAGGATCTGCATCGTATAAGCCGTCTACGTCGGACAAAATAACCAAAAGATCGGCTTTCGTGCTGACAGCCACGAGTGCGGAGAGCGTATCGTTGTCGCCTACCTTAATTTCCTCGGTGGCAATCGTATCGTTTTCGTTGATGATAGGCAACACGCCGAGCTGCAACAGACGCGACATTGTGTTGTTAAAATTTTCGTGGCGGTCTTCTGCTGAAAGGTCTGCGCCCGTCAACAAAATCTGCGCGACGGTGTGGTTGTGTTCGGTAAACAAACGGTCGTAGGTATACATCAACTCGCATTGACCAACCGCCGCCGCCGCTTGCTTGGTGGGGATATCCGTCGGCTTTTCACGCAATCCCAATTTTCCAACCCCCATACCGATTGCGCCTGACGAAACGAGGATTACCTCGTGACCCGCGTTTTTCAAATCGCTTAAAACACGGCAAAGATCCTGCGTGCGTTTTATATTCAGGCGTCCCGTTGCGTGCGCAAGCGTGGAAGTACCTACTTTAACAACCAATTTCATACCGATCACCCATTCCTTTTGCCGATTTTACACGGCGGTGGAAACTATTTTTTCGATTATATAGTATAGTATAACGCAAAAAGGAGTCTTTGTCAAACGTAAAACCGACTTTTCCGAATGAAAAAATCAAAAACGAGCCACATTATTAAAGAGGCACGTCATTTTGTTCGGTTGGATTTTTACCTTTTCTTTGTAAAAGTGTGACAAGTGAGAGGTCAACCGTTCTTTGCGCGTGCCGCAAAAAGAGGAAAAAGAAATATGAAACAAAACAAAGACGTGATGAAAAAAAGCCCCGCGCTGTATTTCACTATGCTGGGCGTATGGACGGCGCTGACGGTACTATTGTGGATGAATTTTATCCCCAACCTTATCAGCGTACCTTTTTACGAGGGGAAAACGGTTGGCTTGGGGGTGCAAATTGCCGCGCGCGTATTGCTGACCTTTAATGGGATTTTTATTTCGTATTTTTGGTTAAACGGCGTGAAAGATTTTTTGTACGTCATTTGGTATTACACCTTCCGAAAACGTATGTTAAAGCGGTATTTAGACGTCATTGATACGGACGTTTCCGAGGCGCAAGATAAGGTGTTGATGGCGTATTGCACCTGCAACGATTTCGACGGAAAAAGCTTGGAAGAGAGTATGAAGCAAAGCTATCCGTACGTGACGACGGTGATTTTGGACGATTCGACGGAGGAAACCTATAAGGTTGCCGTGGACGAGTTTGCGAAAAAGCACGGGATCGAGGTGGTACGCCGCGCTGACCGCAAGGGCTTTAAGGCGGGCAATATCAACCATTATTTTATGAGCGACGCGTGTAAAAACGCAGGGTATGGATATTACGTTATTTTGGACTCCGACGAGATTTTACCACACGATTACGTGCAGGAGAGCTTGAAATATTTCTACGCGCGCAAAAACGTGGGGATTGTGCAGGCAAATCATATTTCCGACAGAAACAGAAACTTTTTTATGAAGTTGTTCCACGTCGGGGTCAATTCGCATTGGCCGACCTATCAGACAATGAAGCATTTTTACGGGTTTTCCACAATGCTCGGTCACGGCGCGATGTTAAAGCGGGAATGCTACGAAAAAGCAGGTGGGTTTCCGCCGTTGGTTGCCGAGGATTTGTGTTTGAGTATCGAGGCGCGTGGGCAGGGATATTACGTGGCGTTTGCACCCAATATCGTATGCAGAGAAGAATATCCCATCGATTACGTTGCGTTTAAAAAACGGCATTCGAAGTGGACGCAGGGGAATTTGGAATTTATCAAAAAATATTCGGGAAAAATCGCCCGTTCCAAGATGAAGTGGTTTGAAAAAATGGACATTGTTTTGTTCACCTACAATCTGCCGTTGACGGCGTTGTTTGCCTTTTTCATTTTTATAAACCTGATGATTGCGCCCCTTTTATCCATCGATTTGGGTAGGGCGTACGCTATCTGGATGATTGTCCCGACCGTGATCTTTTTCTTCTCGCCTATGCTCAACGATTTTATTACCTGGGCGTTTCGGTTAAACCCCTTGCGGACCCTCTTATATACGGTATCCGTCATTATGCTGTACGGTTCTATGCTGACGACCTCGCTTGTATCTGCGACAAAGGGGATATTTGGGAAGAAGGCGCGGTTTATTGTTACACCGAAATCATCGCAAAAAATCGGTATTGGATTTGCACTGAAATTTCAATGGAGAGAGATTGTTTTGTCGACCGTATTGTTGCTTATTTCCTTGCTGTTTCAAGGTGGAATCCTGCCCGTCTTTTTGATTGTCGCGACGGGGTATTCGTCTATTATTTTACTTTTCTTCTCCAACAAGCGATACACGGAGGCGGAAACGGCGCGGATTGATAAATTGACGGCAGATATTTCCTTTTCGCTCAATCCCTTATACCGATATGGGAAAAAGGTGAAAAATCCGTCAAGAAAGGGTGGGAAAGCCGTAAAATCTTCCACCTGAGGCAAAAAAAATTTAAAAAACAGTTTACAAGTGAAAATATTTATGTTATAATGTACTTGGTGAAATTTGGCAACATACCGAAATTTGCCTAAAATTATGAGAAAAAAATTAACATTTAAGGAGATAAATACTATGACGAACAACAAGAAAGTGCTTCAATTCGTTGCAGACTGTCAGGCGTTTGCACAGCCCGACAAAGTGGTTTGGATCGATGGCAGCGACGCGCAGAGAGACGCTTTGAGAGAAGAAGCTTGCGCTACCGGCGAAATGATCAAATTAAACCAAGAATTGTTGCCCGGTTGCTACTATCACAGAACGGCTGAAAACGACGTAGCGCGTGTAGAAGACAGAACCTTCATTTGCTGTGAAAATGAAGAAGACGCGCTTCCTCATTCCATCGTAAAATGGAAAGCACCCAAAGAAGCTTACGCAATGGTAAACGAAATTGCAAAGGGCGCTTACAAGGGCAGAACGATGTACGTTATCCCTTATTCGATGGGCGTTGTTGGCTCGCCTTTCTCCAAGATCGGTATTGAAATTACCGACTCGATTTACGTTGTACTCAACATGATGATCATGACGAGAGTTGGCAAAATGTGCTTTGATCAGCTTGGCGCAGACGGCGATTTCGTAAAGGGCTTCCACGCAAAATGTAACGTAGACCCCGAAAAGAGATACATTATGCACTTCCCTGAAGATAACACGATTATCTCCGTAAACTCGGCTTATGGCGGAAACGTATTGCTTGGTAAAAAGTGCTTTGCGCTTCGTATTGCAACCAACCTTGGTAAGAAAGAAGGCTGGATGGCAGAACATATGCTTATCCTTGGCGTAAAGCGTCCTCAGGATAAGGAAATGAAATACGTTGCAGCGGCATTCCCTTCCGCTTGCGGTAAGACCAACCTTGCAATGTTGATCCCTCCCAAGCAGTATCTTGACGCTGGTTACGAAGTACAATGCGTCGGCGACGACATCGCTTGGATCCGCGTAGGCGAAGACGGCAGATTGTGGGCTTGCAACCCCGAAAACGGTTTCTTCGGCGTTGCTCCCGGTACCAACGAAAAATCCAACCCCAACGCACTTGCTTCCACGAAGCAGGGTACGATCTTCACGAACGTTGCGTTGAACCCCGCTGACAACACCGTTTGGTGGGAAAAATTGACGAAGGAAGCTCCTGCAAACTTGATCGACTGGACGGGTAAGCCTTGGACGCCTGATTGCGGCCGCAATGCAGCGCACCCCAACTCCCGTTTCACCGCACCTGCAGAAAACTGCCCTTGCATCTCTCCTGCATTCAACTCTAAGGCAGGCGTTCCTTTGTCCGCAATCATCTTCGGCGGCAGAAGAGCAACGACGACCCCGCTCGTTTACCAGTCCAGAGATTGGAACCACGGTACGTTCGTAGGTACGATTATGTCCTCCGAAACGACGGCGGCTGCTACGGGTGCAGTAGGCGTGCTTCGTCACGACCCTATGGCAATGAAGCCTTTCATGGGTTACTCGGTTGACAAATACTTCCAGCATTGGATCGATATGGGTGCAAAGGGTGAAGAAAGCAAGCAACCCAAGATCTTCAACGTTAACTGGTTCCGTCATGACGAAAACGGCAACTTTATGTGGCCTGGTTTCGGTGACAATATGCGCGTACTCGACTGGATCCTTGACCGTTGCGAAGGCAAAGTAGACGCTCGCGAAACCGCGATCGGTTACCTTCCTTATGCAAAGGATATCAACATCGAAAACTGCGACATCGACGCGGAAACGTTGGATAAGCTGTTGGTGGTTGATAAGGCTCGTTGGGCTGCGGAAGCAGAAGAAATCACCGCATACTATGCAGAAAACTTCGGCGACAAGATGCCTAAGGAAATCATGGATAACCTTGCAATCTTGAAAGCAAACTGCGCAAAATAAGCTCGTTTGAAATT
>JAFWAN010000088.1 GCA_017507585.1 Clostridia bacterium
TACAACTGAATAAGAAGATATGAATGCCCCTGCCGGAAGACAGGGGCTTTGTTTTGCCTGTAAAATGGTACAATTCGTCGCGACACTCTCAGTCTTGTACTTCTCTGTACACTCCTTCGAGGGGTCGCTAGACTTGGTCCCATTTTCCTACAAAAAAGGAAGCCGCGTGCTCCTTGTCTGGCTCGCATTTCCCTACGGCAAATATTTATAAAGATAGGAAATTTGATACTTATTTGAGGGGTCGCTAGCCTTGGTCCCATTTTCCTACAAAAAAGGAAGCCGCGTGCTTCTTGTCTGGCTCGCATTTCCCTACGGCAAATGTTAGACGTATTATGCGACATTTACTCCCTGCTGACTTGACTTTTCTATATAGCCGTGTTATAATATTTTCAACCAAAAAGAAAAAGGAAACGGAGTATGGAACGGCGACCCAACGAGGAACAGAGAAAGGTCATAGAAGATTTAGACAACGACCTCATTCTTTTTGCCAGCGCGGGTACGGGGAAAACGTTTACCGTGGCAAAACGGGTCAGTCAAATCATACAAACCAAGCGGGCAAAACCCGAACAAATCCTTTGTTTAACCTTTACCACCAAGGCTTGCGATGAAATGCGTGAGGACGTCGCGCGGTACGTTGGGCAAGCCGCTGACGAAGTAGAGATCCGCACGATCCACGGTTTTTGTTATCAATTGATGCGCGAAGAATCCCGCCAAAAAGGGGCGCGCTATTTAGATGCGATTGTTTGCGACGAAGTGGATGCGGAAGAACTGCTCAAGAGTATTCTTGCTTCACAGTATGCTTTGTGGGAATATGGAAAATCGGACGTCGGTGAAGACGATCTGCCTGATACGCAGTTTGATATTTTTCAAAAAGAGGGCAAGCTGCGCAATTTTGTCAGCGCGTTAAAACACGTGCGTGAGGAGCAAGGTTTTTACACGGAAAACGAAACGGACGATTACCAAAAAGCCTTTGATTTTTATGCAAAGCATCACGTCGAGGCATACCTGCAAGCAATCTCTATTTCGGTAAAAGGGCGTACCCATGTATACGATCAAGCTTTTGAGAATGCGATGAAAAAGCACGCTGGTCGGCTGTTGTTTGCTTATCACGATTATCTTCGGCAAAGCAATCGGGTCGATTACGACGATTTGATTTTATTCGCCTGCAACGCTTTAAAAAATGCGGAAACCCGCGCGCGTTGGGCGGCAAGGTATGCCTATATCATCGTCGATGAAATGCAGGATACCAGCCTGCTCGAATATAAAGTTTTAAAACAACTTTTTGGTAAAAACCGCGTTATGATGTGCGGAGATTTTTTCCAATCGATTTACGGTTGGCGCGGTGCCAACCCGCAATACGTCTTAGAGGACTTTATTCAAACCAGGCAAGCGAAAATATATATGCTGTCGCAAAATTACCGTTCTACCCAAACGTTAACCGCGGCAAGCTTTGGATACCTTTGCGCTACGTACCCCAATCTCGTGGGAAAATATTGTCCAAAGGACATTGTAATTGGCAACAAAACCGAAGGGGATAAAATTCTCTGTATGGGGTTTGACAATCGCCGAGAAGAGGCGGAACAAATCTATCGATATTTACGAAAATGTGTTGCACAGGGGGTTTCTGCTTGCGTGATCGCGCGGTCGAATTTTTACGTTTCTATGCTTGCGCGCGCTTTTGAAGATTGTAACGAGGGGTATCCCGAAGAGGAGCGGCTGCGCTTTTTTACCGCAGAAGAGGATCAGCAATTTTATCGAAATACAATCGTCAAAGACGTGGTTTCGATGATCAAGCTGCTGTTAAATCAGACTGATCGTATCAGTATGGAACGGATCGCGGAAAAATACGTACGCCTGGTGGGGATGAAAACGATCGAGGGCTTACGGTTGCAAAATCGCATTGGCGCGTCCATTGTTTCTTTCCTTGACGAGCAGACGTATTTGTACAAAGATCCATACCATGTA
>JAFWAN010000089.1 GCA_017507585.1 Clostridia bacterium
AGAACGGCTTATCCGAAAGGGTAAGCCGTTTTTGCTGTAACTGTTGACAAATATAAAACAAAGTGGTATAATACTTTTAAGAAAAAGAGGAAGCGGTTATGCAAAATAATTTCGACAAAAATAAACAAAAACGGACGGGGCATGTACGCGATGAACATCGTTCCAAGGGTAAAAAGGAAAGTGTAGAACGCGTCAATGGCGCCCCCGTGTATACTGCTGTTTATAAGGTAAATAGAAGCGACGAGCTGATGGAGTTTCTCCTTCGCAAATGCGGCACCTCGCGAAACAACGTAAAATCGTTGCTCGTACGTCGCCAAGTGCTTGTCAACGGCAGTGTGGTTACGCAGTATAATTTTCCGCTTGCAAAAGACGACGAAGTGAAGCTTTCTAAAAAGCCCGTCAAAGAGGGCGCGGCTTTGACCCGTTCCGTTTCACAAAAACGTCCGCCTAAGGCTCCGTCGCAGATAGGGGTAATCTTCGAGGATGAGGATTTTTTGGCGATCAACAAGCCGTCGGGCTTGCTTTCGGTGGAGAGCGACAAGGATACCGAATGCGCGTACGGTTATGCCTTAGAATATATGCAATCGCAGGGCAAAAACAGCCGTCCGTTCATTTTACACCGCATCGACAAGGAAACGTCGGGTGTTTTGGTGTTTGCGAAAAATATCAAATTGCATTCTATGCTCAAAATGCATTGGAACGAGCAGGTGACCTTGCGGGAATATTTTGCGGTGGTAGAGGGGATATTGGAGAAGAAACAAGACACCCTCACAACCTATCTAAAAGAAAACAAAAACAACGTGGTGTATGCCACCAACGATCCTACGGGACAGAAAGCGGTGACCCATTACGAAGTGGTCAAAGAGTGCGGCGAGTATTCGCTGTTAAAGGTGCAAATCGACACGGGCAGAAAAAATCAAATCCGTGTGCAGATGCAGGCACTGGGCGTTCCCGTGGTGGGGGATGATAAATACGGAAAGAAACAAGACGGTACGCAGGTAAAAAATCCGCTTGGCAGACTTGGTTTGCACGCGTCGCGATTGCAGTTTATCCACCCCGTCACAAAGGAAATGATTGCGTTCAACGCGCCCCTGCCCCCGTCATTTCGGGAACTTTTTGGTAAATAAGGAGTAGGATATGAAAAAGATAGCAAGCTTTACCGTCAATCACGATACCTTAGAAAAAGGGATGTACATATCCCGCATAGACGGGGACGTGGTAACGTATGATATTCGTATGAAGTTGCCCAACGGGGGAGATTATCTTTCAATGAGCGCGGCGCATACGATCGAGCATTTGTTTGCGACCTACGCCCGCAACAGTCAATATTCGGACAGCGTTATTTACGTGGGACCGATGGGTTGTCGAACGGGATTTTACTTTCTTGTCCGCGATGCGGTGTCGCACGCGCAAGCCATTGAACTTGTGAAAGAGAGTATGGCATTTGTCCGTGATTTTGAGGGAGAGATCCCTGGCAATAAAAAAGAGGAATGCGGAAACTATCTTGACCACGATCTTGCAGGTGCGAAAGTCATCGGCGGTGAAATGTACGAAGTTTTGAAAAATTGGCAGGTCAGTGACCTGAAATATAAGGAGTAAACGTATGGATGCAATACAATGTATGTTAACGCGCAAGAGCGTTAAAAAATATAAACCCGATATGGTACCCAAGGAATTGCTTGAACAAATCATCGAGGCGGGGTTAAATGCTCCGTCGGGATTAAACAAGCAATCGCCGATTATTTTGGCGGTTACCGATAGGCAGGTACGCGATGAACTGTCAAAGCTCAACGCAGGTAAGGACCCGTTTTTCCGCTCGGATCCTTTCTACGGCGCGCCCGTGGTGTTGGTGGTATTGGCGGATAAAAGTGTTCCAACCTATCTATACGACGGGCCGTTGGTGATGGAAAATTTACAGCTTGCGGCGCACGCCTTGGGCTTGGGTGCGTGTTGGATTCACCGCGCGAAGGAAACCTTTGAACAGCCCGAGGGGAAAGCGATTTTAGAAAAGCTTGGTTTGCAAGGTGAATACGAGGGGATTGGCAACTGCATCGTCGGCTACGCGGATATCGACCCTGAAAAGAAACCGCGCAAGGAAAACCGCGTATTCTGGATTGAGTAAAATGAAAGTAGGTGTATCAACCGCATCGTTATTTTTGCGCAAGGACAACGAGGATGCCTTGCCGCTGTTGGAAAGCTTGGGGGTAAAGACCGTCGAGGTCTTTCTCACGTCCTTTTCCGAATACGGCTATCCGTTTGCGAATATATTAAAAGAGTGCAAGGGCGGTTTGTTTGTCAATTCGGTGCACGATTTGAATACGGAATTTGAACCGCAGCTTTTTAACGCGCATCCACGTGTGAAGGCGGATGCGTATGGTTGGTTGGAAAAGGTATTGCAGAGCGCAAATGCGCTTGACGCGCCCTACTATACTTTTCACGGTACGGCGCGGATGAAGCGTGCGGCGCGAGTGCCAGGCGCGGACAATTTTCCTAAAATGATTGCGGGATTTGCGGAGCTTTTAGATTTTTGTCGCGTACACGGTACCCAGCTTTGCTTGGAAAATGTGGAATGGGCAACCTACAATAGACCGGGCGTATTTTCCGTTTTATCCAACGCTTTGCCTGATCTTCGCGGGGTGTTGGACATTAAACAAGCCCGTATTTCGGGATACCCTTACGAAGAATATTTAACGGAAATGGGCAATCACCTTGCGTACGCGCACGTGTCCGATTATAATGAAAAAGGTAAAATGTGTCTACCGGGGAAAGGGGACTTTGATTTTGATACCTTGATCAAACGCCTGAAAGACGTCGGCTTTGACGGCGCATTATTGATTGAGGTATATACCGGGGATTACGGCGCGCACGAAGAACTGAAAGAAAGCTGTGATTATCTCAACGAATTATTGTATAAAAACAACTGCTTAGAATAAAAAAACTTTTTTGGAATTTTTTCCATTTTTTTTGCAAAAACTATTGACAGATAAGGATTAGTATGCTATACTCTTATCAAGATTAAATCTCAATAAGGAGTAAAACTTATGTTAAAAGTATATCAATGTGAAAAATGTGGCAAAACCTTGATCTCGAAAGAGGAATTGAAGTTAGAGGGCTGGAAAGAGCTGATTGCGGGCAGTACGGATGCTGCGCAGGAAAAGCACGTACCCGTTGTTACGAAGAAATGTAAGACGGTGAAGGTGGACGTGGGCAGCGTTGCGCACCCGATGACGGTAGAACACTTGATCGAATGGGTGGCTTTGGAAACGGAGCAGGGGTATCAAGTGCAGTATTTGAAAGCAGACGCTGCGCCCGTGTGCGAATTCAAGCTTGCAGACGGCGATAAGGCGGTGAAGGTGTATGCGTACTGCAATCTCCACGGCCTTTGGGCAAGATGATCTTGCAGCCAGTAAGGTGTCTTTTCATACGTTTTTATAGATAGTTTCGCGCATTCACTATAAGGGAAGCACTCCTTGAACTGCTCGTATCTACTCACTGAACGAGATGCGTAATACAAATAAAGAATAGGAAAAAAATATTATGATTGAAAAAGAAGCCATGTACAAACTGACCTATGGTTTGTTTATGTTGACCACAACGAACGGACAAAAGCAAAACGGTTGTATTGTAAACACCGTAACAATGTTGACGGATAACCCCAAACGGATTGTTGTGTTTGTCAACAAAGCCAATTACTCGGAAGAGCTTCTTCGCAAAACGGGGATTTTCAACGTTTCCGTATTGACGGAGAAAACACCGTTTGATATTTTTAAGCAGTTTGGCTTCCAATCAGGTAGGGACGTAGACAAATTCGAGGGGGGCAGGTATGCGACGAGCGAAAACGGGCTGTATTATTTGCCCGAGTATGCCAACGCGGTATTAAGCGCGAGGGTGGTTGATTGCTACGATTACGATACCCACACTTTGTTCGTTGCGGAGGTGACCGAAGCAAAGACCTTAAATGCGGATAAATCGGTCACGTACGAATATTATCAAAACAGCATCAAACCCAAGCCCAACGCGGCTCCCGCAGCGGAAACGCAAGGGAAAGGCAAGTGGGTTTGCAAAATTTGCGGTTACGTACACGAGGGCGAGGAATTGCCTGCGGATTTTGTTTGCCCTTGGTGTAAACATCCCGCTGAGGATTTTGAAAAAGTCAGTTAATGGGATTAGTAGCCGCTTTGAAAGCAAAAGGAGGCTATTACAATGAAAAAGAAGATTTTAACAACGGCGATCGCCACAGTATTTGTAGTAGGAATATCGCTTGCAACCATGTCGGCTTGCGACAACGTGGAACGCTTTACCTATGATGACGCGGGAAAATATAGCGTAGGCGCGTCCAGCGTGACGGGTAAAGTAACCGATCTGGAGATTGATTGGGTTACTGGGAGCGTCAACGTTGCGTACGGCGACGTGAAAAACGTGACTTTTTCAGAAAAATCAGAAGAAACGCTGACGGAAGAAAACACGGTGCGGTATTGGTTGGAGAATTCGACCTTGCATATAAAATATGCAAAATCGGGGGTCAAGCTGTCGAATAAGAATGCGCCTGAAAAGGATTTGACGGTGGTTTTACCTACTGCCTTGACCTTAGATGACTTAGAAATCAATTCGGTCGAAGCAAACGTTTCTTTGAGGAATATCCAAGCCAACGATGTAGAGATTGACAACGTTGCGGGCGATTTGGACGCGGCTTTTGACAGCTTACGCGAATTTTCGGTGTCGGTTGTCAGCGGGGATGCGATTATGCGTTTTGCGACTGCGCCCACGGACGGCGAATACAGCAACGTGCACGGCGATTTGATAATGTATCTGCCTGAAGGTACGGGCTTTACCTTGGAAGTGGAAAAGTTAAACGGCGCATTTGAGAGTGAATTTGACACCGTAAAGAAGGGGAATACCTACGTTTGCGGCAACGGCGCAAACGAGTACGAATTTGAAACGGTTTCCGGCAACGTGGTGGTGAAAAAGCTCGCTTAAACTCATTCGACAAGAAAAGACAAAACAAGCTTTGCCCGAAGGCATAAAATGAAAAAATCCGTAAAAAGGTTGTAAAAACGCCGAAAAAAGGCTTGACAGAAAATGGTGAAATTGTTATAATAGCGGAGTAATCAATAAACGCATCGGCAAAGGATGGTGAAAACG
Source organism: Clostridia bacterium (assembly GCA_017507585.1). Lineage (GTDB taxonomy): Bacteria > Bacillota > Clostridia > Christensenellales > Borkfalkiaceae > Scatosoma. The sequence goes on from JAFWAN010000089.1 coordinate 5,143, forward strand.
AATGTCTACGGTAAGAGTTGGCGAAAACGAAAACGTTGAAAGCGCATTGCGCCGTTTTAAGAGAAAATGCTCCCGCGACGGTATCATCGGCGATCTTAGAAAGAAGGAATTTTATGAAAAACCTTCCGTAAGAAGAAAGAAGAAATCGGAAGCGGCTCGTAAGAGAAGCAGAAACTAAAACACGAAAGAACTCACGAAAGTGGGTTCTTTTTTCATATCGGCTGTCGAATGCTGTCGATAAAAAGGACAAAATGAGGTGAATTATGTCGAACGAAAAAGGGCGCACGTTGCGCGAAGAGGCGAGGCTGGCAAAGCAGCGTGTAAAGAGTGGTTTTTGGACAAAATGCGAAGAGGATTTTACCGAGAAAAAGGAAAAAGCAAGGGAGCATGGCCTTAACGAAAGCAAAGCAGGGCGTTTTTTCAAGACGCAGGTCGAAACGAAAATCGAGGGGAAGAAGGAGGACAATTTTTACCTTCGCGTCAAAGAAATGCTGCTTTCGCAAGGAGAGGTCAGCGACGCGATCGGACGGCTGACCGACCGTGAATATTACGATACGCTCAGCTATGAAGAAAAGCAACGCTACACCTTGACGTTGAGCGAAAAATACCTGCGCGCCCTCGAACGTTTCCGTGAAGAATGCGAGTTTGATTGTTTATCAAACGTGTAAAAAGCAAATAAAAAGACCGAACATAGTTCGGTCTTTCTTCATAAAAACGGAAAAAAGGTATGACAGTACTTGCAAAAAACAGCCGTATATGTTATAATAAAATCGTTATGACGTACATTGATGATATTTTAGACCAATTGAATGACGAACAAATCAAACCCGTGTTGCAAACGGAAGGCCCCGTGCTGGTTTTGGCGGGCGCAGGCAGCGGTAAAACCCGCGTTTTGACCTCGCGTATTGCGTACCTGGTGGAGGAGATGGGCGTGCCTGCAGATGCGGTGCTTGCCATCACGTTCACCAACAAAGCCGCCAACGAGATGAAAGAACGTCTCGGCCGTATTGTGGACGTTTCGCGTATGTGGGTTTGTACCATTCACAGTATGTGCGTGCGTATTTTGCGTATGTATCCCGAAGAAGTTGGCATTCAGCCCAACTTCTCCATTTACAGCGAAGTCGAACGCAATAATATCATCAAAAAATCCTTTCAAGAATGTGATTTTGACGACGAAAAACTGCTGAAAAATATCAAATGGCATATCGCCAATGCGAAAATGTTGGGGTATGAGCCTGAACGCTACGCGGAAGAATATGCGGGCGAACGCGAAATCGATCAAATTGTCAAGGTGTACGCGCGCTACCAAAAGCATTTGCGTGAAAACAATGCGCTCGATTTTGACGATTTGCTCAACGAAACCCGCAACCTGCTTCGAAAATATCAGGAGGTGCGCGAATATTTGGGCGGCCGTTTCCGTTATATCCTCGTGGACGAGTTCCAGGACACCAACGAGGTGCAGTATGAAATTGTCAAGCTGCTTGCGTCCGTGCACGAAAACCTGTTTGTGGTAGGGGACGACGACCAGTCCATCTACGGTTGGCGCGGGGCAAAAATCGAAAACATTTTACACTTTGAAAAGGATTATAAAAACGCAAAAGTGTTTAAATTGGAGCGTAATTACCGTTCCACAAAGAACATCTTAAAGCTGGCAAACACCGTCATTCGCAACAACGGCAGACGCAAAAGTAAGACGCTTTGGACGGAAAACGAGGACGGCTTGCCTGCAAAATTGCACGAGGCGGAAGAGGAAAGCGGAGAGGCGCGGTTTATTGCCCACACCATCGCAGGGTTGATTCGGCAGGGGTATTCCTACTCTGATTTCGCAATCTTGATGCGGCTCAACGCCCTGACCCGCGCATTCGAACAAGAGTTCACAGGGGACGGCATTCCCTACAAAGTCTTTGGCGGTTTCAAGTTCTTCGAGCGTAAGGAAATCAAGGATCTTTTGGCGTATTTGCGCCTCATTAACAATCCGTTTGACAGTGAAGCGGCGGTGCGCATCATCAATTTTCCCAAGCGCGGTATTGGTGCAAAAACGGTGGAAACCTTGCAAAATTACGCCTACGAAACGGAGCTGTCCGTTTACGATGCGTTGTTGGACGTGGACGAAATCGGCTTTACCGCAGGTACACGGCAAAAGCTGGTCGATTTTAGAGACCTCATCAAGACGTGGATTGTCGACAGTCAAGATATGCCCGTCAACGAATTGGTCAAAAAAATCGTTGCAGACACCCATATGCGCGAGGCGTATGCGGACGATTCGGATGAGAGTATCAACAAGCGAGCAAACATTGAAGAATTTATCAATTCCGTCGAGGAATACAGCCGTCTGAACCCTGAAAGCACGTTGACCGATTATCTCAATCAGGTTACTTTGTCCTCGGATACGGACGATATGGACGACGGCAATTACGTTACCCTTGCCACCGTGCATTCGGTCAAGGGGTTAGAATTTACCTGCGTTTTTATCTGCGGGTTGGAAGAAAATATTTTACCCGTATCCCGTGCAGTGGAAAACGACGAGGATATGGAAGAAGAACGCCGCTTGATGTACGTTGCAATCACGCGTGCCAAGGAACGTTTGTATTTGACGAGGTCGAAGAGTAGATACCTTTATGGAAAACGAGAACCGACCGCGCGGTCGAGATTTTTAAAAGAGCTTGCGTCCGAGATCGAGCTGCCCAAAGAAACGCGTCCCGCGTTCCGCGGTTACGGCGATTGGGACGATCCTGAAAGTTACGGCAATTCTGCGTACGGTGGGGGCAGGTATGCGTCGAATGACGATTACGGCAGTCGAAAAACCAACTACGGCGGGTATGGAAGCTACGGCGATTCTTCCAGGCAGAACTCGGCGGCGAGCCGCTCGGCTTGGTCGGGGAATAGTTACGGCTCCACCTCTCACGGTGGAACGACGTACGGCGGCGTTTCGTATGGCAGTCAATCCGCGACAAAGAAGAGCAGCGGCTTTGTGTACGGCGGCGTCGGGAAAGCTGTCAAGCCTACGGCAGGGGGAAAAGACCTTTCTGCATTTCGCAGTGGGGTCAGCGTGAAGCATCCCAAATTCGGCGTCGGTATGATTGTTGCCGTGCGCGGCGTGGGCAGCAATATGATTTTGGACATTGCATTTGAGGGATTGGGTATTAAGCAGCTTTCGGCGACTTTGGCGCCGTTGACGATTGTGTGATAGGTGGAATATGAATAGGCAAAGAGAACTGGTAGACATTCTCAATAAATGGGCGTACGAATACTACGTTTTGGACAACCCCACGGTGTCGGATAAGGAATACGACGCGTTGTATGACGAGCTGTGCCGTTTGGAAGCAGAAAGCGGCGAAGTATACCCCGACAGCCCCACAAGACGTGTCGGGGGAGAGCCGATCAAGGGCTTTGAAAAGCATACCCATCTTGCGAGGTTGTTCAGCTTGGATAAGGCGGTTTCCGCAGAGGAATTGACCGCATTTTTAACCCGCGTGCAAAAGCTTGCCGAAGGGAAACCTTGCGATTATACCGTGGAGTATAAATTTGACGGTTTGACCGTCTGCTTGACCTATGATAAAGGGCAGTTTATCCGTGCGACCACGCGCGGCAACGGTACGGTGGGCGAGGACGTTACGGCGCAGGTTTTGACCATTCGTTCTTTCCCTTTGAAGATCGATTATCAAGGCACTTTGGAGGTAAGAGGGGAAGCGGTGATCCGTTTGTCCGTGTTGGACGCTTACAACCAAACGGCGGCAGAGCCTTTGAAAAACGCGCGTAACGCGGTGGCGGGCGCGATCCGTAATTTGGACCCGAAAGTGACCGAAACCCGCAAACCCGACATTTACTTCTACGACGTCAATTATACCTCGGACGGGGTACCCATGTCCCAAACGAACGCACACGATTTTCTCATAAAACAAGGTTTTAAGGTGTTTCCTTACTTCCGTGTGTGCAAAACGCAGGAAGAGGTTTTTGCGGCGATTGCCGAGGTAGAAATCGAGCGTAAAAATTTGGACGTTTTGACGGATGGCGCGGTAATCAA
>JAFWAN010000090.1 GCA_017507585.1 Clostridia bacterium
CCCAACGTATACGTGGGGATGAAAACGCCCTGCGCGTTGGATGGTTCGACGGTGGTGGAAAGCAATCCCGCTATGTTGGAAAAGAACCCCGACGGTATGAAGAAAATTAAGAAAGGCAAGCTTCGCGGTATCGAATCGTTTGGTATGCTTTGCTCTGGGGAAGAGCTTGGTATCAACGACGATTTCTATCCCGGCGCAGAGGTCAACGGCTTGCTTGATTTGGCAAAGGATGCACCCGTGGGCGAGGATATCAAGAAAATTGTGGGTTTGGACGATTGGATTTTTGATATTTCCATCACGGCAAACCGCCCCGATTGTCAATGCATTTTAGGCATCGCGCGTGAAGTGGCGGCTGTGCTGAATAAACCTTTCAAAGCACCTGATTTTACTTACACCGCGCATAAGACGTCGGCGGCTCCCGTGGCTGTGGAAGTGCTTGCCCCCGACCTTTGTCCTCGCTACGTTGGACACTATGTGGAAAACGTAACGGAAGGAGTTTCGCCCGCTTGGATGAGAAAGCGTTTGGCGGTTTCGGGGATCCGTTCCATTTCGCCCATCGTCGATATCACAAACTTTGTACTGCTTGAAATGGGGCAGCCGATGCACGCCTTTGACGCGGATGATATCGGGGATAGAAAAATCATCGTTCGCCGTGCAGAAAAGGGTGAAAAAATCGTTACCTTGGATGAAAAAGAATTTACTTTGACGCCTGACAATCTTGTGATTTGCGACGGGAACAAGCCCGTTGCGTTGGCAGGGATTATGGGCGGTTTGAACAGTGAAATCAAATCTACGACGAAAAACGTATTTTTCGAATCGGCAAAATTCGCGCGTGACAACGTAAGAAAAACTTCGCGCGCGCTTGGCCAGTCGTCTGATTCGTCCTCTCGTTTTGAAAAGGGCGTGGATGCCTATACCAACGGCTTGGGTAGGGATCGCGCGTTGCATTTGATTGAGGAATTGGGTTGCGGTACTGTAACCGAACTTTGCGCGGACGTTTGCGCGGCGGATTTGACCCCCCGTAAAATGACGGCAAGCGTATCGAAAATCAATGCGCTGCTCGGTATTGTAGTGCCTAACGAAGAGATTTTGTCGATTTTGACCCGCTTGAATTTCCAACCCGCGATTGACGGCGATACCTTGACGGTGGTAATACCTGGGTACCGCGATGACGTGGATGGTTACCCCGATTTGGCGGAAGAAATCATCCGTATGTACGGTTATGACCATATCACGCCCACCTTCTTACAAGCGGCGCAGGTAACGGGCGGCGGCTTGACGGATGAACAGAAAAAAGAATTACACCTGAAAAATTTGTTGCGTGTACAAGGCTTCTCGGAAGCGTATAACTACTCGTTCTATTCTCCCAAGGATTTTGACCTGATGAAATTGCCCGAAGATGCGGCGGAGAGAAATGCGGTACGCATTTTGAACCCTATTAGTGAAGAACTGTCCGTGATGCGCACCTTCCTTGCACCGTCTATGTTGATGAACGCGGTGCGCAACATTCGCCGCGGCAACGACGAGGGCAGACAATTCGAGGTTGCAAACACCTACGTTCCCCGCAATACGGCGGCAAGCGAGCAGCCCGAGGAAAGAAAACATATCGTACTCGGTATTTGGGGCGGTAAAAATGATTTCTTTGATATGAAGGGTGCGATTGAACGGATCGCGGAAGTATTCCACCTTACCTTTACCTATGAAAGAGCGGAAAAGACCTATCTTCATCCCGGCGTTTCTGCCAACGTGATTTTGAACGGTCAAATCGTGGGTTGCTTTGGCGAATTGGACCCTGCAATCGCTGCTTCGCTCGGCTTGGATAAGAAAGTGTACTTGGGCGAGTTGGATTTAAATGCGTTGGATTTGGATGATGGCGTGCGTTATAAAAACCTGCCGAAATTCCCTGCTGTAAAACGTGACTTGGCGTTGATTGCGGATGAAAAGCTGACCTGCGCGGAAATTGAAGAGGTGTTGATGCATTCGTGCAAGTACGTAACGGCGGCGAAGCTCTTCGACGTATACCGTGGCGGTCAAGTGCCTGAAGGCAAAAAGAGTATGGCGTTTACGTTAACCTTTACCCCCGATGCAAACGTAGAAAAAGCGTTTACACCCGAATCGTTGGACGGCTACGTGAAGAAGATTTTGGGCAATCTTAAATTTAAACTCGGTATCGAGCTTCGATAATGAAAAGAGAACAAAAAATTTCACAATTTGGATTTTTCAACGTAGACAAACCGTCGGGGATCGTATCCTCGGCGGTTGTCAACAAAATCAAATGGCTGTCGGGGGTGCCCTGCGGCCATATGGGTACGCTGGACCCTTTGGCAAGCGGTGTTTTGCCTGTGGGGGTCGGCAACGCAACCCGCCTTTTCGATTACTTCTTGGAAAAGGAAAAAGAGTACGTTGCAGAGTTTACTTTTGGCGTAGATTCGGACACGTTGGATTCGACGGGAAACCTTGTGCAAGGGGGGCATGTACCCGATGAAACGGAAATTGCAGGGGTTTTGCCTACCTTTTTTGGGGATATAATGCAGGTGCCGCCTAAGTACAGCGCAAAAAACGTTAACGGGCGTAGAGGGTATGATTTGGCGCGCGCTGGAATCGAGTTTGAGCTCGCACCTAAAAAAGTGCATATTTACGGTATGGAGCTGCTTGGTAAAAAAGAGGGCAGCGAAGATACGTATTTAATCAAAATCCGTTGCGGCGGCGGCACGTATATCCGTTCGTTGGCGCGGGATATTGCGGCTGCGCTTGGCACAAAAGCGGTGATGAGCGCGCTCAGACGCACGCAAAGCGGTATTTTTACCCTGCAAAATGCGGTGCCGTTTGACTTTTTTGCGCAAGATCCTACGGTGGAAGATTTGGAAAAATATTTGATTCCCACAGACAGCGTGTTGCCGTACGAACGGTTGGATTTGACGGAAAGGGCGACTGTGAAAATTTTACAAGGCAATTTTGTTTCCGTGGACGCTTTGGACGGGCTGTATAAAATTTACGACGGCGAACGGTTTTACGGCTTGGCGGAGGTTGTGGAAGGAAAAGCAAAGGCAAAGACGAAATTATGTTAAAGACGGTATGGCTGACACAACCGAATAAAAAAGGAGTGGCGATGCTTCTCGGTGGCTTTGACGGCTTACACATAGGACACCGTCAACTTTTATCGTACGCGAAAGAGAGCGGTTTATCGGTTGGGATTATGACCATCGTTGGCGCCAAGGATCAAAACAGCCTTTTTACTTTTGCGGAAAGAGAGGAAATTTTTAAGGCGGCGGGCGCGGATTTTGTGTTCGAGTTACCTTTTGCCGAAATTAAGGACCTCACGCCCTCTGCTTTTTTGCAGTTGTTAGAACAAGAGTTTGTACCCGAATTGTTGGTTTGCGGTGAGGATTTTCGCTTTGGTGCAAAGGCGGCGGGAACCCCTGAAATTTTAAAACAGACCACCCAGGTACGCGTTGAAATTTTGCCCTTAGTAGAAGAAAACGGTAAAAAAGTCAGTTCGAGCTACGTAAAAGGCTTATTAAATGAGGGAAAAGTGGAAGAGACCGCGCGGCTTTTGACCCATCCGTTTTTTCTGATGGGCGAGGTATATGCGGATAGAAGGGTCGGTCGGACGATCGGGTTTCCTACGGCGAATATCGTCTATCCCATTGGAAAATATCCCTTAAAAATCGGGGTGTACGAAACCCGTGTTTGTTTAGACGGTAAGACGCATAAGGGCATTACGAACTACGGTGCGCGTCCCACGTTTGCGGATAAAACGGTGGTGACGGAAACCTATTTAGACGGGTTTAAGGGTGATTTGTACGGTAGAACGCTGAAGGTGGAATTTATCCGTTACCTGCGTGACGTGCAAAAATTTGACGGCGTTGGCGCATTGAAAAAGCAATTGGAAGAAGACCTGAGGAGGGTACGGGAAAATGATTAAATTTGGGCCGAGTGGCAATAGTGAAAGCTTTTA
>JAFWAN010000091.1 GCA_017507585.1 Clostridia bacterium
CCTAAAAAGGAAGCGCCGCCCAACGAAAAAGAAAATCCGCAATCCCCCACGTCGGGAATTGCGGACGAATTTATCCAAAGTATCTTAGACAGTTATTTGAAACAGTATTAACTTACACAATGGAAAAACCACCGTTGACGGGCAAATCAATCCCCGTTACGTAAGTGTTTTCCTCTAAATACAGGACGGCGTTTGCCACATCCTCCCCCTGCCCGATGCGCCCCATCGGGATTTCTTCTTTTAACGCCTGCATATCCTCTGCGGAAAAATGCGCGTTCATCTTCGTATCGATCACGCCAGGGGACACGCTGTTGACACGGATACCCGACCAACCAAGCTCCTTCGCCAAGGCTTTGGTGAAACCGATCAACGCCGCCTTCGACGCCGAATAGACGCTCTCGCAGCTGCCGCCAACCTCTCCCCATACGGAAGAAATATTGACAATCAAGCCGTTTTGCTTGGCGATCATTCCCTTTGCCGCCTCGCGCGAACATAAAAATGCGCCGCCCATATTGACGGACATCAGTGCGTTGTATTCGTCATACGTTACGTCTTGGATTTGCTTAATCAGTGAAACGCCTGCATTGTTCACCAAAACGTCCACAACGCCGATTTTTTGAAAAAGCGCAACCACGTCGTTTTCCTTGGAAACGTCCGCTTGATAAACTTCAATGCCCAATGCGGAAACCGCTTTTGCCGCCTCTTCATCGCGAGAATAAACCGCGCACACACGGTAGCCCTTTTCTTTAAATTTTAAGGCGATGCTTTTGCCAATCCCGCGCACACCGCCCGTCACCAAAACTGTTTTCATCACGTACCTGCCCTGCCCATTCCTTATTTTTTACTGTATGAGCGACATTATTTCCTTTGCGATTTCTTCTGGATCTTTTCCGTCAACGTCCACGATATAATCCGCCGCGCGTTCGTATACGGGCGTACGTTCGCACAACAATCGATTTAAGCGCGTGGGCAACGGTTCTTCCGTTTGCAATAATGGTCTTGTCGTATCCGCTTTCAATCGTTGAAGGAGCGTATCCATTTCCGCGCGCAGGAAAATAATTTTTCCGCTTTGCTTTAACAATGCAACGTTTTCCGCCTTTAAAACCAAGCCGCCGCCCGTGGCAACCACCAAATGGTCTTGCCCTGCAAGCTCTTTCACAATTTCCGTTTCCAAGCCGCGAAAATACGCCTCGCCATGGGTCTTAAAAATACCCGAAATTTCGCCGTATTTTTCTGCAATCAGCGCATCGGTATCCACGCAGTTCCAACCAGCCATCTGCGCAATTTTCGCACCGACCGTCGTTTTCCCTGCACCCATCATACCGCATAAAACCAGGTTCATAAGCCACCTCGCTTATTTCAAGCCCACCATTGCCATCACGTAGCTCTTCCAACCAAATCCGCAAACAACGCCCTTGCAAACCTCGGACAAAACGCTGTGGTGGCGGAACTCTTCGCGCGCGTGTACGTTAGACATATGCACCTCTACAACGGGGATATTGATGGCGGCAATCGCGTCGCGCAATGCGTAGCTGTAATGGGTATGCGCCCCTGCATTGAACACGATACCGTCATAACCGCCTTTCAAAAACGCTTCGTGCAATTTATTGACAAGCTCCCCTTCGACATTGCTCTGGTAAAAATCCACGCTGTCGCCGTTTTCTTTTGCAAACGCCGCTATTTTGCCGTTGATTTCCTCCAAAGTTTCCGTGCCGTATACGCCTTTTTCACGCAGCCCCGTCAAATTGAGGTTTACACCATTCAACACCAAAAATTTCATAATCATTCTCCTAAAAATGCTTTGTATAATTCCTTCGCCTCCGCATCGTCGGGCTCTTTTCCCAAATAGATGCAATCGGCGTAATACGCTTGATAAAACAGCATCGCCTTTCCGTTTAAGGTGGAAATACCTTGCGCTTTTGCCAAGCGCAAAAATTCTGACTCAGCAGGGACGTAAATCAAATCCACCGCGTAGCTCGCGCCCGCAAACGCCAGCGCCGTAACGGGGGACGTTCCCTCGCTGTCGTGCATACCTACGCCCGTACAGTTGACAAGAATATCATATCCGCCGCTTTCGGGATCCTCCGCAATCGATACGCCAAGTTCGTTACAAAGCTCTTCCAGCTTTTCCCTGCGACGCTGATAAACGTACACGTTCGCGCCTGCATTTTTTAACGCCGCCGCCGTACTTCTACCAGATCCGCCGCCGCCAAGCACCAAAACCTTTTTTCCAAGCGTCTCGATCCCTGCTAAACGGAGCATCAGCAAAAATCCCATACCATCCGTGTTAAAGCCTTGCCGCGTCGCCGTCAATACGGTGTTTACCGCACCGCAGTCAAAGGCGTCGCCTGCCACTTCGTCCAGATACGCCATCACGTCACGCTTATACGGAATGGTCACGTTAAATCCGTCAAAATCCCCTAAAAGCCGCGTCATCGCGTTGTCAAAATTCTCTTTCGTAACCGAGAACAGCTCGTACTCGCAATCGCAACCGAAATGGTTTAAAAGAAAGGTATGGATACGCGGGCTGTCCGATCGAGAAACGTCTTTTCCCACCAAACCAAGCCGCAAAATTTTCTTATTCATCGCGCACCTGCCCCCTACTTACCGAGTTTTTCAAAGAAATCGGGAAAGGAAATCGCGCAACATTCCGGACGATAAATATTACCCCCGTTTTCACTGGCAATCAAACCTACCGCGCCCGTCATTGCGATACGGTGATCAAGATAGCTGTCGATATTTCCGCCCTGCAATTTTTTCTTACCACGGATGATAAAGCCGTCGGGTAATTCTTCACACTCGCCACCGAGATTATGGATCAATTCTGCCGTGGTACGGATACGATCGCTCTCCTTTACCCGCAATTCTTTCGCGCCCGTAATGCGGCTTTCACCTTCTGCAAAAGCGCATAAGAGCGCAACCAACGGCAATTCGTCAATCATTGCAGGGATATCTTCCGCCGTCAGTTCTATACCGTGCAAATGGGATTTCTTCACCAAAATATCCGCAATATCTTCCCCGCCCGATATGCGTTGATTGAGCAAAGAATACTCTACGCCCAAACGGTCGAAAGCGGTCAAAATCCCCGTACGGGTTGGATTAACGCCTACATTTTTACACAGCGTTTCCCCCTTCAAGGCACCAAGCGCCATAAAATACGCCGCCGAGGAAATATCGGAAGGCACGCACACGTCTACGGCGCGCAACGTGCTCCTTTTTACGCAAACGGTATTGCCTTGACCGTAAATATTTGCGCCCATCGCCGCAAGCATACGTTCGGTATGGTCGCGCGATTTCACGGGTTCGCTGACAGAGGTTTCCCCGTCGGCAGAAAGCCCCGCCAATAAAACCGCGCTCTTCACCTGCGCCGACGCCACGTTCAATTTTACGTCCGCGCCGTGTAAATCACTCGGCGACACGTAAACGGGCGCATGTCCGTCCGTGGTTTTTACCTTCGCGCCAAGCAACGCAAGCGGCTCTGCCACACGCTTCATCGGTCGCGAGGACAACGAGGCATCCCCAAACAAAGTCGCTTCTATCCGTTTCCCTGCCACGTATCCCGTCAACAACCGAATAGTCGTCCCAGAGTTTCCGCAGTTTAATTCTTTTCCCGATTGAAATTCGGACGTACCCTTTACGTGTAAAGTTCTGCCGTCCACGTCAATCTTTGCACCCAACGCGCGCATACAAGAAATCGTGGACACACAATCCTCTCCCATTAAGGCGTTTGTCACCACCGCTTCACCGTCCGCGCCACCGTTCAACATCACCGCGCGATGGGTAATGGATTTATCCCCGGGGAGTTCAAATTCCCCGCTAAAATATTCTCTCGATTGAATTCGTTGCATACCTGCCCCTCCCATTTGGGCAATTTAGGCATTAACCGCCTGCTTTAACGAAAGAACGTACTCGCAAAAGCTCAGGGCACAAATCGTCCATTGTCCCTTTGCTGTCGCCACCGCTATTTTTATCTTTCCGTCGTCCGTATTTTTCTTATCCGAACGCGCTTTTTCCGCGTCTTTTTCTATGTTGGAAAAATCTACTTTTTCCAACGGTTCCAACGCGATCGCTGCTTCAATCAAAGTCAGCAATTTTTTTCCATATTCCTTTTCACAAATTCCCACCGAAATCGCCATACGCGTTTCCAACAGCATTCCGTACAATACGCTCTCCCCGTGAGAAAGCCCGCTGGTCAATTCAATGGCATGGCCCGTCGTATGTCCAACGTTCAAAGAACGGCGCTCGCCCGCTTCCTTTTCGTCGAGCTCCACCACACGCGCCTTATGCGCAACGCAAGCCGTAATCAGAGTTTTTAAAAACGCCAAATCCGTCCAACGTCCCATATTGTCCGACAGCAAATCGAAAATCTCTCCGCTTAAAGCGGCATATTTGACAATTTCGCCCAAACCGCATTTGATTTCTCTTTGCGGCAGGGTTTGCAAAAAAGTCGGATCAATCAACACTTCGCAAGGCTGATAAAAAGCACCGACGATATTTTTTACACCGCCGAGATCCACCGCAGTTTTACCGCCAACACTGCTATCCACCTGCGCCAAAAGCGTGGTCGGGATCTGCACGCAGGAAATTCCACGCATATAAAGCGCGGCAGCAAGCCCGCCGATATCCCCCACTACGCCGCCGCCAACCGCAAACAAACGAGAGGTTCGACGCATACCTGCCCCTGCCATTTTTTCTAAAATGCCATACAGCGATTGAAAATTTTTATTCTCCTCCCCTGCGGGTAAAACAAAAATTTCCGTTTTGGGGAAGTAGGTTTCAAACCACGCTTGATATAAGGCATACACGTTAGAATCGGTCACGACAAAATTCGTTTGTCCTTCCGTTAAAGCGGGCAAACGTTTTTTTACGGCGTCTTTACCGACGTGTATTTTCCCTTCCATCGAAGGCGTCTTTACAATAATCGTTTCCATAATTCTCCCTTATGGCAATAAATGATAGCGTTGAATAACTTCTTCCATCGTATCGCCGCCCAAACGTTTGGAAACGGCATTCGCCAAAACCTCGGCAACCGCTGCCTCTCCAATAATCTCCAAGGCGAAAATAGCGCAAACGTCACTGCGTTCGGAGGCGGCAACCGCCTTTTCTTTCGTCGCATAATCCACCGTTTGTAAACCTTTCATCAAGGTCGGGATCGGCTTCATCGCTGCGCGAAGAATAATTTCTTCCCCATTGGACATACCGCCTTCAATCCCGCCCGCGCGATTGGTATTGCGATAAAAGCCTTTCTCCTGCGTATAAAAAATTTCATCGTGAATTTCTTTGCCGCTGGCATTCGCCACCGCAAAGCCTGCACCGACCTCCACGCCTTTGATTGCTTGGATACTCATCAAGCCTTGTGCCAATTGCGCGTCTAATTTTTCCGTGTACGACATTACGCTGCCAAAACCGCTCTTTAAACCACGCACGCGGATTTCCACCCCGCCGCCTGCCGTATCGCCGTCTTTTTTCAGTTGCGCAATTTTCTCTACCGCCAACCCTTCAAGGTCTGCATTTAACATACCGATCTGCGTGTTTTTCGCTTGCAAAAGCTGATTAAACGCGTACTTGCCCTCATCCTTTATACCGCAAACCTCATAAACGTAACCGCCGATTTCTACCCCAAGCGCCGCAAGGTATTGACGGTAAATTTCACCTGCCGCCACACGAATTGCCGTTTCTCTCGCCGAGGCACGTTCCAAAATATTACGCGCATCCTCTTGTCCATATTTCAGCATACCCGTAAGATCGGCGTGTCCGGGACGCACTTTGGTCAATTTCTTAGCCTCCATCGCATCAGGGTCGCACCTTTCAGAAGACATACTGCTTTCCCAATTTGCAAAATCACGGTTGTAAATACACAGCGTTACGGGACTGCCCAACGTTTCGCCGTTGCGCACCCCCGTCAAAACTTCTACGCGGTCCTTTTCAATTTTCTGCCGCGCCCCACGGCCAAATCCGCTTTGGCGCAGAGCCAAAGCCGCATTGACCTTTTCAATATCAATGGTTAAATGCGCAGGCAAACCCTCAATCACCGCAATCAGCGCTTTTCCGTGCGATTCTCCTGCCGTTGTCAATTTCATATTCTCTTAGCCTCCAAACACCAAGCTGCCGTTGATACAATCCACCGTTACGTGTTGTCCGTTACGGATTTTACCAAGCAAAATCTCCTCAGACAGTCGGTCCTCAATTTTGCGCTGAATGACACGTTTTAACGGTCTTGCACCATATTGCGCGTCGTAGCCCTCTTTCACCAAATAAATCAAAGCGGTTTCCGTCACCGTCAATACGATACCACGCTGTTCCAACAATCGTTTTGCCAGACCTTCCACGATTTTTCTGCCAATTTTAACGCAATCCGCCTCCGTTAAGCGGTGGAATACGATTACGTCGTCCATGCGGTTCAAAAATTCCGGACGGAATTTTTCCTTCAAGGCTTTCGTGATATTTTCACGCATCTCATCGTACTGCCTTTCATCTGTTCTGCGATCTTCCATACCGCTTCCGCCAAAACCATAAACGCCTGTGCGTTCGTTTGCAGCAACCGACGCGCCTACGTTAGACGTCAAAATAATCACGGCGTTTTTAAAGCTGACCGTTCTGCCCTTACTGTCCGTCAACCGTCCGTCGTCTAAAATTTGCAACAGCAAATTAAAGACGTCGGGATGCGCCTTTTCGATTTCGTCGAATAAGATTACGCAATAGGGAGTAGTGCGCACTTTTTCCGTCAGCTGCCCCGTCTGCAAATCCTCATACCCCACATATCCAGGAGGCGCGCCAATCAGCTTGGATATAGATTGCTTTTCCATATATTCGCTCATATCCAAGCGAATCATTTGATCTTCCGAACCGAATAACGCCTCGGCAAGCGCCTTACAAAGGTCAGTTTTACCCACCCCCGTAGGGCCTACGAAAATAAACGAACCAATGGGTCGGGAAGGGTCCTTCAACCCCGCGCGCGCGCGACGAATCGCCTTTGAAACCGCGCTAACCGCTTCGTTTTGACCGATAATGCGTCTGTGTAAATCCTCCTCCAAACGCATCAATTTTTCCCCTTCCTCTTGTGTAATCTTCAAAAGGGGAATTCTTACGCGCGCACTCACAATCGCCGCTACGTGCTCACGGCCGATCGCCAATCTTCCGTCAGGCAATCTTTTCGGCTTTTGCGCCTGCTCCAACGCGCGTTTTTTATCTTCCGCGTACATACGGTTTTTTCTTGCCTCCGTTGCCAAAGCGTGTTTACCGCAACGAAGATGCATATCTTCCTCTTCCGTCAAAATGGCAATTTCTTTTTCCACCTCGCGAAGTTCACTGCTGCCGCCGTCTTCCACAATACGAACGCGCGCCGCCGCCTCGTCCACCAAATCGATTGCCTTATCGGGCAAATATCGGTCGGTGATGTAACGTGAGGAAAGCTGTACCGCTGCCTCAATCGCTTCGTCCGTAATGGCAATTTCGTGGTGTTCCTCGTATTTTGCGCGCAATCCCCGTATAATCTCGATGGTGTCCTTTTCCGACGGTTCTTCCACGAAAACGGGGGTAAAACGACGCTCTAACGCGCTGTCTTTTTCAATATATTTTCGATATTCTTCAATCGTCGTTGCGCCGATCACCTGCAAATCTCCACGCGCAAGCAAGGGTTTTAAAATATTCGCCGCGTCCATGCTACCCTCGGACGAGCCGCCCGCCCCTACGAGCGTATGAATTTCGTCAATGAACAATACGATATCTCCGTCGTCCATTACCGTATCCAAAAGGGTTTTTAATTTTTCTTCAAAATCCCCACGATAACGGGTACCAGCCAGCATCCCGGGCAAATCCACGGAAAAGACTTTTTTATTGTAAAGCTGTTCGGGTACCTGGTTGGTTACAATCAACTGCGACAATCCTTCCACGATCGCGCTTTTACCGACGCCGGGTTCACCGATCAGAACGGGATTGTTTTTTAAGCGGCGGGAAAGTACCTGCACGACCTTTTCAATTTCCTTTTTTCTGCCGATGACGGGATCCATTTTCCCTTTTGCCGCGCGAGCCGTCATATCGATACCGCAGCCAGCCAATTTCTCCGATTCACGGCGATAGGCTTTCTTCGCCTTGCTTAAATCGATCGCCTCATCCTCGTCTGTTTTCAACAATTCTTTCAAGCTTGTCTGCGTGTAATCCCCACTCTCGTAATCTCCGCTTAATGGGTTGGTATACGACATTTCCGGTTGCACTTCTCCCCACGCTTTTTTGTTCTTTAAAATGCGTAAAGTGAGCGACGTGTTGTCAATCAGGGCTTGAATATCCGCAAAACGGCTTAAAAATTTAACCGCTTGGCAGGTTTCCGTAGAAAGAATTTGATACAGCATATGCGCCGTACCCGCTGACAATCCGTCCGCTTCCGCCTGCTCTACCGCGCGATCGTACGTCTGCTGCATACGAGGGGTCAACCCTTGCCCCTGATATTTTTTATCCACACTCTTGGTCAGCAACGCACCGTATTCTTCCTTGCAAACCCCTTCACGGGCAAGGATTTTATATGCCTCACATTCGGGCAAACACAAAAAAGCGTAAATAAAATGCTCGCTGCCGATAAAACTGGTGCTTAACTCCGCTGCGGTGCGCTGCGCAATCTCCAACGCCTTTCTGAAATTTTCCGTTGATTTCGACAAAGGATACATACCCTTCTCCTTTTCGGCTTTTCGCCTTATTTTATCTGCCGCGCCTTACGACCTGCACCAGTTTCGGCAGTACACTACATACCGTTTCTGCGCGCACTTCATCGTAAAAACGCTCGCTTTCCCCCTCCAAATTGTTGTTCAAACAAAATGCCGCGGGCTGCATATCATCTAAAAATTCATCAAATTTTTGTCCGTCTTTTTCTTTTAAAAAGCCCAACACCAAACCCAAACGCACGTCTACAATTTTGGAAAGAAACTCCGTCATATCCAAAAGCGCGCAATTGGTCAAGGTCCCGTACGCACGCAAGCAACGGTCGCGCAACTCGGTTTCAGCAGTCTTTACCATCTCTTCACGTGCGCGCAATTCTTGATCGCAAAGGCTCATCGTGACCTCGGTCACTTCTTCTAAAATCTCTTTTTCCGACCAACCCAACGTACGTTCGTTGCTGATTTGGTACAAATATCCTTCCGCATCCGACCCCTCGCCAAACGCTCCGCGTAAGGTCATTCCGCGTTTTTGCAAAGACAAAATTAGACTTCTAAGCTCGCCCTTCCAGGTAAGACCGGGTAAAAACATCATAACCGACGCGCGCATTCCCGTCCCCAAATTGCTTGGACACGCCGTCAAATATCCCAACGTTTTATCGTAGGCAAAGTCCAATACGCTTGCCAAACCGTCGTCTAAGGCACTCAAACGCTCGTACGCCTTGTAGAGGTCAAACCCCTTACAAATATATTGTTCGCGCAAGTGATCTTCTTCATTGACCATAATGGAAACCGTGCGGTCGGAGGATATGAACACCGCGCGATTTTTGTCTTGCTTCAACAAAGCAGGACTGACGAGATGCTGTTCTTGCAACAACGTCTTTTCGCTGTCGCTCAGCTTTTCAATATCATAGCGCGTATACTCGTTGGGGTCAATTTCTTTCAACCCCTCGGAGAAAAGATGTAATACCTCCGCCGTATGCGTAGGCTTCATTTTGGACGTAAAGGGAAATCCTGCAAAATTTCTTGCAAAACGTATACGGGAAGAAACCACCGTCAAGCGAATAAATTCGGGAGTATTTACCATACGATTTCCTCCTCGATTGTTCCGCTAATTTCCATACGTTTCAGCTTATCCTGATATTCCTTTTGACGAGCCTTGTCCGTTTCAAGAAATTCAATCAAAGTTTCCATCTCTTTCTTCTGTCTAACAAAGCGTTCACGCTGTTCCATTTCTTCCCGAAAACCGTCGCGGTCGAAAAAAGTAACGAACGTTTCTCTACCAAATTCCGCCTCGTCTTCTACGGAAAGCGGCGGCTTTTTACCGCGATGGCCACAACCGTCACCCTGCATTTTTAAGATCGCAGGCTTAATCCCTGCCGCCATCGTTTGATAGCAGTACGGACAACCGACAATTTTGCGAACGCGAAATTCTTTTAACGTCGTACCGCAATACGGGCAAGCGGAAAGCGAACTTTCCCCCGCGCTGTCTTGGGGTAAAAATAAACGCTCGTAACAAGAAAGGCAATAATATTCTCTCTTCTTTTCCCCATTTTTAACCCTTTCGTAGGATTTTACCGCTTCGTTTTTGTTGCAATAGCTACACCGCATACAAATTATTCCTTCACTGACTCAGCCGATTTTTCTTCTTCCGTAGCCGTTTTTTCAAGTTTCACCGCGACCATGGTTCGTTGTCTGCGCAATAACGTGCGGAAAAATGCCCATAAGATTTCCAAAATTTGCAACGGTACGCCCAACAAGAATATACACCAAAGCCCTGACGTGCCCTTCACAAATACCTTGATCGTTAAATAGCAACAAAGCAACGCCATCCAAATAATCGTGCTTACGGAAACAAAGTTAATAATCCTATGCTTCCAAATGACAGCATACACCAGTAACACAATTGCGCTTGCCAGTACTGCATACAGATAAATCAGCCACCAAGCGCCGTCAGGTTTCAAAATTTCAAACAGGGCAAAGGAGAACACCGCCGCCAGCCAAACGATCCCAATCGACAACAACATAATTAAAATGTGAGGCCAACGGGATTGCGTTGCTTTACGCACAACCGTTTCTTCTTCTAAAAATGCGTTGACGTCGACGTGGTATAATTGGGCAAGCTGCACCAACGTATATACGTCCGGTACGCCGTTCCCCGATTCCCATTTCGATACCGACTTGTCCGAATAATGGATTTTTTCAGCCACCTCTGCCTGTGTTAAGCCTGCCGCCTTGCGGTATTGTATTAAGTTTTTTGCAATCTTTTGATTGATTTCGATATTATTATCCATAGTACTATAATAGCATTTTTTTTATTTTTCGTCAAGTACATAGCGCATTTTTCCTACATTATTTATTCGCGTATACGCGCAAGCATACTCGCGCGCGCGTAAAACGGATACTTTTCAACAAAATCCTCCATCCTCTAATGCGAATTTTGTCATCTATCTTTTGCATAAAATTGAAAAATGCACAGACCAGGTACGAGATGAATGTTATTTTTAATTTCAATATCCCCTTTTACACAAAAAAAACAAGCGGCGAACACCGCTTGTTTTCTCTATCATCAATATGCCCGCGCGAATACGATAACGTGTTCTGCTTTCTTACCGCATACTGCGCAGGTTTCCTTGGTTTCTCCCTCGGCATAAACACGCGCCGTCGCCGCCGTTTCTTCCTTGATTTTATCTTCGCAAGCACGGCATCCGCACCAACCTGCTTTGACAAAATTGCCTGCTTCCACACCTGCAAGGATCCCCGCCATATCGTCTGCATACACGATACGACTGTCACGATGCGCCCTTGCCTTTTCCAACAAACCTTTTTGAACGCTGTCTAACAGTGCCTTCACGCTGTCCGCCGCATTTTCCAAAGGCATTTCCACCTTTTCAAGCGTATCGCGTCTTGCGCACAGCATCTTACCCGCTTCAATGTCACGAGGTCCAAGCTCGATACGTACGGGAACGCCTTTCATTTCCCATTCGTTAAACTTCCAGCCGGGGCTGTTGTCCGTCTTATCGAGGGTTACACGAATACCTGCCCCCTCCAATTCCGCTTTCAAGGCTTCGCACGCCTCGATAACGCCTTCCTTTCTTGCCGCGATAGGTACGATGACGCATTGAATGGGCGCTACAACGGGAGGAATCACCAAACCGCGTTCGTCGCCGTGCGTCATAATGATTGCGCCGATTAAACGGGTAGACACACCCCAGGAGGTCGTATACGCCGTCTTATGCGTACCGTCGTTGTCCAAAAACTGAATATCGAACGCCGATGCAAAGTTCTGCCCCAAGTAATGGGACGTACCTGCTTGCAAGCTCTTCCCGTCGTGCATCATCGCTTCCATCGTATAGGTCGCCACCGCGCCTGCAAAACGTTCTTTTTCCGTTTTTCTACCTGTCAACACGGGGATCGCAAGACAGTTTTCCGCAAATTCTTTATAGATTTGCAACATTGCCTGCGTTTCTTCTTCCGCTTCTTCGGCGGTAGAATGGGCGGTATGCCCTTCCTGCCACAAAAATTCGCTGGTTCTCAGGAAAGGACGGGTGGTCTTTTCCCAACGCATAACATTGCACCATTGATTGAGCTTCATAGGCAAATCACGATAAGACTGCGTCCATTTCGACATCATCGTCCCGATAATCGTTTCCGACGTAGGACGGATTGCCAAAGGTTCAGCAAGGGTTTCCCCACCCGCCACGGTTACCACAGCCACCTCAGGCGCGAACCCCTCTACGTGTTCCGCCTCTTTCGTGAAATAGCTCATAGGGATCAACAACGGGAAATATGCGTTTTGTACACCGCGTCTTTGGAAACGCGCATTCAGCTCTTTTTGAATATTTTCCCAAATCGTATACGCATAAGGACGAATAACCATCGTACCTTTTACGGGACCGTAATCCACCAATTTCGTCTTTAAAACGACATCGGTATACCATTGAGGGAAATCTTCGTCAATGTTGGCAATTTGTTCTACAAATTGATTTTCTTTTGCCATAGTTTATACTATGCCTCCTTCTTTCATATCCTTGTCAAATCAGATTAACAAAGCGCAAACCAGCTTGATAGAATACAGCAAATTTTGCCTTGCATTTCGTTAATCTAAGCAAGCGACCCTCAAAAGTTTTCCTTTCAAGGGTCGCGTTTCTTTTACTTTACTCCATAGAGGAAATGCCTCTTAAAAGTCTCCAACCCGTAGGCTTACTCGTTTCCTTCCGAACCTTCATCGCCCAAATCTTCAGCGGGCTGTTCTTCTTCCGCAGAATCCTGCACTTCTCTTTCCAGTCTGTCAAGACCGAAAACTTTATCGCAAGAAGGACAACGATGGAACATCGAACCAGGTTTCGTCTTCAATCTCGTCGAACAGTAAGGACAAGAAATTTCCCATTCCTTCTTCTTAAATTCTTCTTCTAAATCTTCTTCCGATTGTTCAGAATCAAGCCCGTCAATTGCTACCACGTTGATATCAGAAGCGTTTTCTTCTATCGTTTCGGGTGCAGATTCTTCCACAGGTTCTTCTACAGGTTCTTCTACAGGCTCCTCTACCGTTTCAGGTGCAGGTTCTTCCTCTTTTACCTCTGGTTGCGCTTGAGGTGCCATAGGCATACCGTAGAAATTCGACATCATCGCCATCATCTGCGGATCCATCATCGAAGGCATCGGCATATTCATATGCATAGGATAAGGTTGCATCATCGGATTCATCGTCAGCAGAGGAGGCATCATAGGATACATCATCCGCTGCATAGGATCCATACTGGACAAACCTTCCATTTGCTTATCCTGAGGCACATTCACGGGCATTGCAGGATTTACACCGGGCATCATAGCAGGCATATGCAAGTTGATTGCCGGCGTAGGAATATGGATATTGATTGCCTCGTTGCCATTCGGCATCACCGTAACGTCAAGTCTTCTCATACTGCCATCTGGCATAACCAAATTGATTTGAGGCTGCTGTCTGCTCATAGGCGGCATCATCACGTTGGTGGGCGCCGCAGCCTGCGCTTGCGCTTTCGGTATATTCACAGTCAAGGGCGTTGCCGCCTGAGCTTGCGCGCTAGGAGCATAAATCGTCAAAGGCGTTGCAGCTTGATTTTCCATCTTAGGCACACCGATGCTGATCGGCGCATTTTGCTGTACTTGCGCCTTAGGAACCCTAATATTGATAGGCGTAGGCTGTTGTACTGCCGCTGCAGGAAGATCAATATTGAGAGGCTGCGCCACTTGATTTTGCATCTTAGGCACACCGATACTGATCGGCGCATTTTGCTGTACTTGCGCCTTAGGAACCCTAATATTGATAGGCGTAGGCTGTTGTACTGCCGCTGCAG
>JAFWAN010000092.1 GCA_017507585.1 Clostridia bacterium
ACCTGGTCGTGGGTAACGTAGATGAACGTCGTAGCAAGACGAGCGTGCAATTTGGAGATTTCCGTTCTCATCGATGCACGAAGCTTAGCGTCGAGGTTGGACAAAGGTTCGTCAAGCAAGAATACCTTGGGTTCACGAACGATGGTACGACCAAGCGCAACACGTTGTCTCTGACCGCCGGACAATGCCTTGGGTTTTCTGGAAAGGTAATCGGTGATACCGAGGATTTCAGCCGCAGCCTTAACCTTCTGGTCAATGATTTCCTTGGGTACTTTTCTAAGTTTCAAACCGAACGCCATATTGTCGTAAACGGACATATGAGGATACAAAGCGTAGTTCTGGAATACCATCGCGATGTCTCTGTCTTTAGGTACAACGTCGTTTACAAGCTTGCCGTCGATGTACAATTCGCCGGAAGAAATTTCTTCCAAACCAGCGATCATACGAAGGGTGGTCGACTTACCGCAACCGGAAGGACCTACAAGTACGATAAATTCTTTATCTCTGATATCGAGACAGAAATCAAATACTGCTTGTACGCCCGAGGGGTATACTTTGTTAATGCCTTTCAGCAAAAGTCCTGACATAATTCTTTCCTCCTATAAGGACATAAATTTCATTACTAACATTTTACTATATTTAATAGAAAAATACAATAGGCAAAATAGACAAACTTACCCATTCCAATTGTCCATTTTGTACAGCAAATGCTAACATTTTTCACTTTTAAATCGCTTGTGGGAATTTTACTCGCGGAAAGGCGCGTAATATTCACGTCCGTTTTCAATCTTCACGCGCCCTTGCATATAATCGACAAGGCCTGCGCAAAACGCCTCCGCCTCCGCTTTTTTAACCGCCACGCAAAAGCGTACCGTCCCACCGTAATCGGTGGAAAGCAGGGTGCAATTGTGGGATGCGAGGTATTTTTGCACCCCGTCTACCCCAGGATAATCCACCTCTAAAACCCGTTCGGCGCACATTTCCAAAATACGGATATCCGCGCCGTCTAAATTTTCCGCTGCCGAAGACGAATAGGCGCGCACCAGCCCCCCTGCGCCCAATTTTATACCGCCGAAATACCGCACGACCGCCACGGCGGTTTCGTACAGTTTTTTCGCTTTCAGCACTTCCAAAATGGGTACGCCTGCCGTGCCCTGCGGCTCGCCGTCGTCGGAAAAGCGTTGCAAATTGCCCGTCTTGTCCGAGATGAACGCATAGCATACGTGCGTCGCAAGCGAATGCTGCGAACGGATTTTCGCAATAAATCCCCTCGCTTCTTCCTCGCTTTCCACGTGCGTACTGTACGTGATAAAGCGTGATTTTTCAATGATTTTTTCGCTTTCGTGCGGCGCGTAAACCGTGCGTACCGATTTTTCCATACATATCCTTTGAAAAACGGTGAAGTTTTCTTTGGTCAAAACTTCACCGCATTCTTTTTATTTCACAACGATTTTCAGGTGTACCTTTTTACCCTTGTGCAACACAAATTCGGTTGCTGGAATAGGCATATTCGGATCGGAAACCTTCGTTTCGTCCACGGAAACGCCCCCTTGCTCGATCAAACGACGCGCTTCGCCCTTCGATTTTGCAACGCCTGCCGCCACCATAGCGTCCACCACGGTTGCAACGGAAGAAACTTCTTTCGTTAAAAGTTCCGCATCGCCGCCGCCGAACGCCGCCTTTGCCTGCCCTTCTGCAAGCTTCGCCTTTTCCTCGCCGTGTACTTCCTTGGTCAGCTCGAAGGCAAGCACTTCTTTCGCTTTGTTGATACGTTCGTCACGGTGCGCGCAAAGCTCTTCGATCTGCTCCAAAGGCAAGAACGTCAAAAGCTTCATACATTTTTCCACGTCGTCGTCCGCAACGTTTCTCCAATATTGGTAGAATTCGTAAGGGGTCGTCTTGTTTTCATCCAACCAAACCGCACCCTTTGCCGTCTTGCCCATCTTTTTGCCGTCCGAAGTCGTCAAAAGGGTAAACGTCATTGCAAACGCAGGCTTTTGTTCTTTGACGCGGATCAAGTTCATACCCGCAAGGATATTACTCCACTGATCGTCGCCGCCAAGCTCTAACGAGCAACCGTACTGTCTGTGCAATACGAGGAAATCGTACGCTTGCATCAACATATAGTTAAATTCGAGGAAGGACAAACCGCGTTCCAAACGCTGTTTGAAGCATTCTGCGCTCAGCATCCTGTTCACGGAGAAATGCGCACCGATCTCGCGGAGGAAATCGATGTAGTTCAAATCCATCAACCAATCGCCGTTGTCTACGATAATCGCCGCATTTTCGCCTTCAAAGCTGATAAAACGGGACATTTGCTTTTTAAAGCATTCGACGTTGTGTCTAATGGTTTCCTTGGTCATCATCGAACGCATATCCGTTCTGCCCGAAGGGTCGCCGACCATTGCCGTACCGCCACCGATCAGGATGATGGGCTTATGCCCTGCCTGCTGCATATGATGCATTGCGATCAACTGCATAAAATGCCCTACGTGCAAAGAATCCGCCGTGGGGTCGAAACCAATATAAAAAGGTACGCTTTCCTTGCCCAGCTTTTCATACAGTTCTTCTTCATAAACCGTTTGCTTGACAAAACCTCTCGCGCGGAGCGTATCCATTACGTTTACTGCCATAACATTCTCCTTTCTGTATAAATGTACTTTATTACTGTACATCATCCCGCGCGCGTTTGTCAAGCGTTTTCGCCGCCCTAAGGACGATTGGCGGGATTTTTTCAAGGAAAACTTGACAGAACCTGTCTTATATGATAAAATATATAGACGAGGTTTTTATGAAATTTTCCATTTTGATCGATATGCTGTTCGATCTTTTATCCAAACGCAAGCTTACCGCCGCATACCTTGCGGAAAAATATGATATCTCCCCTCGGACGGTGTATCGCTACGTCGAGCTGTTGGCAACCAAATTACCCTTATCCGTCAAGCGCGGAAGAAACGGCGGTATTTGCCTTTCAGACAGTTACCGCTTACCCGTGGGTTTTATGACCGACGAGGAATACAACGCCGCCATCGAGGCGTTGGTTTCCGCTTACACTGCTGATCCCAACACCAAATTTTTAGACGCGAAGCGCAAGCTGTCCGCACAGGTAAAACGTGAACGGCAAAACCTTGTCATTCTTGGAGAAACAGATAGCTTTTACGTAGAAAATACACTGCCCTGGCTTGCTGAAAAGACCCGCATTTTACAAAAATGTATTCAAAACTCCGTACTTGCCGAAATCACCTATCTCGCCGAAAACGGAAACAAAGTGACCGTCAACGTTGAACCGCACGCGTTGCTGCTTTGTAAAGGGATCTGGTACGTTTACGCTTTTTGCCATACCGAACGCACCTTCCGCCAATTTTCCTTAGGGCAAATCCACACGCTGATCCAAACCGACGTTCCTTTCCGAAAACGCCCTTTCGAGTGGTCGGACGTCACTTGTGTGCATACGCAAGAAAAGCAACTGCAAATCCGTTTAGCGGTCAAAGAATCGGCGTTGCCTGCCTTACGCGAACGCTTGGGGATGGAAGCCTTACACAAAACAAGAGAGGGCTGGATTGCAGAATTCCCGTTGTCCGACAACGAAAACACTGTGCAATATTTACTCAGCTTAGGAAATCAAATAGAAGTTTCATCCCCCGCCATTCTGCGGGATAAGTTGCGGAAAGCCGTCCAAGAATTAAGCAAATTATATCCTTAATTTTTATATTTCGCCGCGTACCTGGTACGCGGTTTTTTATTTTTATGGAATATTCATCCGTCCACGCGCTTATAATAAAGGTATGAAAAAAATATTGTTTACGGGCGGGGGTAGTGCAGGGCACGTTGTCCCTAATATCGCATTGATCGAAGAGCTTTTATCCGAGGGAGATATCGAGGTTTGTTATATGGGTACGGGCGGCATTGAAAAGGATTTAATTGCCGATCGGGGGGTACCCTTCTACGAAATTCAATGTCCAAAATTGGTACGCGGCAAATCGTGGTCGGCGTGGAAACGAAATTTACACATCCCCATAGAATTCCACCGCGCCAAAAAGCAAGCGCTCGAGGGGTTACGACAATTACAACCAACCGCCGTCTTTTCCAAGGGCGGTTACGTCGCCCTGCCCGTCATTGCCGCCGCGCGAACATTAGGGATCCCCTGTTTTGCGCACGAAAGCGATTATTCCCCAGGACTTGCAAACCGCCTAACCGCGCGAAAATGTAAATACGTTTTCACCTCGTTCCCCGAAACGGCAAAACGCCTTCCTCACGGTAAATACAGCGGCGCGCCCTTGCGCCGCTCCGTTTTCAACGCCACGCGCGCGGACGCAAGAAAACGCTTCTCCATTCCGTTCAACGCCAACGTTTTACTTGTCTTTGGCGGCGGTAGCGGCAGCGTCGCCATCAACAACGCCTTGCGAAAGCATTTGAAAGCTTTAACGGAAAAATACGTCGTTTTACACGTTTGCGGCAAGGGAAACTGTGTGGAAAGCAACCTGAAAAACTACCAGCAATTTGAATTCATTGCAGACATGGGTATGGCTTACGCCTGCGCAGACCTTGTTATTTCCCGCGCGGGCGCAGGAACGGTTTTTGAATTGCTTGCTCTGCAAAAGCCTTCAATTTTGATACCTTTAGAAGGACAAACACGCGGCGATCAGGTGGAAAATGCCGCCTATTTCAAAGAGCGGGGCTTATGTCGCGTGTTAAAGCAAGATTTATTGTTTACATTACCGCACGCCGTCGATCAAGGATTTTTGGACGAGGAAATGAAACAAAGGCTAAAAAACAGCGACTTTCACAGCGGTAACCAATTGATTTTACAAGAGTTGCGAAACGCGCTGTCATGAGTCGTTTCCACCAGTACGCTTTACCCCCCGCAGCCCAACCAAAAACACGAAAGCGACTGAACGTAAAAAAAACGGCTGATCGTCACCCTACTTTGCATTGTATCTGCCTTGATATTTTTATGGATTTACTTTCAACGCAACGTCACGAGGGTGTTGATTTCTATCAGCGAAGCAACGATGCGCGCAAGCACTACCGTTGCCGTCAACGACGCGGTGTATTATACTCTGTCGGACGAAATGCGTTACGAGGACTTGGTCACTATCACACGGGATAGTGAGGGTGAAATCGTCGCTGTGGCGGCGAACCCTTTAAAAATCAATAAAATCGCGCGCGATACCGCCTCCATTTCACAATCCAACCTCAAAAATCTCAGCCTAAACGGCATTCCCATTCCCCTCGGCGCTTTGACGGGCATCGAGGCGTTTGCAGGTTTGGGACCGAGTATCCATTTTCGGATTATCCCCGTCAGCAGCGTTTCCTGCCGCTTCTCCTCTACCTTTGAAAGTGTAGGAATCAATCAAACGAAGCACTCGATTTACTTAAACGTCGTTGCGGATATTAGCATTGTTATGCCCTCGCGGACGGAAAATTTCGCCGTGATGACAGATATCCTGATCGGAGAATCGGTCATCGTAGGCACCGTCCCCGACGCATACCTGCAATCGGACATTTTCGGCAACAAACCAACCCTATCCCCGTAAAATGAAAGCGTAGCAAAATGCTACGCTTTTTTTAATTTCTTTTACTTTTCGATTGAAAGACGATTGCCATTAAAAAGGAAAAAATGACCGCCGCGGAAATCCCTGCGCTCGCCGAAGACAATGCCCCCGTTACCGCGCCGAAAAAGCCTTTTTCCGCGCCCTTAATCGCACCGTTTGCCAATAGGTAACCAAAACCCGATATCGGTACGGTAGCCCCTGCGCCCGCAAAATCCACCAAATATTGGTACAATCCCAAGCCTTGCAAAACAACCCCTGCCAGCATAAACGCAACCAAAATTTTCCCTGCCGTCAAATCGGTAAAATTGATGACGATCTGCGCAATCATACAAATCGTTCCACCAACGGCAAACGCCTTGACAAAATTCCACAATATCTCCAAATAAGTTTCGTACATATTTCCCCTCTATACGTTTTCAATCGCCACCGCGTGGCAGATGCAAGGGATACTTTCCCCTTGTCCACTCGATACGGTAGAAAGCAGCGCCCCCGTCGCGCAAAGCAGTACGCGGTTAAGCTCTCTCTTTTTCAATCGGTCAAATAAATAAGAGCCAAACACCAATGCGCTGCAGCCTGCGCCGCTGCCGCCCTGAAATTCATCCTCAATCACGTTGTAAACAATCTCTCCGCAATCCACATGCTTCTTCCCAATCTCCACACCCTTTTCCCAGGTCAAATCTTTCAATATTCTACTGCCCAACGCGCCAAGATCCCCCGTTACAATCAGATCGTAATAATCCGCGCCGCGTCCCGTTTCTTTCAGGTGCGCCAAGATGGTATCCGCCGCCGCAGGTGCCATCGCCGCGCCCATATTATTCACGTCCGTAATCCCAAAATCCACCACCTTACCAAAGGTGGCGCAATCCACCGCCAAACGAGAATTGCACCCACCCATGTCCGCGATGAAAAAGCCGCCTGCCCCCGTCACCGTCCATTGAGATTGAGGCGGTCTGGTATTGCCAAGCTCTAAGGGGTACCGATATTGACGCTCTGCCGAAGAAAAATGGCTGCCCGTCGCCGCAACGATTTTTTTATAATATCCCGCATTGATCAAAGCGGCGGCAAGGGCAATACCTTCCGACAACGTCGAACACGCGCCGTATACCCCCAAAAACGGAAAATCAAAATCCCGCGCAGCGAAAGACGCCGAAATGATTTGGTTGAGTAAATCCCCCGAAATCAGCATATCCACGTCCTCCTCCTTCGCCTCTGCGTTGCGTATGGCTTGCCGAATGGCGTAGGTCAGCATTTTACACTCTGCCTTTTCATAGGTACTTTCCCCAAACATATCGTCGGTTAGGGTTTTATCCACGTATTTACCCACAACGCCTGCACATTCCTTAGGACCTGCAATCGTTCCCGTCGCCACCAAGCGAGGTTTCTTGTCAAAATATATCGTCTGCATATTCACCTATAAAAACAAATAAATAATCCCCACCGCCGTGCCTGCCAACACGCCGTATACAATGATCGGTCCCGCAACAATAAACATTTTCGCCGCCAAGCCGTACACCAAGCCCTCCGTCTTGAATTCGATCGCAGGGGAGGCAACGCTGTTTGCAAAACCCGTAATCGGTACGATTGACCCTGCGCCCGCATACCGACCGATACGGTCGTACACACCAAAGCCCGTCAACAACGTACCCAGCAAAATCAACATAATGCTGACCGCAGAAGACAACTCGTCCCCGTATAATCCAACCGCCTTTTCTAAAATTTCCCGCATGCATTGACCGATACAGCATATCAGTCCCCCAACCAAGAAAGCGCGGAAGCAGTTTTTAAAATGCTGCGTCGGCGGATCAAACGAATGCACGTACGCAATATAATTTTTATTATAGTTTTGTCTATTTTTGCCCGTCATCTCGTACCTGCCTCCCCCATTTCGCCTTTTGGATAGGACGGTGGAATGCACGTTTCCCTCTCCTCTCGCGTCCTGCCGTCCAAATTTTGCGTCTTGATTTTTCTCATAACCATAATATGCGCCCGCACAAGGAGAAATATTCAATCTCAATTTTTTATTCTCTATTGACAAAGCTACGCGCGTATGATATAATACGTCTAATGAACATTTATGGAGGTTCAATATGTCAACCAGGAAATCAGTATTCATCTGCAATATGGCAATCATTGCCCTTTGCCTTGTTTCCATCCTTTCCTATTTTATTATGCCTTTTTGGCGGGTAAAAGTTTCCTACACCTTAACCGCAGAAACGCTGGAATCCCTTCTTCCCGACAATTCGGAAAGCGGCTCTGAAGAAGCGGACAGCTTGTACGCAAACCTTGATTTTGCCGAACTGCTTGACGAAGACATTACCTTGGCATTGTCCATCAAGTTAAAAACGGCAGATATTTTAGGCTCTATGGGTGCAGACTCCGAAGCGTTGGTAGGACGCATTTTAGAAGATAACGTCCATTCGATCATCGAACAAATCGACCCCATCATCAACGATATGGTGAAAAAAGT
>JAFWAN010000093.1 GCA_017507585.1 Clostridia bacterium
CCGTTATCATTCGCGCGGTAAACACCGTGGATGCAATGACTGCAACCATCGAAGAAATTCCTTACGACATTTTGCATAAAATAACGGCTCGTATCACCGCAGAGGTGGAAAACGTTAACCGTGTATTGTACGATTTGACCCCGAAGCCTTGCGGAACGATCGAATGGGAATAATAAAATAAAGAATTTTGACCTCATCGTGTTTGGACGGTGGGGTCAAATTTTTTTTAAAAAAATCATAAAAAATACTTAACAAACACAATACCTCGTGATATGATGTATTATGTAAAGGGAGGTATTCTGTGGATATTCAACTGAAAAGAGGATTGTTAGACGTATGCGTATTGGCGGCGATTCAAAATGAAGATTCGTACGGGTACAAAATTATCAAAGATATGAAACCGTACGTGGAAATGTCAGAATCGACTTTGTATACCATATTAAAACGTTTGGAAACGAGCAATATGCTGACGGTGCGCACGTCCGAACACGATGGACGGTTGCGAAAATATTACCATATAACAAAGCTTGGGCTGTTGCGATTAGAAGCATTTAAAGAGGAGTGGAGCGAGGTTATGTCGATTTATCAATTTGTTATAGGCGGAGGGAAAAATGAATAAGCAACAATTTCTTGAACAATTGCAGAAAAAATTAAAACATTTGCCGAAACGTGAAACACGCGAGCGGATCAACTTTTACAGCGAAATGATTGACGACCGTATGGAAGAGGGGCTTTCGGAAGAAGAAGCCGTTTCAGCGGTTGGCGATATTGATCAAATCGTCGAACAAATCACGGAAGAGGTCAATACTGCCAACGTCAATCCACCGAAAAGAAAATTCCGCGCGTGGGAAATCGTGCTTTTGGTGCTTGGTTCGCCTTTATGGCTTGCGCTGCTGATCGTTGCATTTGCCGTCGCGATTGTCGTTTACGCAGTAATTTGGACGGTAAATATTTCCCTTTGGGCGGTAGAATTGCCGTTTTACATTTTTTCGTGGATTTCAAAAGGGCTGTTTATCGCCTGTAAGAAAATGACGGAAGCGTCTTTCTACTTGACAAAAAAAGGTTGCGCTTTTGTGAAAAAATTCTTTGGAGGAAAAGTATGAAAATGAAGAAAATTGCGGCGGTATGCTTGATGGTGCTTTCCTTAGGCGCTTTGAGCGCGTGCAAGTCTGCTCAATATGAAAGGTTTGAACACGCCGTTACGGACGCTTTTGAAAATATTTCTATCAACACCGATACGGCGGATATAGATATTCTGCCTGCAACCGACGGCGT
Source organism: Clostridia bacterium (assembly GCA_017507585.1). Taxonomy (GTDB): domain Bacteria; phylum Bacillota; class Clostridia; order Christensenellales; family Borkfalkiaceae; genus Scatosoma. The sequence continues at coordinate 1,276 of JAFWAN010000093.1, forward strand.
TTGCAAGGTGATTTGCAACGATAAAAAAAGGGTGCGCCATACCGTAAAGGTAGAAGACGGAACCTTGCTTGTGGAATTGGAAGCAACGCGTAAGTGGTACGATTTTTTCAGCCTTTCTTTGGATGAGCCCTCGATTGCAATCTATCTGCCTAAGACGGAATACAAAACTCTTAACATTGAGGAAGATACGGGAAATATTACCGTTCAGCCTTTCCAATTTGAAAGCATCGATATTGACCTTTCCACAGGGGATGTAAATTGCTTTGCGTCGACAACGGAAGCCACGAAAATTAAGGCAACTACGGGGGATATTACGCTGCAAAACATTTCAGCAAAGTCCATAGAGCTATTCGCTTCGACGGGGGATATTACGTTGAACAACGTTACCTCTGGCCCCATACAAACACAAACCTCGACGGGGAAAATGACCTTTTCTACCGTTACGTCAGAGGATATGCAAATCACCGTAACAACGGGCACGGTGGAACTGTCGGGTATCGCTTGTAAAAATTTAACGACGAAGGGCGACACGGGAAAGTTGTTGGCGATAGACGTAGAGGCAACGGAAGCGGTCAGCATCACAAGAACAACGGGTAACGTTATTATCGACGAAATAAAATCGGGCAATCTCAGCGTAACCACCTCGACGGGGGATCTTGACGTTTCCCAAGCGGCTTGCGCAGACGTAAATCTGTCTGCAAGCAGCGGAAAAACACGTTTGACGGATATGATCTGTTCAAATTTGACTGCGAATGCCCAAACGGGCGCCTTAACAATGGAGAACGTGGTTTCTTCGGGAAATTGGACGATTACGAGAACGACGGGCGATATAACGTTGAACGGTTGCGACGCCGCGGAGATTGTGATGGAAGCAGATACGGGCGACGTCACGGGTACGTTGCTTAGTGAGAAAATTTTTATTGTCCGCGCGAGCACGGGGGATATCGACGTGCCTGAAACCGTCAACGGGGGGAAATGCAAAATCACCACTACGACGGGGGATATAAAAATCGAAATCAAAGCGAATTGACAATCACCTTTTTATACGCGTATGCATATTGTATAGTATGAGGTTTCCTCAAATACACAAGAAGGAATTGAAATACTATGTACAACGTTTGTAATACGGGTATTGGCAATCGCTGCGGATACGGTGTAAGTACCGCTCAATCGGCGAATGGCGGCTCTTGCGGGTGTTCCTGCGGTTGTTGGAACGGCTGTCGGCAGCGCGTATGCCGTGACGCTTGCGGGAACTTGATCGTATGCAATACGAACCACTGCAATGCTTGTTCGTGCGGGTGCGGTTGTTGCAATCAATCGTGCGGATCTTCTACGGGCAACGGTTCGACTGCGGGGAACAACGGTAGCGGCAACGCGAACGGCGTATTCCGTTGCGTGACCTATTGCGGGTACGGAAACGGCGCGGCGAACAATCGTTCTGCGTACAATTGTGGTTCTGCTTATTATGCACAGCAATACGGCTTATCGTGTGATGGCAGCGGCGAATGCGCGTATAGCTTTACCAATGATTGAATTTTGAAAATGAAAGCGGCGGGGAAAACCGTCGCTTTTTCCATTGTTTGAAAATAAAAAAAACGGGCATACTTATACAATGGAAAAATTGCGTGGATTGTACCGTTATTTGCGTGAAAAATACGATTTGTTATCCCTTAAAAAATATACGACGCTTGCAGGGACTTTGGTGTTTTTTCTGATTATGTCCATCGTGCCGTTGTCTTTTTGGCTGACGCTGTTGATTGGGAAACTGCCTATTCAAACGGAAGAAGTGTTGGCGTTGCCTTTGTTTGATTCGGTAAAGGATATACTGTTATACGTACAGAGGGAAGCGGCAAACGCCACTGCAGGGGCGTCGGTAATCTTGATTTTTACCACGTTATATTCTGCCACCAATTTATTTTATCAAATGCGAAGAAGCGGCGAACTGATTTATGACGTACATCCTGAACGGCAAGGGTTAAAGATACGATTGGGCGCGTTGGTATTGTTGATTGTCGTTATGGCAACCGTCGTGGTTTTTTCTTTGGTGTTCGCGTTGGGCAGCTTTCTATTTTCACGTTTTCTTTCTAAAACGTGGGAAAGAGTGGCAGATTACGTTTTGCTGGCTACGGTTTCTTTTTTATTGGTCCTACTTCTCAATATCTACATTTGTCCGTTTAAGGCGAAAATTCGTTACTTTTTGTTGGGGACAAGTATCACGCTTGTAGCTTGGACGTTGGCAATTGTGGGCTTTTCCATCTATTTAAAAATCAGCAACGTTAGCCGTTTGTACGGTGCCCTGAGCACGATCATCGTTTTCTTGCTGTGGTTGTATATCCTAATGATAGGGTTTATCGTGGGTGCAATTTTCAACAGTGAAAAAATTGCAAAATTACAAAAAAAGCGCAAGAAAAAGGAAAAACGGGGCATACTGCTGTCATGAGAAAGAAGATAAAAAGTCCGCTGTTGGCGGGTATGCTTGCGCTGTTATCTATTTTACCCAACGTTTCGAAAAACGAATTAAAAGACGTCACAAAACCGCATTTGGGGTTTTACGAATGTACGGAAGCAAAATTGGGCGGTCGGGATTTCTTGTCGCGGTTTGAGAAAATGGATTTAGAATTGCGTGAAGATGAAACCTTCGTTTTACATTATTGTGAAAAGGGCGGGCGTGTGCGTACGGAGAAAGGGCGTTATCAATACGACCGAGAAAGAGGCGTTGTAACCTTGATCGGCGGTGGGATTGAACGGGAGTTTCCTTTGCAGCAAGGGATACTCAGCGTCACGATTTCCGTCGGGAAGGATACTTTTACCTTGAAATTTCAGCAAAAAGCTTGAAAATATAGGGGTAAAAAACTTTTTTTAAAAAATATGAACAAATGTTCGCAAAACGCTTGCAATTCAAAAAAAGGTGTGATATAATAAACTCAATTATGAAAATCACCTTGACCGACGACCAGGAGCGCGCGAAAAATTTAATCACCGAATGGTACCTAAATACCGATGATCAAGTGTTCGTCTTGTCGGGGTATGCGGGTACGGGAAAAACCTTTTTGATTGATTATATTGTTCGCAAGGTCTTGATGTTAAAGGTCGGCTCGGAGGCAGTGTTCGTATCACCAACGGGGAAAGCCGCCGCAAATCTTGTCAAAAACGGTACCTTGGCGGGTACTTTACATAGTTTGATTTATATCCGAGACGAGGACGATTTCGAGGTGAATGAAAACGGTGAAATCGTTGACCGTGAAGAGCTGTCCTTTATCAAAAAAGAAAAGATAGGGGAAAAAATTAAATTGATCATTATTGACGAAGCCTCAATGATCAATGAAGCGGTGTTAAACGATTTGCTCAGCTTCGGTGTGAAATGTTTATTCAGCGGAGACGGGGCGCAGTTGCCGCCCGTCAACGGTACTTGTCCGCTGTTAGCCAATCCCCATTATACAATGAAAGAGATTGTGCGCCAAGCTGCGGACAATCCCATTATTCAGGTGGCAACCATGGCAAGGCAGGGACAACCGATCCCTTACGGCAATTATGGAGATACCGTTTGCGTAATTCGGCGAGAGGGATTGTCTAAAGCGGATCGTGAGCGGCTGTTTTTGAAAGCCGACCAAATTATCTGCGGGCGCAATAGTACGCGAAATCGATTAAACGACGAGGTCCGCGGCTATAAAGGGCTGAAAAAGTCGGAACGGTTGCCGACGGAGGGGGAAAAGCTGATTTGTACCCTCAACGATTGGGAAAAACCGCTCGATACGGGTAAAAAATTTCATCTTGTCAATGGGATCATCGGCACGGCGTCGGACATTCAGGAGCAGGAAGATGAACTTGCGACCATGGAATTTAAAGCGGATTTTTTAGATTATGGCGTGAAGGTGCCTTTTGATATCGGTATTTTCTTGAACGGAAAATACAAGCACGCGTACGGACAGCGCGCTGTGCATCTTGCCAACGGTCTTACGGTACACGAATATAATTACGGGGTTTTAAGGCGGTTTAAAGCCGTCGCAGAAGAACCGATTTGCCGTTTCGAATTTGCCTATGCCGTAACCTGTCATAAGGCGCAAGGGTCAGAATTTGACTTTGTAATCGTCTTTGATGAATCGTGGGTGTTCGGAGAAGAGCGGAACCGTTGGCTATATACTGCGATTACCCGCGCAAAGGAAAAATTGCTAATCATTCGATAACGCTTGACGAACGGCGCGTAAATTTGCTATAATGCAAAAAAAATCGGAAGGTGTACAAATGCCGAAAACGTTGGAAAAATATCAAGAAATCGAACGCTCGATTATCACAACGTATCGAAAAACGATCTGGTCTCCGTTTGTGTTAGCGGTTAAAAAATACGGCTTGATTGAGGCGGGGGATAAAATTGCCGTTTGCATTTCGGGCGGTAAAGACAGTATGTTGCTTGCAAAGCTGATGCAGGAATTGCACAGACATACCGAGGTGCCCTTTGAAATGGTGTTCTTGGTTATGGATCCTGGGTACCATCCTGAAAACCGCCAGCGTATCGAGGATAATGCAAAGCTTTTGAACGTGCCGATTACGGTTTTTGAAAGCGACGTGTTCGCTGCGGCGGAAAATGCCAATGCCGAATCGCCTTGTTACCTCTGCGCCCGTATGCGCCGCGGTCATTTGTACGCAAAGGCAAAGGAGCTTGGCTGCAATAAAATCGCGCTTGGGCATCACAAAAGCGACGTCATTGAAACTACGCTTATGGGGATGCTGTACGGCGGACAAATCCAAGGGATGCTGCCTCGAATCAAGAGTACGAATTTCGAGGGTATGGAGCTCATCCGTCCGATGTACTGTGTCTTGGAAAGCGACGTATTGCGTTGGAAGGAGCACAACGGCTTGCAATTTATTGCCTGTGCGTGTCGGTTTACGAAAAACCTGACGGGCGGGGAGGAGGATACCTTCTCTGCAAGACGGCGGGTAAAGGAATTGATTTCACAGTTAAAAAAGGAAAATCCAAACGTTGAAAACAATATTTTCCAAAGCATCCACAACGTACAGTTGGATACGTTGGCAGAATATAAAACGGATGGCGTAAAGCATTCTTTCTTGGAAAAATTTAGCGAATAGTCATAAAATACAACCGTTTGCATAGGATAGACTATGCAAGAAATGAAACATTCGGTTGTGATTGAACAGAAGAAAAACTTGACCGTCAACGGTGTGGAAAGCGTTTCCTCCTTTTCCGAGGTAAAAATTGTTTTATCCATCCTCGGCGGCGAGCGTATGCAGGTGGTCGGTTCCGGATTAAAAATCACGGGCTTTTCAAAATCGAACGGTAGCTTCACCGCAGAGGGTGAGGTGATGGGGATATCCTACGGGGGAAAGAGTTTTGCCTCTAAGATATTCAAATAATGGATACAAAAGGTCAGTTGACGTATTTCCTATTGTCGGTGGCGGTGGGATTTGTTGGTGGATTGCTGTACGAGATCTTTGTCGTGTTCCGCATACTATTTTCCTGCGATAAGGGAAAGCGGAAGGGGATAGGCATCGGGTTAGACGTCGCGTTTTGTCTCTGTTTTACAATTTGGTGTATTTACGTTTCGTTTTGCCTTCGTTTTCCCGATTTTCGGGGATACGTTTGCTGGGGATGGGTACTCGGTGGCATAATTTATTTGATTTTTTTGCATAGAATACTTGCAATTTTGGAAAATGTATGCTATAATGTACTCGTCAGAATGGCAAAAAAGGCGAAAAGTAAGAAAAAAACTCTTAAAAAAGAGAGGAAAGATATATGACACAAGAAAAAATGAGAAAAGTCATAACGGCGTGCGTTTCTGCGGCGACCGTCTTACTTGTAGTGCTTTTTAGTTATTTGATTTATCAATGGGTAACCATCGGCATATTAAATAAGCGTATTGCCAAGGCGGAAGCTGAGGTAAAATATTGGGAAGAAATTGTTGAAAAGGGCGGCTCGGATTTGGATTACTATGCCTCTGAAGAATATTTAAAGCAAGCCTTGATCGAATTACAAATGCTTCAGGAGAAAAATAAATGAGAAAGTTTGCCGTAATAGACATCGGCTCGAATTCCGTTCGCCTCATGTTCGTGGCGGACGGAAAAGTTTTATATAAGGCATTAAATACGACGCGTCTTGGCGAGGGTTTGGCGGACAAACCCTTGTTAAAGACAGAGGCGGTGGAGCGTTCTGTAAAAGCGGTCTGCGATTTTTACCAAAAAGCAAAAGCCGAGGGGGCTGAAATGGTCTATGCCTTTGCCACGGCGGCTGTTCGTTTCGCGGAAAACCGAGAGGTATTTTTGGATGCGGTTGAAAATACCTGCGGGTTGAAGATTGAGGTGATTTCAGGGGAAACGGAGGCGGAGATCGGTATCTTGGGCGCACTTGGAAATCAAGACGGCGGCGTCATTGATATCGGCGGTGCAAGTACGGAAATCGTGATTAAAAAATCACGTGAACTGATTTATAAAAAAAGCGTCAATATCGGTGTCGTGCGTCTGAAAGATCGTTGCGGACGCGATCCGCAAACCTTGTACGAGGTTGCAGGACAAGCCGTAAACGAATACGGTGCGATACCGCCCAGTGAAATGTATGCCATTGGCGGTACGGCAACGACGTTGGCGGCGTTAAAATTAGGATTAGAGGTTTATTCTTCGGATAAAATAACGGGTACGGTGATTACCGCAGCGGAAATGCAGCAACTTGCGGACAAGCTGTTGTCGATGTCCGTGGAAGAAATTGCGGCATTGCCTTGTATGCCCAAAGGTAGGGCGGACGTTTTGGCGGGCGGCGCGGTCTTGTTTACCGTGTTGATGAAACGGTTAAATTTTGCAAGGCTGATCGTCAGCGACCGTGACAATTTAGAAGGATATGCCATTAAAAAAGGTTATATGGAGTAAAGGATGAAAAGACGTTTTGCAAAAATATATGCCATTGTTTGCGCACTGCTATTGGTGGCGGGCTTTTTGGCGGTCTTTTTATTCGCTTGGAAATCGGGGGTTCCCGACGTAGTAAGGGCGCTTGTCGGGTTATTTCTTGGCGTTGTCTTTGCCCCTATTTTACACGAGCTTGGACACGTAGCTTTTGCGTATGCGGCGCAGATGGATTGCGTATACGTGAAATGCTTTTGCTTCAAAGTCTATATAAAAGACGGTAAAAAGCGTTTTGGCTTCGCATCGCCTTTTTTACCCGATCAAACGCAGGTATTGCCCAAGGTGGGCGGCAATATGAAGCAACGCGCGTTGGCATATGCGATCGGCGGATTGGCGGTTAGTTTATTTTTTACCCTGATCTTATTAACGGCGGCAATCCTTGTTCACGTTTTGGTAAAACCCAATTATTTGTTTTGGGGAACGATGCCGTATACGGCGTATCTACTGATTTTAAACGTGCTGCCCTTAGAATATCCTCAAGGCAAGACGGATATGGGGGTATACGTCGGCATAAAGCATGGCGGCGACGTAGAGAAAAATATGCTTTCCGCGATGGAAATTCAAGGTCAGCTTTTCGAGGGGAAGAGCTTTTCGGAAATTGAGGAAAGCTGGTATATGGACGTACCGCAGCTTTGCGAGGACGAGCCGATGTTTGCGGTGATGTTAGATTTGCGTTACCGTTATTATTTGGAAAAGCAGGATATGGAAAATGCGGCGGTTTGTTTAAACCGTTTGGCGATGTTAGAGCCGTATCTTACCGAAACGGAAATTAAGAAAATTGCGGCGGAGCTTACTTATATGCACGCTCTTAATAAAGATATGGAACGCCTTGCGGAAACAAGCCCGATATGCCGAGAGGTAATCTTGGAGGAAACCGCCACCGCAAAGCGGATTTTGGCGGCATATTCTTACGCAATCGACAAACGAGAAGCGGTGCCGACTTTTAAGGCACAGGCGGAAAAATGTTTGGCAAAGGAAAGGATAAAAGGTTTGGCAAAATTTGAAAGGATTTTGCTTTCTCGTATTGCAGAGGAGTAAATTGCACAAGATATATACGGGAGAAATACGAGAAATATGGAAGAGAATATGAAGAAAGAACAAAAGAGCAAGCGGGCGGGGATTTTGATGCCCGTATCCTCGTTGCCTTCCTCGCAAGGGATCGGGACGTTGGGCAAAGGCGCATACGCTTTTGTGGATTGGTTGGAAAACGCAGGGATGCAGATATGGCAGGTGTTGCCGTTGGTGCCTACGGGTTACGGCGACAGCCCGTATCAATCGTGTGCGTCGGACGCGCTCAATCATTATTTTATCGATTTTGACTTGTTGCAAAAGGACGGCTTGTTGGCTGCAAGCGATTATGCGGATATCGTATGGAGCGAGGACGAGCGCCGTGTGGATTATGGGAAGCAGTTCGCTTGTAAAATCCACGTCCTGAAAAAGGCGTTTGCGCGCTTTGATCGTACCACTGCCGATTGGTTGACTTTTTTGAAAGAGGGAAAGTACGCTGATTACGCGTTGTTTATGACCTTAAAAACGCAATTTTCCTATGCGCCTTGGACGGATTGGCCAGAACCTTACAGAAGCTGTGAGGGGAAAGGCTTGGAAACTTACGTTTCCGAGCATAAAGACGAGGTGGATTTTTGGCAATTCACGCAATATATCTTTTTAAAACAGTGGAACACGTTGCGTGATTACGCCCATGAGAAAGGGGTTTCCATTATGGGTGATATGCCGATTTACGTAGCGTCCGACAGCGTAGAAACGTGGAAGTATCGCCGTGATTTGTTCGTATTAGACGGCGAGGGAAACCTTGCGTTAAAAGCAGGGGTGCCGCCCGATGCTTTTTCCGAGGATGGGCAGCTTTGGGGAAATCCCATTTACGATTGGGATAAGATGAGGGCGGACGGGTATGCATGGTGGAAAGAACGTATCGATTACAATTTCCGCTTGTACGATATTGTCCGTATCGATCATTTCCGTGCATTCGACCGTTATTTTGCCATTCCTATTGACGCAGAAACAGCAAAGTCAGGCGAATGGGTAGACGGACCGAAAGGGGCGTTGTTTGCCACTTGGGGACCGCGTGCAATCGTTGCGGAGGATTTGGGGATCATCGACGACGGCGTTCGCGCCTTGCTGAAAGAAACGGGATATCCTGGGATGAAGGTGTTTGTCTTTGCGTTTGACGGCAACCCTAATAACGATTATCTCCCTTCTAATATCACGGATTCTAACTGCGTAGCGTATACGGGTACGCACGACAACGATACTTTGCGAACCTTTATCGAAAGTATGGATGAGGCGGCGCGTAAGGATTTTGAAACGGAATTGGAAAAACAGTGCCTGCTTGCCGACGTACCGTATATCACGGAAACGATCGAGGACGAATGCAAAACGGTGATTGCGCTGCTGATGTCAACCAAAGCGAATACAGTCATTGTGCCTATGCACGACGTTCTTTGCTTTGGGGAAGAAGCTCGGTTAAATGCACCGTCCACCGTATCGGGCAACAATTGGACGTTCCGATTTATTGAAAGTGATTTTGGCAGAAAGAAGGCAGCTTGCTTAAAAGCTTTGGTGGAAGAATACGGTAGAAACTAAAAAAAACGAAGACAAAACTCTCTCGAAAAAATCGGGAGAGTTTTTTTATTTCTCGTATAAAAATCTATTGAAGAAGGAAAACTAAAAGAAAAGAGCGCCCGATAAGTTTGGGCGGAGGAGGATAAGAATGAGAAATAGTGTAAAAGCTGTTTGCGGCGTCTTGGCGTTTTGCTCAGTGTTCAGTCTTGCATCGTGTAAGGGAAATAGTGACGGCGCGATTAAATTGACGGTTTGGGTATCGGAAGCGGATAAGGCGTTTGCAACGTCCGTCGCGGAAGAATTTAAGGCGAAAAACCCTGATAAGCAGTACAATATCGTCATTGACATACAAGGGGAAAACGACGTGGCGACCCGTGTTTTGAATGACGTGGAAAACGCAGCGGACGTATATTCTTGCTTGAACGATCAGCTGTCAAAATTGATCAACGGCGACGCCTTGACCAGGATTGCAGGCGACCGCTTGACAAGAGTGAAGCAAGCCAACTCTGAAGATTCGATGGAATCGGTTACTTTGACCGTCAAGGGCGAGGAAGGGGTGTACGGAATGCCGTATACGGACAACACCTTTTTCCTGTATTACGATAAATCCGTTTTGACGGAAACGGACGTAAAGAGCTTTGATGGGATTTTGAGCAAATGCTCCGCAACCAAACAATTTGCGTATCCTATGACGGACGGATGGTATTCGACGGCATTCTTTTTTGGGAAAGATTTGGGTTTTAACGTAACCTACGACGACAATTTAGGGGAAACGGAAATTACTTGCGATTTTGATAACGCCGTGGGGAAAGAGGTGACGGCGTCGATGTGGCAATACGTGAAGGATCCTCGTTTTAAAGGGGACGCCAACGATTCTAAAATCACGGCGGGCTTCAACGACGGCAGTATTGTTGCGGCGGCGTCGGGGATTTGGAATAAGACCACCATTCAAAAATATCTTGGTGACAATTTTGCCGCGGCGAAATTGCCCACGTATACCTTTAAAAAGGGTACGGCAAATGAGGAACAAGTGCAGTTGAACTCTTTTGCGGGATATAAGCTGATGGGGGTAAACAATTACTCGAAGCATAAAACGGACGCATTAGATTTTGCCGAATTTTACACCAATAAAGAAAATCAGGTGAAGCATTTTGAAGCGCGCGGTTTCGTGCCTACGGATAAAGACGCCCGCGCGGATGCAAAGGTGCAGTCGGATATTTGCGCGAAAGCAATCACTGCGCAGTTGGCGCATACGACTACGCAAAAGGGAGTACCCTCTACGCTGTGGATCCCTATGGAAGGCTTGGGGACGGCAATGATTACGGGCAAGCAAAGTGGCAATTTTGATCTTACGGCGCAGTTAAAAGCGTGTGTGGACGCCATTAAAAAAACGACGAAATAACGAAGATATAGAGGAGGAAGACGCGTGGAAAACGATACGCGAAAGTACCCTAAGGGGAGAAACGTAATTCAACAGCTGTATTATGCATTACGGTACGGCTCGTATAAAACGCGGATTTCCTTTTTCGTTATGGGCTTTGGACAAATTGCGGAAGGACAGCTTGGAAAGGGCTTGCTGTATCTGTTTGCGCAATTGGCAGCAACACTGTTTACGGTTTTTTTAGGCGGCAAATATATCGCTCATCTTTTTTCAGGGGATTTAGGGACGCAGCTTGCCGGCGAACGTTGGAATGAAGAATTGCAAATGTTTGAAAAAATCAAAGGGGATAACAGCTTTTTGATTTTACTTTACGGCGTTGCAAGCATTCTGCTTGTTCTTTTATTCGTATTGCTTTGGGCGATGAATGTAAAGGGGAATTATGCAAACGATTGTCGTTTGGCGGAAGGGCATAGGCTGTCCACCTTTCGCGAGGACGCACATTCTTTATTAAACGAACGGTTTTACGTGCCTCTTTTAAGCTTGCCGTTTGTAGGACTTTTGATCTTTACCGTAATGCCGCTTGTGTTTATGGTCTTGATTGCGTTTACCAATTACGACTACGCGCACACGCCGCCTGGAAAATTATTCGATTGGGTGGGGTTGAAAAATTTCACTGCGATGTTTTCTTTGTCGGGGGGATCGAGCTTTGTTTGGGTCTTTCTTCGGGTGTTGCTGTGGACGTTTATTTGGGCGTTTTTTGCAACGTTTACCAATTATTTTTTGGGCTTAATCGTTGCGTTGCTGATTCATAAAAAGGGGATCAGGTTCAAAGCACTTTGGCGGACGCTGTTTGTGCTGGCGATTGCCGTGCCGCAATTTGTTACTTTACTGCTAATGCAGAAGATTTTAGACACGGATGGAATATTGAACGCCATATTGGGTACGCGTATTCTATGGTTGACCGATCAACGGTATTTTTCATTGTTGCCAAGGGTAATGATTATTCTCGTCAATATTTGGATCGGCGTGCCGTACACGTTGTTGATGTGTTCGGGGATCCTGATGAATATCCCCGCCGATTATTACGAAGCGGCGAAAATTGACGGGGCGGGCGCGTCCAGGATTTTCTTCGATATTACGTTGCCGTATATGATGCATATCACCGCGCCGTATTTGATTACGCAATTTGTGGGCAATATCAACAATTTTAACGTGATTTGGCTGTTGACGGGCGGCGGACCGGTCAACAACGTGCATTATGGTGGCGGTACGCAGGCGCAATCCACCGACCTATTGGTCACGTGGCTGTATCGCTTGACGACCGACCAAAATCCGAAATATAACGTAGCGTCCGTCATCGGTATCGTGATTTTCGTGATTAGCGCAGTACTGTCACTTGTCACTTACAACCGTACGGCGGCGGCAAAAAACGAAGGAGAGTTTCAATGAGCGTAGGCGTAAAATTGGGGCGCGGCATATCCAACGCGCTTGTGTATATCATGTTGATTGTGCTGGGTGTTGCTTGGGTGTTGCCCATTGGCTATTTGATTTATACAGCTTTTCGTGTAACGCCGTCCACGGGGATTATCAATCAACTGTTTCCCGCAGGCTTGCGATTGGGGTTTGACAATTTTACAAGATTGTTTCGCG
>JAFWAN010000002.1 GCA_017507585.1 Clostridia bacterium
CCCTACTGCGTCCAACGTCAGGTTGGCGTGACCGAAGCGCAGTATGCTGCCGCAGATATACCCAAAATCGGGTGGGTAAACGGCGTAGTTGCAAGCAAGACAAGGCGTGTTGCGCACACTGACGGGAGCGTACAAAACCGTACGTGACCGAAGCGCGCGCAAACACAACGCAGTATTGCGTAGTAAATACGTCGTTTAAGGTACAAAGTCGAATTCGACGTCGCCAATCGACACAGTATCCCCTTCCGTACATCCCATCTTCGTCAACGCCTTGATGACGCCGCGCAAACGCAAAACCTTTTGGAAGTACAGCATCGAATCGGGGTTGTTCAACACAACGTTTCGGCAGAGCATATCCACCAAGCCCCCGACAACCACGTATACACCCTCTTCGTCTTGGAAAATTTCAAAGTTCAAATCATCGTTTGCCTTGTATTCAAATTCTTCCTCGATCGGCATCGGCTCTACGGGCGGTAACGTTTCCAATACGCTGAAAATTCCCTCGATCAATTCTCTCGTGCCTTCGCCCGAAAGCGCAGTAATCGGGAATATCTTGTATTTTCTACCATACTTTTTCTTAAACGCCTTGAGGTTGTCCTCCGCGCCGTAAATATCGCATTTATTGCACACCACGATCTGCGGACGGCTCGCCAATTCCTCACTAAATTCTTTCAGCTCGTCGTTGATTTTCTTGAAATCCTCGATCGGATCACGTCCCTCGCAACCAGAAATATCAATCACGTGACAAAGCATACGCGTACGCTCGATATGGCGCAAGAAATCGTGTCCTAAGCCCGCGCCCTGCGCTGCCCCCTCGATCAAGCCGGGAATATCCGCCGCCACGAAGGATTTTTCATAATAACGCACCACGCCGAGGTTGGGAGATAACGTTGTGAAATGGTAATTGGCAATCTTTGGACGCGCCGCAGATATTTTACTAAGCAACGTACTCTTTCCCACGTTGGGGAACCCTACAAAACCGACGTCTGCGATGACCTTCAATTCCAAAATTACGTAATGCTGTTTTACCTTTTCGCCCTTTTGTGCAAAATTGGGTGCGTGACGGCGCGCCGTGGTAAAACGCACGTTCCCCTTGCCGCCGTTGCCGCCGCGGGCAACCAACACCGCTTGTCCGTCCTCAAAGACGTCACAAATCAGGCGCCCCGATTCTTCATCGCGCACCAATGTCCCCATAGGCACCTTGATATACAAATCCTTACCGCTCTTTCCAAAGCATTTTTGCGTGCCGCCCATCTCGCCGTTTTCAGCGAAATAGCGAGAAGTAAAACGGAAAGGAAACAGATCGTTCATATCCTTATCACCGACAAAATACACGTCGCCGCCCTTACCGCCGTCACCGCCGTCAGGGCCGCAGGCAGGTTTTCCCTTGAACGCCTTAAACGAGTTCATGCCATCGCCGCCGTCGCCTGCTTTAATCAATATTCGCACTTTATCGGTAAATTCACCCGTAGCCATACTGTTTATCCCCTTGTTAAAGTTCCCATACAGTATAGCAAAAACAAAGGGAAAAATCAATAGATTTTTATACCGCGGAAGAAAGAATTTTCTTCCGCGGCAGGTTTTCCTCATTTATTTCTGCCTACAACGCCGTTTAAAATCCCCGTCGTGATCAATTTCTTTTCTTTTTTTTCACGTTTTCGAAGCGCTTCTTCAATCAATTCTCCAAAAAAAATCCGCGCGTCCGTGATGCGTTCGCAGAAAAGATAATACGCAAGCGATCCGGGCACGGTATTCACTTCACAAAGATAGACTTTTCCATCGCTGACCAAATAATCCATCCGCACCACACCTGAAAGGTTCATACGCTTATATATCATCCTTGTATATGCGCGGATTTTATCCCGCAACTCGCCATTGAACACATACCTGCCCCCGTCTTTTGTGGTTTTTTCATTCTTCTGCGCCACACCGTCCGAAGCGCGCTTGACGTACTTTTCCTCAAAGGAATACACCCCCTCCCCAAACGCCGTCTCCGGCTCGGAAACGAAAATTTCACCGTTTAAAGAGTATGCAGCGCAGTTGACGTCTTTTTTATTTTGTAGGAGTGTTTCAATGATAATGCGATGATCAAACGAGAACGCCGTGGCAATGGCTTGCTTTACCTCTTCCTCGTTTTTCGCCGTCGCAATCCCGATAGACGAGCCCAAATGCGCAGGCTTGACAATGACGGGATATTTTAAACGGTTTTCAATCCGTTTTAATAAAAATGCACCCCTTTTTTGATAATCCTCCTCGTTGACACGGATATAATCCACGGTCGGGATCTCCAATCCCCGCATCACAATCTTTGTCATACACTTATCCATAAACACCGCCGACGGCGCAACCGAGGGGGACGCCAAAGGAATATTGTTCCTTTCGCAAAGGGTGGAAATACCGCCGCCCTCTCCCAATCCACCATGGCAGCAATTGATTGCAACGTCAGGCTTTGCAATACGTTTTAGACGCTCTTTTTTCTCATTCAACGCATACACGGTACCATCCTCGATTATTATCCGACGAAAATTGTTGTACTTTCTCTCTTTAAAAATTTCCACGTTAATCATCTTGGACGAAGTATAAAACAAACCGTCCGTATGTACGTAAATGGGGACAATCGAATACTTTTCACCTTGCAGTACGTTCATCACGAAAACCCCTGTCAATACGGAGATTTCGTTTTCACAAGACTTTCCACCGAAAAAAACCGCCACCTTTCGCATAAAAAAACACCTCCGCAAAAATTGTTTGCTTTGGTGTTTCTTTCGTATATTTTTTCCTTAATAGACGTCAGGCAGATCGTTCAAGAAAAGCACGGCGTCTCCTTCTTGCAAGTATGCTTTCAATACTCCTTGCGCTTTATCAAGGCTCTCCACCACAGTCAAGGTTTCCGTATTTCCACCTGCATTGACAAACCCGTTTTTCACGTTGCCAACCAAGGTGTTGCCGACCAAGACCACTTTGTCAAAGGCAGCCTTTGCAAGCTTTTCCCCCAACTCGCCATTAATTTTTTCTTCCAGAATACCGCATTCAACGATGCCAGGGGTCACGATACACTTTCTGCCAGAAAAACGAGACAGCGCCCTCAACGCTTCCTCAGCGCCCTTAGGGTTACAGTTATAGCCGTCGTCCAAAATGTAAATACCGCCGCTTTGTATCAGCTGTAAACGGTGCGGAATCGGTTGCAATTTTTCAATTCCACGCGCAATTTCATCCGCAGTCATACCAAGCTCTACGCAAAGCATCACGGCAAGACGGATATTTTCAGCCGCCATTCTGCCAAGCAAAATCGTTTTAAATTCGATCGTTTCTCCGTAAAGGTGCATTTTAAACGCCGTCGCCGCCGCGCCTGTATCTACGTCAAATTCCGTTTCATCCACGAAAATACTCTCGTCGATTTGCCCCGCAAAATCCGCTTCCAAACGTTCCTTTAACTCACCGCCGCAAAAGACTTTTTTTGCGCCGCACTTTAACACTTCGCTCTTTTCCGCCCAAACGTTTTCAATCGATCCAAACCCTTGAATATGCTGTTCGCATATACCCGTAAACACGGCATAATCAGGCTTAATCATCGAACAAAGCGTAGCGATGTCACCACGCCTACGCGCGCCCATTTCCGCAATAAAAATTTGTTTTTGATCAAAATCGGGAGAAGTTACCGTCTTCGCTATCCCCATCGGGGTATTGAACGATTCGGGCGTAGCCACCACCGAATATTTCTCGGAAAGCAACGTATATAAGATATTTTTTACCGAGGTCTTGCCGTAGCTACCCACCACGCCAATGCGAATTACTTCACGTTCATCTAATACCTGCCCCGCACGTTTTATAAATTTTTGATTTCTTTTTTCTTCAAAAACAGCGGTTATGGCATTTGCCAATATCAAGATGAGCGGGGTCAAGGCAGGCATCACCGCAAAGGGTACGTACGCCACCAAACCGTAGATACGAGAACCGTTCCATTCCGCCAAGAAGCCCAACAAGGCAACCAGCACGTACGCCGCGCAAGCCGTAAATAAAAAGTAAACCGCAAACAAGCGTTTTAATCTGCCTGTGAACCGTACGGGCACTTTTAAGGCATATTTCCAATCCATACGCCAAAACAGCAATAACAGCCCGAAAAACGGGATCGACGCAATCAACAGCGGCACGTTTTTATCCAAGAAGGAAAAACATAAGGATACCACCGCAGGGGTAAGCGCAATACACAAGGACAGTACCGCCAATCGGTTAAAATATAAATTGTCTTTCCGCTTTAACCAACGGAAAAATCGGCTGCGCTCGTATCCGCTCTGCTGCAACGCGCCCATCATTTTAACGGTCGATAAGCATAACAGCAAGGCCGTTAATAGACTCGCCACGATCCTCAAAACCACTTCATCCATAGAAAAATTCCTCTGCAATTATATTAAACGCCAACGGATATTGTGCAAAAGCAAAATGTCCGCCGTCCATCATTGTCAACCGACCACGTTTTAAACAAGCAAGGTATGCTTCCGCCGCCGCTTTGGGCGTCGTCGCATCCTCTACGCCCTGCACCAAAAGCACCTCGTTTTCAATTTTTCGCGCAGCCTCGCGCAAGTCCTCATTAACGATTTTTTTGTAGCTTTCTTTCATAATAGGAGATAAGCCGCGATATTCTGCGCTGCCAAAACGTTTTTCCGCCAATCTGGGCGCAAACCGCCGCACCAAGCGATAGGTTTTTACTTTACAGCGGTAGGAAAAGCCACGCCGTAATATAATCCCCGCTGCACCCGTCAAAAGGATTTTATCGAAAAAATCAGGCTGCACAGCAGCCAATTTCACCGCCACCCGACAACCGAACGAATGGGCAATCACGTGCGGATGCCGAACGTCCAAAAGGCGTAAAACCTCTTTCGTCCACGTTGCGTAATCCTCTACCGAAAACGCCTGCGCCAACGGCGCGCTTTGTCCAAACCCGACAAAATCAATCGCCGTTACCCGATAATATTTTGAAAAATATCGCACCTGCGCCGCAAAGGCTTCCTTAGAAGAAAGGTATCCGTGCAAAAACACCAAATCCTTTCCCGTCCCCTTTTGTAAAAACGAAACGTCGGATAAAGTAACCGTCGCCACGCCTCCTTACAACGTCTTTGTCATTAAGTACGCGTCCTCGCCGTCCGCGTAATAGTGTTCCCGAATCCCGTAACGCTGATACCCATACTTTTCATATAGACCGATCGCCGTTTTATTAGAAACACGCACCTCCAGCAGCATACGTTGCGCGCCAAGCGCCTTGGCTTTTTCGTGCATACTTTCCATCAAAGCCTTCCCAACGCCCTGTCCGCGAAAGGTCGGCGCAACCGCGATATTGGCAAGCTCTGCGTCTTCAAAAAGAACGATTATGCAGCCGTAACCGCATACCTGCCCCCCTTCTTCAACCAAAAAAGTATGATATACAGGGAAACGCAGGGTGTCTTTAAGCATTTCTTCCGTCCACGGATCGGAAAAGCTTTGCTTCTCGATTTCCACAATCGCCGCGACGTCTTTTTCTTCCCACGCACGCACCATCATCATTTTCCTTGGTTGAGTTCCGCCGAACTCTTTCTAACGTACAATGCCGTCAATTCGCCAAACTTTTTCTCAGCAGACAGCGCAAGTACAGCCCTTTCCAAGCCCTTGCAGGGGTCCGCCGAAAAGACGGTAGCTTTCTCAGCCAACGGCAGCTTTGTACACGAAACGAGGGTATACCCCTCCTTTATCAATCCTAAAATCTCTTCTTCCTCTAAATACGCGGGCTGAAAAACGACCTTGTCGCCTTCATAACCGCAAGCGTAATAACAATCGTGCAACGCATCCACCAAACAAAGCTGTTTTTGGACGTCTAATCCATTATATGCCGCCACATCGAAAGAGGTGACGGGCAAAGCAGGTTTTCCAAACGCCAAACAGAACCCTTTTACCGCCGAAATTCCAATGCGAATCCCTGTAAAAGAGCCTGCGCCCACCACCGCCGCGAAAAAGTCGCACTCTTCCAATCGTAAATCGGCTTTTTTTAATGCTTCTTCCACCGCAGGCATAATCGAAACAGCGTGCTTCATCGCGCAATCGGGGATAAAAACCGACTGCACGTTGCCGTTTTTTGCCGCCAATACGGCAAGATGATTATTGCTGGTATCTATCGCCAAAAAATTTTTCATAGCTTAGTAGTCGATCTCCCGTTCATTTTCGCTTATTTTGCGGATGCATACCCGCTTCACCTTGCGAGGTAAAAGCGGCGCAATGTTTTGCGCCCATTCAATCAAACAAATTCCGCCCATATCAAAGTAATCGGCAAGCCCCAAGCTTTCCGCCTGCGCAACCGATTCAATGCGGTAGCAATCGTAATGAAACAACCGCCCGTCATAATCATTCATATACGCGTAGGTCGGGCTGGTAACCTCCTCTTCGATGCCAAGCCCCTTGGCAATTCCCTTGGAAAAAACGGTTTTTCCGGCACCCATGTCCCCATCTAACACAACGACGTCACCCGCGCGCAAGGTTTTTGCATATTCCACCGCGAATGCTTCCGTGTCCTCGCGGGATTTTGAAATAAACGTAGCCATACTTTTATTATAATACCTCTTGGCAATTTTTGCAATCGTTTGAAGAAATTTACCTTAAATTTTCATCTTTTTTAAGAAATTGGATAAGCGTTTGTATAATAACATCGTCAAAACGCCCACCGATA
>JAFWAN010000010.1 GCA_017507585.1 Clostridia bacterium
CACGGGCAACATTTCGGGGGTCAACGCCAAAGCGCGTTCGCCTTCTTTGATGACGTCTTCTAAAAACGTTTCTACGTTCTTCTTTTTCGCCGCAATCTTCACCGCATATTCGCTCATCATACGGATAACGGTCAAAATGGTACCTTCCTTGGGTACGGATACGGCGCCGTAGGCAACCTTTGTGCCCGATTCAAACGCCTTTGCAAGGGTCTTGACGTCAACCTCTTTTTCTACCTTTTTAAGAACGGTACAAATCCCTTTTAAAATCTGGGAAAGAATAACGCCGGAATTACCGCGCGCACCTTTCAACGCGCCTTTGGAAATGCTGTCGCATACCTCGGTGAACGAGCTGGACTGACAAGCAGTCAGCTCTCTTACGCAAGACTGCATCGTCAGGGACATATTGGTACCCGTATCGCCGTCGGGAACGGGGAACACGTTCAATGCGTCCACCTTTGCGCGGTTTATTTCAAGTTGTTTTGCCCCGACGAGAATCATATTTCTCAAATCGGTACTGTTTATCGTTTTATGCATTAGAAAATGCTCCTTTCACCTTTGTTTATTTACCCGATATACGGGCGGTACGTTGAGTGGGCTTAAAGGAGTAGCTAGGAAAGCCCTTAACGCAAAAAAGCGCATATCAAACGACTGCGCTGTGTAATCTTATAATTTTACCCCCAGCACGTTCACGTTGACGGTGTCCACAATCATACCGGTAAAAACCTCTACCTTATATTTGATTGCTTCCTTCAACGATTCGGCAACGGCGTTGATAGAAACGCCGTATTTCATAATAACGTACACGTCTACGTAGATACGGTTGCCCGACGTCGTTACTTTGATACCGCGGCCGCCGCCGTCCTTTTTCAAAAGGAGGGACAAGCTGTCGGTGAAACGACGGGATACCATTTCTACAATCCCGTACGACTCCATTGCCGTGTGCGAGGCTACCTTTGCAATTGCAAGGTCGGATATGGATATTTTGCCATACGCGTTATTTGTATTAACTGACATAATCTTTCTCCATTTACCTATTTATTGTACACCATTTACACCTATTTGGCAAGCACTTTTTCAATTTTTTCTTAAAATTTTTAATTTTTATGCTTTTTCGACGCGTTTTTAATTGCTTTTTCTTTTTAGAAATGGTATATTATTTATGCTTGTTTTGAGACGACGCAACGCTTGCGCGCGCCAAAACGGTTCAACCTTTAGAAAAAATAACCCAAAACGGAGGTGTTTAATATGTCCAGAGTATGCAATATTTGCGGTAAAGGCCAAGCATCGGGTAACAACGTCAGCCACTCCAACCGTAAAACGAGAAGAACTTTCAAGGTAAACGTACAGAAGATTTCTTACGTAGAAGACGGTAAGGAAACCAACGGTTACGTTTGCGCAAGATGCATCAGAACCCTTAAGAAAGCGGACGCTGAATAATTTCGTCCCCTTTTTCACTATGCTTTAAAACCGATTTTCATACGAAAATCGGTTTTTTGCATTTATTCTCGTAATAATGATACCCCGAGCAAGCGTTCCGCTTGCTCGGGGTATTTGCTAATATATAATTTCCTCTACGCGCACACGCGTATATATTATTGAAGACCTTACGCCTTCAATTTCGCAATCATTTCCGCGCGGTTTTCCGCTTTAAAAACGGCGTTGCCCGCCACGATAATATTCGCCCCCGCCGCCTTGGCTGCCGCCACGGTTTCAGGGTTGATTCCCCCGTCGATTTCCAAATCGATTTCCTTACCGCTTGCGTCGATGATTTCACGGATTTTTCGTACTTTATCCAAAACGGTCGAGATAAATTTCTGCCCGCTAAACCCAGGAAAAACGCTCATCACCAGCACCATATCGCACAATAAAATCACGTCTTCAATCTTCTCCACGGGCGTATCGGGATTGATGACTACACCGCACCTTGCCCCCGCACTTTTAATCAACCGTAAAACGTCCGCAAGGTTATCTTGGCAGGCCTCATAATGCACGGTGATGATATCCGCGCCTGCCTTTGCAAAGCGTTCCACGTACTTTTCAGGCTGTACGATCATCAAATGGCAATCCAACGGCAAGTCCGTAATTTTGCGGATATCCTCCACCATTTTGATCCCAAACGTGATGTTGTTGACAAATACCCCGTCCATCACGTCACAATGGATAAGATCCGCGCCGCACGCTTGCAAAGATTGAATCTCCTTGCCCATCTTCGCAAAGTCTGCCGACAGAATAGAGGGCGCAATTTTTACAGTTTTCATATCGTTCTCCTTACCTTCAGCTATCGTCTAAAACCTATGCTTGCCCTTGCTCTAAATAGCTTGCCCGAAGCTGCCCGCAAGCCCCGCCGATATCCACGCCGATTTGTCGGCGCAACGTCGCGGACAAGCCGCCCTTTTCCAAATATCCCAAAAACCGATACGCGTCCTTATCCCCCGTGGATTTGAGGTCGCGTTCTTTTACTTCGTTTAAACGAATCAGATTGACATGGCACGGTTTTCCCTTTAAGAGATTTACCAACGCACGTGCGTGTTCCTCGTCGCAATTTTCCCCTTCAATGAGGGTATATTCAAAATAATATCTCCTACCCGTTTTTTTGAAGTAGTAATCGCAGGCCTTTAAAATTTCACTGATTTTATACGCCTTAGCAACGGGCATCGTCCGCGCGCGGGCAATATCGTCCGTCGCGTGCAGGGATACGGTCAAATTCAACGAGATCCCCTCGTCGGCAAGCCGATACATTTTCGGTACGATCCCGCAGGTGGAAAGGGAAATATTCCGCGCGCTGATACACACGCCCCCTTCCGCCGTAACGTTGCGTAAAAATTTCAACACTTCGTCGTAATTATCCAACGGCTCGCCACTGCCCATCAACACGACGTTGGTGACGGCGCGCGCCTCTTTGCCCTGGCCTGATACTTCCCCTTTATGCAGAGCGTTGACCACAAGAATTTGGGATAAAATTTCCCCCGCCGTCAAGTTGCGGATCAAGCCGCCCAAGGTGGACGCACAAAACTTACAGCCCATACGGCAGCCTACCTGCGTAGAAACGCACTGCGTATAGCCGTATTTATACTTCATCAAAACCCCCTCGACCAAGTTCCCGTCCGCGTATTCGAACAGATATTTTTCCGTTCCGTCGGCAGAGAGATAGGTTTCCTTGATACGCACGGTTTCATCCTCAAACGATTCCAACAGCCTCTCTTTCAGGGCTTTGGAAAGAGAAGTAATCCCCGAAATCGTCTTACCCTGCATCAAGCCCTCGTACAACTGCTTGGCACGGAATTTCTTTTCACCGAGGTCTACGATTAAATTTTCAAGCTCCTGATAAGAAAGATCTTGTATAATTTTCTTCATCCTTACTTCCTCTTGACCAGCTTACAAACGTAAAACCCTGCGCCATAGGCGGTATCGGGTAAAAATTGCAATCCGCACGTTTTTTCATCGTGCGCAAGCGGACTGGTCAGTTTTTCCACCGCATATTCGGGATGTCCCTTCAAAAAGGCTTGCACGATGCCGTCGTTTTCACATTCGAACAGCGAACAGGTCGAATAATACAACGCCCCGCCCTTTTTCACGTAGCGCGCGACGTTGGACAAAATATCCGTCTGCGCCTTTTGTAAGCCTACGAAATCTTCCGCCTTTCTAAAAAGCTTAATGTCTGGATTTTCGCTGACCGTGCCAAAGCCCGAGCAGGGCGCATCGCAAAGCACAGCGTCGAATTTTTCCTCGTACTGCGGATCGAATTCCGCGCTGTTTTTTACGTGTTCCGTAACGTTTTCCACGCCCATACGCGTCTTATATTGACGAATGAGCTCCGCGCGGTGCGCGTGCAGTTCAAACGAAGTCACCTGCGCGCATTTTTGCGCCAAAAGTACCGATTTTCCACCGGGCGCGGCGCACGCGTCCAACAGATTTTCACAAGGGGTTACGCAATCGCAAATCGCGATGCTGCCCACCGATTGAAAGGTGTAATATCCCTCGTCGAAGCCCTCGTCTCGCACGAAATTTTCAAAGATATAATTGCCGTTAAACGGCGTTTGAATATGCGGTTTTTCCAAGTATTTCTCCGCATCCTTTACAAAGCGAACGGACACGCCTGCCGACTTTGCCGCCGCAATCCCTTTCGCCCGATCTCCGTATTCCTTTTTCAGCATACGATAGGTATACAAAGGATAGGACAAAGCAATCGCCTCTCCCTCAATACCTTTGGGCAAGCTGCCATCCACTTCTTCACGGTCAAAACGGCGCAAAAACGCGTTGACAAAACCGCTGACGCCGCTTTTTCCCAATTTTTTACAAAGGGTCACCGCAAGGTCGGTCACCATATACCGCTTTTTATCCATAAACAGCAGCATATACAAGGAAATTTTTAACAGTACGCGCACCGCCAATTTAGGGGCTTTCGGCGCGTAATGGCGTATGCAAAAATCAAAATATCCGTCGTTTTCCAACACGCCGTAAACGATTTTTACCGTACGGGAGCGGTACTGCTCCTCAATGTAAGTATCCGCGATTGCTTGCTTGACGTGCGCTCCGTCCGAATAGATTTTGATTAAAATTTGAAAGGGATCGTATACAGGATTGCTTAACATCCAAACACCTGCCCTTGGCGCGCTTTTCTGCCGTTAATAAAATCCCCGCCTGAGATGCGTTTACCGCCCGCCGCCTGCACTTCGGTCAATTTCACCGCGCCGTCCGCGCATTTGACCAAAAGCCCGCGCTTGGGCTTATCAGACAAGACTTGTCCCAAAACCGCGTCCTGCATATACAGCGTTTCTTCCTCGTTCAAAACGGCTTTTTCCGCACGGTATACGTTAATTTTATTGCCGTCCAACACCGTGTAAGCAATCGGCGCAGGGTTCATACCGCGCACAAGATTGATAATCTCCGCGGCAGGTTTTGCAAAATCAATTTTCGCTTGGTCCTTGTTGATTTTACGCACAACGCCGACCCCTTCTTCCCCTTGGGGTGTAAGCGTATACGCACCGCTTTCCAACGTCTTGACCCCCTGCACGATCAAGTCCGCGCCAAGCAAGGACAATCTTTCGGACAAGTCGCCGTACGTTTCCGTTTCGGAGATTTCCGTCTCCGCCACGCACAAAACGTCGCCGCAATCCAAACCAAGCTCCGTTTTCATAATCGACACGCCCGTTTTCGTTTCACCGTTTAAGATACAGCTTTGGATCGGGGACGCGCCGCGGTATTTGGGCAACAGCCCTGCGTGAATATTCCATACCCCTTTTGGGAAACAATCCAGCACCGCTTGGGTTAAGATTTGTCCATACGCGCAGGTAATCATCACATCGGCGTTCAATGCACGGATTTCTTCCACAAAATCACGGATTTTTTCAGGCTGAAAAACGGGAATACCCAACGCCAACGCCGCCGTTTTCACGGGGGGCGGAGTCAATATCCCTTTTCTACCCTGCGGCTTATCGAGCTGTGTAATGACCCCTACGATTTCCGCGCCGCTTTCTATTAATTTTTTGAATGGCGCCACCGCAAAATCGGGGGTACCCGCAAAGATAAGTTTCATAAATTTTACTCCGTAAAATTAAGTGATGTTCGTAACCGAGTGAAGTTTTTCTATTGAAAAGTGAAGTTGTACCTAAGGTACAGTGAAGTTTTAGCGTTCCGCAAAAGTTATGGCTATATTAAGAATTTGTTTTTGCCGTATGAATCGATTTTACCAACATTCTTCTGATTATGCCGCTTTCTTGTAACAATTCTTTCTTGCAATCAGACGAAAATCCTCCTATTTCCTCTAATAAATCTATCCAATATTCCGTTTCATAACATTCTTTCAAGGCAATCTGTAATTTGTTTATAAAATCCGCTTTACTCGCTGCATAATTTGCTTCATGAATATTCGCGCCAATAGAAGTAGCACTTCTAATAATTTGATTGATTAAAACGCTTCCTCCATTACGAGCGTCTATATTTTTACACTCGCGTATGATACGAATAGACAAGCTCTTTGCTCTATCACGCATTTCCGAATCTTTCATATTAAATTTCCCCTCAACTTTTGCATGCAATGCAAAAACTTCACTTTTATATGCGTAAAAACTTCACTGCCAACGGCAACTTCACTTTTACGCAAGTAAAAACTTCACCTTGAGGTAAACCTCAATTCTTCTCAATGTGCGTCGCCTTATCAATATACAACACCCCATCCAAATGATCGAGTTCGTGGCAGATCGCACGCGCAAAAAAGCCTTTGGCTTTTAAAAGGTACTTTTCCCCGTTTCTATCCTGATAGGTTACCGTAACCTTCATAGGACGAGATACGATCCCGCTTTTACCGCGGACGGAAAGACAGCCTTCCCAACCCGACTGTTCCCCTTTTTGCTGAACAATGACGGGGTTGATCAATTCAAAATACCCCTCTTCCACGTCCACCACTGCAAGACGGCGCAACACGCCCACCTGCGGTGCGGCAAGACCCGCGCCCTGCTCCTTTTTCACGGTTTCCTTCATATCATCCAAAAGTTTCCACAGCTTTTCATCAAACACTTCCACAGGGAAACATTTTTGTCTTAACACGTCGTCGCCGACCTGCACTACGTTACGTATTGCCATTCGTATATACTCTCCTTTCCTATAAATTCTTGTGCCGTTTTACTGCGTAAAGTGAATGCGCGAAACCAATTAAAAACACACCCGCTAAGACACTTTACTGTGTGCAACGTCAGGTTGCTAACTTAGATTAGACGGATTTTCCTCTACGCTCACCAATGCGTCGCGGTTTCTTGCCTCCGCGCATATCGCGTAAATTTCAGGCAAAACCGAGGTATCGCAAAGCCGCATCAATACCTGATAACGGAATTTGTTTTGTATCCTCTTGATGGGCGCGCGCATCTTGTTGAAAAACAAGAATTTGTCAGGGTTTTCCGTGTACAGTCTTTCCAACTCCACGTATACCTCTCTAAGCGCCTCGATACATTTTTTATCATCCTCGCCCGTAACCATAACACGCACGATTTTTGAAAACGGCGGAAACGCCATCGCCGCGCGCAGGGAAACTTCGTTTTGGTAAAACCCCTCGTAATCGTAACGGGTCGCAAACCGCAACACTTCGTTTTCAGGGTCGAACGTTTGCAGGACGACCTTGCCCTGTTCTTCCGCGCGTCCGCTTCTGCCTGCCACCTGCGTAATCAGCTGGAAGGTGCGTTCTCCGCTGCGGTAATCGGAAAAATGCAAACTCATATCCGCGTCCAAAATCCCTACCAACGTTACCGCAGGGAAGTCGTGGCCCTTCGCAATCATCTGCGTACCGACCAAAATATCCGCTTTCTTTTCCGCGAAAGTTTTTAATATTTTATAATGCCCCTCTTTCCCGCTGGTCGTATCGTTGTCCATACGCAAAATCCGTGCGGTCGGGTACATTTTTTCAAGCTCTGCCGCAATCCTTTGCGTACCCGTACCTGCGTAGGAAAGTTTCTTACCCTGACAATCGGGACACGCGGACAGCATATTGTATTTCGTACCGCAGTAATGACACTTTAAGCACCCCTCGTCGCGGTGATAGGTCAAGGACACGTCGCAGGCTTCGCATTTTGCAACGTAACCGCATTCCTTACAAATCACGGTCTGCGAATACCCCCTGCGATTCAAAAACAAAATGGCTTGTTTGTCCTCGGATAAGCATTTTTCAATCTCTTCTTTCAATGCGCCCGAAAAGGAAGAATTGTTCCCGCGGCGCACTTCGCGGCGCATATCCGCAATGATGATTTCAGGCAAGGGACGTTTGTTGATCCGCTTGTCCATACGGATAAGAGAAAATTCCCCCTCCTGCGCCCGCTTGTAGGTTTCCACCGAGGGGGTCGCACTGCCCAAAACCAATTTACAACCGTTTTTCTTCGCGCGGAGCAACGCCACGTCAAAGGTGTTGTAGCGAGGTGCGGATTCGCTCGCGTAGCTGGAATCGTGTTCCTCGTCCACAATGATTACCCCCACGTTTTCCAAGGGCGCGAAAATGGCGCTTCTTGCGCCGATGGCGATTTTCGCCTCGCCCGTGCGCAGACGCCACCACTCGTCAAAGCGTTCCCCTGCCGACAATCCGCTGTGTAAAATCGCCGCGTTTTTCCCAAACCGCGCGCGAAGCTGCGACAGCATTTGCGGCGTCAAGGAAATTTCCGGCACGAGGAAAATCGAGCTCTTTCCTTCTTCCAAGCATTTGGCTATTAAGGTAAGATACACTTCCGTTTTTCCGCTGCCCGTAACGCCGTGTAACAGCTGTACGGTGCGAGGATCTGTACAGATCGTATCCACCGCACGCTGCTGATCGGGGGTAAGGGTGCGTTCCACCTTTTCCGTCGTTACCGTCTTATAAGGGTCGCGCAGACGCTGTTCCTTGGTGATTTTCACGTAGCCCTTTTTCTCCAAAGCCGCTACACTGCCAGGATATGCGCTGTTGAGGTGCGCGCAATCGGTTTTGCCATTTTCCGCAAGATATACCGCCGCGCCCCATTGATTTTTCGCCGTTTTGGCGAGCTTCATTTCTTCGATCGGCAAGGCAAGCTCTGCATAATTTCTATACAGCTCCCGTACCTTGCCCGTACGCATTTCCGCAGGCAAAAACAAGCGCAAGGTCAGCGCTTTCGGCACGCGGTAGCGCGCCGTCAATTTTTCCGCCAAGGCAAGACATTCGGCATTGAGCGCAGGCAATTCATCGCCGCACGGCAATACCTTTTTCAAGCGTTCGGGGGGAAAATCCGACGTCTCTTTCAAACGCATGACAAATCCGGGTACGATTTTACCGCCAAAGGGCGCGCGGACACGGCTGCCAACGACAATATTGTCGTCGCAGATATAATCGTATATTCGGTCCGTTTCACTCGCCGCGATATCGACGATGACCTCTGCAATCATACCCTAACCCCTTTGCTTATCACTGTGAATAATTGCCTCGGAAAGCTCCGAGGCAACCATACTTAGTCCTTTGCTACAATTACTTTTCCGTCTGCGATATCCTTGCAAGCGGACAACAATTCCTTGTCCTTACCCGTCGAATCGTGGATACCGAGATTTCTTTCCGTTTCGATAATCTGGCGCGCGCGTTTTGCCGCGATCGTGCACAGCGCGTAACGGCTGATCGGTTCTTCCTCCGTGCCTAATTTTCTGATCATTACGTCTACAGAAGGTTCATTAATCATATTTCTTCACACTCCTTATTGTGTATTTTTTTCTTATTTTTATCAATCATTCACCGTCAAAAATCCGGCTGACTTCCGCAATTGCGGTTTCCAGATCGTCGTTGACGATGATATAATCGTATTTGTCTCTTTGGGAAACTTCGTATTGGATACGGGACAGACGGTTTTCAATTTCTTCCGCCGTTTCCGACCCTCTGCCAACCAAGCGTTTTTTCAATTCTTCTATGGAAGGGGGTAAAATCATCACCAGCACGCAATCGGGGAAAAATTTCTTCGCATTCAGCGCGCCCACCACGTCGATTTCCATAATCACCGACTTGGTTTTTAATGTTTCTTCCACAAACGATTTCGGCGTACCGTAGTAGTTGCCGAAATGCTCGTCATATTCTAAAAAATCGTTTTCCTCGATACGGCGGAAAAATTCCTCTTTGGAAAGAAAGAAGTAATGTTTTCCGTGCACTTCACCCTCACGCGGTTCACGCGTGGTGCAGGAAACCGATTCCACCACGTCCTCCCGACGTTGTAACAAAGTTTTTACAATCGTACCCTTTCCAGCGCCCGAAGGGCCAGACACCGCCATCAATACGTGTTTCATAATTCTCCTTACTCGATATTCTGCACTTGTTCGCGGATTTTTTCGATTTCGTTTTTCAAGGCAAGCCCTGCGCGTGTAATCGTGACGTCGTTACTCTTGGAACAGGTCGTATTCGCTTCGCGGTTAAATTCCTGCACCAAAAAGTCCAATTTTCTGCCCACAATTCCCTCTTCGGCGATTGTTCTAAACTGCTCGATGTGCGAATGGAGCCTCGTCAATTCCTCATCAATATTGCTCTTGTCCGTAAACACGGCAACCTCGGTCAACAATCTCCCCTCGTCCATCTTCACGTCTGCAAGATATTCTTTCACGCGCGCGGTCAGCTTTTCACGGTATTCCGCCGCCACCATCGGCGCGCGAGTTTCGATTTCGTTGACCAAGTCCTCAATCGTTTTCACCCTAGCAAGCATATCCGCCTTCAGTTTTTCCCCTTCCACAAGACGCATCGCGTTGAGGTTGTCAAGCGCCATATTCAAAGCAACGTCCAACGCCTTTGTCATTTCTTCGTCCAAAGCGGTTACGTCTTCTTGCTTTAACACCTCAGGGTAACGCAATACGGACGATAAAGTCACGTCGTTGGGCAAATCGGGGAACGCTTCTTTCAGCGCATTCGCCGCCGCCACGTAGGACGCCGCCAACGCCAAATCGGGCGCTAAGTTGCTTTCCTTCTCGCGTTTGTCTTTCAAGGAAATATATACG
>JAFWAN010000011.1 GCA_017507585.1 Clostridia bacterium
CATCACCAAGTATACGGAATACGGTACGAATAAAAAACAACTTGTCAGCGATGCAACGTTGACGTCGAACGACGTGAATTTAAGCGAACTGACGGGCAACGACGGGGCTTACGGCAGTTATGAAATTTCTTATTTCATCAAAAATACCGATACTGAAATTCCTTACCGTAAGATTTGGCTGAACGTTTTCGATTCTGATTTGGAACAGTACGGATATGCGGCAAGAGGTATGATTTGGAGATACCAAGACGCCACTGCAAGCGTGCGGGCAAATGCCGACGGTTCGTTGGTCTATACCACGGCAGGATCTTGGGGCGCAGGTTTACAAATTGCCCCTGCCTATGATTTGTCCTATTATAAAGCATTGCAACAAAACGGTTACAAGTCGTTGACGTTTGATATGAAACTGGACGTGAAATATTGTGAAGGCGTTTCAGAAGCCATAAAGGCGACGACATTTAAGGTAATGTCTTTTGGCGGTGCTGGGATTGAGTATCAAAGCGGTGAAACACACACCGTCACGGTCAGCTTGGCGAATATTATCACCTACTACAAAGAATTGCAAAACGTGGCTTTGGGTACGAATCCTGATACCGATTGGTTCGGTAAATACGTCTTATTCTATCTGTCCTATAACGATCAGGAATACAGCCCTAATAACCACGAAAACCTCACGTTTACCCTCGGTAATTTCCAGATGGTAAAGTAAGGGAAAGGAGGTAAAATATGAAGAAAATATGTTCGATGATGCTTGGCTTTTTGATGGCGGTTTCGACGATTTTTGTGAGCGGGTGTAATAATGCGCAGGACAATATAGACGGTCCTTACGATATTACAATTAACGCAACCGAAGGCGGACGTGTTACCGTGCCTATCGACCAAGTGAATTTTGGCGAAAACATTTCTATCTCCGTAAAACCCAGCCAAGGCTATCGCGTGAAGGAATTCAAAATCAACGGTGAAAAAATTTCGATTGTGGGAGATACTTACACGGAATACTGCATCACCGAAGATTTGCTTATCGAGGTTGTATTTGATTCAAAGTATACAACGGTGCAATTCGATACGGCGGGCAGAGATTTTTTGAAAGAGAAAAAATTTACTATTGGTTCTTGGTATAGCTCTTTACCCGAAGCTACGTCGGAAAATCCCGACGACTTGTTCATGGGTTGGTATACCGAACCGAACGGGAAAGGGGATTACGTAGTAAACTCCACCCGCGTGCCCGAAGAAGCGCATACGCTTTACGCTTATTTTGTCAGCAAATATATGATTGACGGCTCCGCGCTCAATCAGAAATTGTATGAAGAATATGCCTTGGCGGTGACTTATTTTAATGAAGACGCTACGGCGTTGGGCGTTTCCTACCATACCGCGGAAGAATGTTATTATCCCGTGGTTCAATATGTGAAAGGGCACGTAGAGTCCTTTGACGGCTTGGAAGATATCGACGAAGTGGCTTGTAAAAAGACGTCTACGAAGTTGGATTGGAAGAATGCCGCAGTGTTAGAGGACTTGGAACCTGAAACGGAATATTCTGTAAGAATCGGCGACCGAGGCTCTAGACTCTACGGTGGGATTTACCATTTCACAACCAATGCGGAATATAAGACGAATGCAAAGTTCCTCTTTATGGCAAACAGCAAGCAAACCAAGTCAGGTTTCGACGACGGGAATACTGCGTTTGCCAAGACGTTGGACGTTGCGACGGATTTCTTTACCGCAGAAGATATGGATTTCTTGGTGCACGGCGGTGACTATACGTCTGCAGGGATGATGCCGGAATATTGGGCAGGTATGTTTGATGGGTACAAAGATTATGCCTTTGATATGCCGATGGTGCCCGTGGCAGGCGATATGGAATATTATAGCAATACCCACAAAACGAACAGCGTTTTTGATAATATGTTCCATATCGACGCGCCCTCGCAAACGAGTACGCACGGTTTGTATTATTCCTTTAATTTAGGACCCGTTCACGTCAGCGTCTTGAACTCCAACGATTGCATTGACAAACATCAAAAAGATGAAAACAATGCAGGCGGTTTGATTACGGGTACGGGCAGTCTTGTCGATCAGCAACTGAATTGGCTGAAAGGCGACCTTGAAAATACTATGTATATGAATTATGACGTAAAATGGTACGTTGTTGTGATGCATGAAAGCTTGATGTTGCCCGCATACGCAGGTGCAGATGAAACTTCTTTGAAATCCAACCACGCTATGTCTTTACGTGAACAGCTTATGCAGGTATTGACGGAATATAAAGTGGACCTTGTGCTCAGTGCGCAGGACGGTGAATCCTTTACCACCAATCCTTTGACATATGACAGTGAGGGTGAAATTGCGATTCAGCCGATCGCGGGACAAAAGGCAGGCGAAACCGTTTCCGAAAAGTGGCTCAAAACGGTCAATACAAACGGCGCGGTTTTGAATTATAACGGATTTAACGTTTTGTCTTTCAACGGATATCAATCGGGTGAAATGGGTATGGTATTTCATCAAGTCGGGGCAATTGGTCTTGGTAAAACCGCACATTTCCAATACTCGGAAATGGCAAGCAATCTTGCTCGTTACAACGGTATTTACAATCACTTGGTTTCGGGTATTCAAAACGGTCAAGAGCTTTCGATGTTCTCCAGTATCGAATTGGATGAAACCACGTTGACTTTGCGCACCTTTGGTGTATCGATGGATGGGCAATACAGTTCATTGGATACACTTCCGTACTTTGGCGGTATCCAGTTAAAAAAGTAATATAGTAAGGTAGTAAGGTGAACCGAATATGAATTTTGATATCTTTGCGAAAAAATGCAGGGCATTGATTCCTGAGGGAATTACTTTATTAGAACACGATGGGGCTTTGCCTTTTCACGATGGTGAAAAGGTCGCGCTCTTCGGACGCGGTCAGTATGAATATTTAAAAAGCGGTTCGGGTTCCGGCGGTTCGGTAAAATGCGCTTACGTCACCAATATCATCGATGAACTTCGCAAACGCGTTGCGGTCGATCAAGCCGTGGACGAGTCCGTGCGCGAATTTATCGCTGAAAATCCTTGGGATCAAGGGAACGGCTGGTATGTTCCGCCCTATCAAAAATCGCCTATTTTAGAGGACGGTTTTGTGCATGCGGCGGCGGAACGTAACGAAAAGGCATTGTATGTACTGAGCCGAGCTTACGGCGAAGAATTTGACAGTAAAGAGGAAAAGGGCTACTGGTACTTAACGGACGAAGAAGAACAGAATATCAAGGTGCTTTCCAAGCATTTCAAGCACTTGATTGTTCTTATCAATAGCGGCAACCTTATGGATATGTCGTGGGTGAAAAAGTACAACGTCGGTACGGTGGCGTATATTTGGCAAGGCGGTCAAGAGGGCGGTATCGGTACGGTGGATGCGCTTATGGGCGACGTGCCGCCCAGCGGACGTTTGGCGGATACAATCGCAGAAAAACTCTCCGATTATCCTTGCGCCGATTGCTTTGGCGACGGGGAAGAAAACGTACATAAAGAAGATATTTACGTTGGGTATCGTTATTTTGAAACGTTTGCGAAGGATAAAGTGCTGTATCCGTTCGGCTATGGGTTGAATTATACAAAGTTCAAGCAAAGCATTGTTTCGGCAGAAAAAATAGAGGACGAAATCAAACTTTCCGTACGTGTGAAAAACGTAGGCGGGTATAACGGTAAAGAGGTCGTACAGGTTTACGGCTCTGCGCCGCAGGGTAAGCTTGGAAAACCTGCAAGAGCCTTGATTGCATTCCAAAAGACAAAAATGCTTGCGCCGAATGAAGAACAAACGATTGACTTTACAATCAACGTCAGCGGCTTTGCGTCGTATGACGATTGCGGTAAGAGCGGTTACGTGTACGCATGGGTGTTGGAAGAGGGCGAGTACGGCATTTACGTAGGTGAAAACGTGCGCGCGGCGAAACTTGTGTTCAGCTTTGACGAAGAAACAACCCGTGTCGTAAAACAATGCGTGCAGGCACTTGCTCCCACCAAAGCGTTTGAAAGAATGACGGCGAACGGTGAAAAGGTCGTTTGGGAACAAGCCCCGACGGCAAAATACGACGTTTGCGAACGCATCAAAGAGAATCTGCCCAAAGCCATTGAAATCATGGGTGATAAGGGAATTACTTTACAGGATGTTGCAGGTGGAAAAAATACCTTGGATGAGTTCGTGGCGCAGTTTGACGAAACCGCATTGATGGAGCTTGTCCGAGGCGAGGGTATGTCCAGCCCGAAAGCACCGTTGCCTGGTACGGGCAGTTGCTTAGGCGGTACTACGACGAAATGGCAGGAAAAAGGGGTGCCCGTTGTAACGACTTGCGACGGCCCTTGCGGGGTTCGTTTGGGAAAAGAATTTAGGGCGACGTGTATTCCCACGGGCTCGTTCTTGGCGGCGACGTGGATTCCCGAAAGTATGGACGAGGTATTTGACGAATTTGCCGACGAAGCGAAAGACTACGATTTGGATATTGTCCTCGGCTGCGGTATGAATATCCACAGAACACCCATGTGCGGGAGAAATTTCGAATATTTCTCGGAAGACCCGTATTTGGCAGGTAAGCTCGCGGAAAAAGTTTCCGAACGCTTTACAAAGAAAGATATCTACTGTACACTGAAACATTTTGCGGTAAACTCGCAAGAGCATATGCGTTATTTTGAGAGTGAAGTATTAAGCGAGCGCGCTTTGCGGGAAATCTACTTAAAGCCGTTTGAGATTGCCGTAAAGAGCGGTTACGTGCAGGCGATTATGACTTCGTACAACCGCGTCAACGGAATTTCGACGGGTGGTAATTATGATTTGACCACCACGATATTGCGTGAAGATTGGGGTTACGACGGATTTGTGATGACGGACTGGTGGACGCGTGTGGACAGCCGTATCGACGGTTCGTTTGAAAAGAATAATTTGGCGGACATGGTCAAGGCGCAAAACGATATTTACATGGTTGTGCCCGATGCGGAAAGTTTTGCGGACGATATGGCGCAAGCGTATGAAAGCGGTTACTTGACCTTAGGCGAATTGCAAAGAAGCGCGAAAAATCTTTTGCGTTTTGTGATGAAGTCCTATTCTTTCAAAATCGGGAGAAAGACGAAGTTGTATAATTTGGAAGCCGCAAATGAACTCATCTTTGAGGGGAATTTGAAAAAATTCGGCGACGGCTTAGAAATCTTCGTTCCCAAAGCGGCTTGGTATTGTGCGGAATTGCAATATACCTTGAATATTGGGGAGTTAGAGCAAAAGACGCTTAAAATCTACGTAAACGATCCCGTTCCGCATTCTGTAATCTGCCATGGGACGAAGGGACAGGTGGAAAAAATCCGTTGCAGGCTGTATTTTACCGAACATTCTTGGTTGTGGCTGGATGCCGACGGCACGGATGCAAACGACTGGGCTGGGGTTGATATGTCGATGCGTATCAAGATTTATAAATTAGAAGAATAAAAAACGATAAGGAGAAATAAACAATGAGCAAGAAAAAATTTATCACTTTAATGATGTGTCTTGCAATAGCGGGCGCAAGCATGGGTGTGATGTCTGCTTGCGGTGGCGATTCTGCCTCTGAATCGATTGCCTCCATAGAGAGTAATTCCAATGCAGATTCCGCCTCGGATGAAACGCCTAGTGTGGTTGAATTCAAGGTAACGTTCAACAGTCTCGGCGGTTCGGATGTAAAGGCACAGCTTGTTAAAAACGGCGCGAAAGCAACAAAGCCCGAAGACCCTACGCGCGAGAATTACACCTTTGTGGAATGGCAGTTGAATGGGAATACGTATGATTTCAGCGCTCGCGTTACGGGAGACATCACGTTAACGGCAAAATGGGAAAAGAAGGCTCCTGCAAAATTCACCGTGTCTTTTGTTGTTGAGGGTGAAACTGAACCTTTCCATACGGCAGAGGTTGAAACGGGCAAAAAGGTAATGGCACCTGCAGATGAACCGATGCGCGAAGGCTACGTCTTCGACGGTTGGACGTTAAACGGTGCTGATTATGATTTCGAAACGCCAGTAACAGAGGCGTTGACTTTGACTGCAAAATGGATTAACCTTTGGATGGTAACGTTTGACGTTGGCGAAGGTACGGCGGTTGAGGCTGTAGAAGTGAAAGACGGTGATAAATTAGCCATTCCGGAAACGATTCCTACC
>JAFWAN010000012.1 GCA_017507585.1 Clostridia bacterium
GTGCTACGTCTTTCGCTTCCGACGTAGGCAACATTACGTTAACGTCTGCCTCTTTCTTCGCCTCAGGCGTGGGCATAATTACGTTCACAGCCGCCGCTTCTTCCGCTGCTTGCGTAGGAACAACTACGTTTACGGGTTCTACGTCTTTCGTTTCCGACGTAGGCATCATTACGTTAACGTCTGCCTCTTTCTTCGCCTCAGGCGTGGGCATAATTACGTTCACGGCTGCCGCTTCTTCCGCTGCTTGCGTAGGAACAACTACGTTTACGGGTTCTACGTCTTTCGTTTCCGACGTAGGCATCATTACGTTTACTTCAGCTGCTTTCTTCGTCTCAGCCGCAGGCATTACAATGTTAACCGCCTGAGCCTCCTGAGAAGCTTGCACGGGCAATACAACGTTTGCAGGCGCCGAATTTTGCACGTCTTCCGCAGGCAGCATTACGTTAACCGGTGCAGCCATACTGCGCACTTGCGCAGGTACCGTTACGTTGATAGGCGCAGCATTTTGAGGTGCTTGCATAGGCAACGTAAGGTTCATCGCCGTAGCAGGACGAGCCGCTTGCATAGGCATATTTACCGTGATAGGCGCAGTTGCTCTCGGTTGCGCACCTACCATATTGAGATTGATAGGCGTTGCGGATTGCGCAGGCGCGCTGGGCATATTGATCGTCAAAGGCTTTTCAGCCGCCTTCTTTTGTGCCTTAGGCATACGCAACGAAATCGGCGCCGAAGAGACAGCACCCATACCGGGCATATTGACGTTGACGGTCGCAGGCTTTTGCGTCTGCGCGCTGGGCATATTTACCGTAATAGGCGTAGCCTCTTCCGTCTGTGCGTTGGGCAAATTCACCGTGATAGGCGTTACCCCGCGTTTTTGTGTTTTCGCCATATTGACGCTGACGGGCGTAGGCTTCTGCACCTGCGCCGCAGGCATATTTACGTTGATCGGAGGTAATTCAACCGGCTTTTGTACCGGGGTATGAACGTTGATTTCAGGCAATGGCTGTTGAGGCAGCTGAATATTGATCGGCTGCTTGGGGGTCGTAACATTGATATTGGGAATAACCTGATTTCTGTCTGCTTCGCTTTCTGCGATTGCGTCTTTTGTCCATCTCAACTTCAATACGATGTCCAAAATCGTCATCACCAACGCAAGCAGCACCACAACCAACGTATTTTCGTCTAACACCGCTACCAACTTATACGTAACCGCACCGTTGTTGCTGGTAAAAATCGCTTCGCCGAGGATATATTCGCAAAGCAAGGAAATCCCCGAGGTCAAGAACATCAAAATCGAGAAAATTCTGAAATTGCGAATACCGATGGTATAAGGACCTTCCACGCTGTATTCGGAGGTATTCAATGCGTGTCCAATCATACCCATCAACCAAATGAGGGATACCAAATCAAACGCGAGAGGCAGCAAACCGTCCCCAGCGATCTCAATCGCCTGGAAATTGTTGTTGATAACAATTGCTACCACGTTGTACAAATTGCTGTATTCGATATAGATAAAGGCAATCACCGCAACGGTAACAATCTGCAATATATTACGGATCAAAGGAATGATTCTGCCGTAAGGACGCTTGCTTTCAGATACGCCCGTTTCTTCGTCTATGTAGAATACGCTGACTTTACCGCCGGCAAATCCGCAGATAAAGTGTACGAGAAGGGCAAGGCCCGCCACAATATACGCAATCGGCGATACAATCGCGGTCGAGTTGCTCATCATATAGATCAAAATATGGTTGATTGCAATACAAGAAATCGAACCGGAGAAAATTTTCCCCAGCGATTCCATCGCATCAATATTTGCATTTAAACCGTAAATACGGCTAACCTTTTTCTTGAAAAGGTTTTTCAAATACGTCAACGATCTCAAAATATTGATCGCTAAGAACAACAAGGTAAACGCATACAACACCGCGCTGACAAACATCAACGAGGATTGCGCCGACCTAAAATTGGGCGCCATAAGCACGTCCATGCCGCTGAAGATCCCTGCCGCGATATTATCGCCGAGCAACAGCGAGCAAGAGGTCAAGGCCGTAATCAGGATCAGCGAGAAAAGATAGGTCAACCCTACCGTTTCCGCTCTGCGACGGCTCTTGTCGATTCGTCTACGAATAAACGCACCGTGCTTCGTAGGCACCGATTTAATCTTGTACTTCTTCATCTATCCAAACCTCCGACGGTTTTTACTGAATTTAAGGCTTTTTTTCGGACCTTTACCGAGAACTTTTTTCACATCAATCCACTCGCGCGCATAGGCGAATATAATTAATGTTTAATTATTCTTACCCATTATACTCTTTTTTTATAGGATTGTCAATATCATAAACCCACAAAATAGCATAAAATTTTAGAAAAATGCAATTTATTTTTTCAATCCTTTTCTCTTTCGAGTCTTGGGCAAGATAAAAATATATTTTTATCACCTTACCTATACGGCGGTAAAGCGTCAATACAAAAGGCGCGGCAATGCCGTTGCCACGCCCTTTTCCCGTCTAAAACGGTTATTTCCCAAAAACCTCTTTATACGAACGGATACATTTGTTGATGATTTCCATCGCCTCATCGCGGTGACAGATTTCCTTTACCGTCGTTTGCTTATGCTCCAACGATTTATACACCTCGAAGAAATGCATCATTTCCTCAAAGATGTGCTTAGGAAGCTCTTGAATGTCGTAGTAGTTGTTGTAGTTGGGATCGTCGAACGGAATCGCAATGATTTTTTCGTCCAACGCGCCCCCGTCCATCATCGTGATAACCCCGATGGGATAGCATCTTACCAACGTGCAAGGATAAATGGATTCGTTACACAAAACCAAGACGTCCAAAGGATCCCCGTCGTCCGCAAAAGTACGGGGAATAAACCCATAGTTGGCAGGATAAACGGTAGACGTATACAAAACGCGGTCCAATTTTAACAGTCCCGTTTCTTTATCCAGCTCGTATTTCGTTTTGCAGCCTTTCGGGATTTCAATGAACACCTCGAAACTCTTTGCCGTAATGCGGCGGGATGCAATGTCGTGCCAAATATTCATACGCTTACCTCACATTTTTTTATATTATAACACTTTTTTATCTTCAAGGCAAGAATCCAAGCGGGAATATGGAAACTTTTTTCGTAAAATATTGGATATTTTGGATAATCTTTGTAAAATTTCAACGCATACATGGGCGTCTCGTTTTGTTTTTTATAAAATTTCAACGCGTACATGGTACACCTAAATTTTACCAATCAAGCGCCCGCGCCGTCAAGGTCGACGACGATCTTTCCCCTCGTACCTTTCACCGCTTCGATGATGATGTA
Organism: Clostridia bacterium; assembly: GCA_017507585.1. Classification (GTDB taxonomy): domain Bacteria; phylum Bacillota; class Clostridia; order Christensenellales; family Borkfalkiaceae; genus Scatosoma. The sequence goes on from JAFWAN010000012.1 coordinate 3,317, forward strand.
TACGGTATAACCGCCTTCCACGTAGCCTCTTCTCTCCGTTAAGGTTTCCCCCGCCTTGACGTGCGCCAGCTCTTGTTTCACGCCATAAATATCATAATATAAACGAATTTCACCCTCGTCTACTTGTACCGAGCAGTAAATATCCCCCTCACTGCCCACGTCCGTCTTTTTCAGTTTAAAGACCAACCGTCCTTCAAGCGAGTAAAAGCTCGCTTCACAACTATGCGAGGTGTTCATTCTGACGAGCCCAATAGCTTTGTAGGAGCTCTTGTACTTACTGCAAGCGCCAAAAGAGAACAGCAATACCGCTGTCATAAATAACGAGAAAAACTTTTTTATAGAATTCAATTTTATCATAGTCATTCTCCCTCGTATTTCGTGATAGGCATAAAACAGATTGTCATTTTTTAATCTTTATTTTATTATAGCACTGCCTAAAAAGATTGTCAAGTGCATAAAA
>JAFWAN010000013.1 GCA_017507585.1 Clostridia bacterium
AGACCCCGCTTATAGCCGTTACATTTTAGAGGTTGGTGAATATTATACGGCAGAAACCATTGCTTATTCCTATCAATATTACGATTCTGAAAACAATTTCCAACTTGTTACCGATTCTGGATATGCGTGCTGGATTCAATTTAGCATCCCTTCTTTTGGTCAATATGCAGTGGTTACAAAAGGCAATCCTAACAATTTAACGCTTACCAGATACGATGGTACAAGCCTTCACGTAAATCAATCTTCCCCTTTGGAAAGTCGCGCATTGGCAGACGGCAGCTTAATCAGCACGGTTAGCTACAGTCCTATCTATTACAGTAAACCCGGAGATTTAGAGACTTTAATTGGTATCTGCTGTTTTAAAGGTACGGAAGCAGGACAGACAATTGATTTCACCATCGTTCGTATTGATGAACCGGCTTGGCAGCCCTCTACCATCTATGAAAACGTTACCGCACAAGCTATCAATGGAAAAGTGGCGCCCGAAGGCGCAAGCGGCACGGCTGCGACGGAAGTCCCCTATGAAACGCAAGGGATTTACTTTGACAGTGAACTCGGTTACTACTGTATGCCCGACGGCTCGACCATCTATGCGGCGATTACGAAAAAAGCAAATCGTCAATTTGGCAGTGGCACCATTGCGTTTTCCGATTTGTTAAACGAAGGCTCGCAAAGCAGCTTTATGGTCCACAAAACAACCCTGCCCAACGGAAACCCCTTGGTATACAACTATGCAACGATGCTCTTATCCGACCCCTATGGCGAAGGCTACAACAGCAACAGCTACCAAGCGATGGTGAACAGCGACGGCTTATATCCCGTCACGCAGGAATTGTACGAATTTTTGGTTACTCACGCAAAGAAGAATCCTCCCTCTACGGCACCCTCCGCTTCGTATGCTGACAACGCGTGGTTGTCCGTATGTTATTATTACAAAGAGTTGACTCGCGGTTCGGCGGAGCTTCCTTTCGAATTAAACCTTGACAGCGAAACAACCGAGCCTCAAGCCTTCACCGTGAAGCAGTTTGCAAAATATAAGGAAGTATATTTCCAGCTCAGCAGCGACGTTTCTACCCTTTGTTCCTTGACGATTACGACGCCGAATATTAAGATTTGGATTGGCGATAAAACCTACACCAACACAGCCAGCGCAATCAATATCAACAATATCATCTTTGAGCTCGGCGCGGCTCCTATCTTGGTAAAGTGTATGAACGCGACGTCGAGCCTTGCTGAAATCGAGGTTATCCTGAAAACGGTATCCGGCTCGTTTACCAATCCTTCTGAAATCGAAGCAGGCGACGTTTCCTTGCAACCGATTCAAATCCATACCACGGACGCAGTTAAATACGAAGTGTACTACGTTTACGAAGTAACGCAATCGGGTACATTGACCTTGACGGCTGACACGGACGCAACCATTAGCATCGGCGGCGTAACGATGGAAAACGGCTCGGCAATCTATACCGCAACGTACGATGCGGAAACGCCTGAAAACAACTTTATCAAGATCTGCGTGGTTTCTACCAGCACGGACGCAATCAACGCAAACTTGACCTTTACAGCGGCGTAAAAACTGTAAAACAAAAAGCTGAATGCGATTTGCATTCAGCTTTTTTATTGTCTTTTTTTAATCGTTCAATAAGGGCAAAACAATTTCTTCCAAACCTTTCATATCGAGGGTATTCCCCGACGTATAACGGATCACGCCGTCCTCGTCCACCACCACGGTCGTGGGCCACATACCTTGACCGCCCATATCGCCGTATACGTCTTGATCGGGACCGTAGAACCCAAACGTCAACGAGTAATCCGACCAAGCATTTTTCTGTGCATCTAGTTCAGGATTGTTCATCCAAGCAATGACGTCTTTATCCAAACCGCTTTGTCCGCAGATGGCAATTACGTCCACCTCGGGATATGCCTTTGCAAATTTATCAAAATCAGGCAATTCGTGTTTGCACGCCGCGCACCAGGTCGCCCAGAAGTTCACCACGCGTACCTTTCCTTCATTTTCGTATAAATTATACGTGTTTCCCGTCATTTTGAAGGTGTCGTTTTCCGCCGCCATCGTTGCCACTGTGAAATCGGGGCTGTTATCCCAAACCTCCACGCCAGGCCTTTTCTTGTCGACGAAATTATAATACACCAACGCACTGCCCATAACAACGGTTGCCAAACCGTAACATACGTAGGATACTATCTTATTCATTGTTCACCTCCGCTTCCGTAGGGATTTCCGTATTTTCAACGGGGTTTTCCTTACGTTTTAACATAGAGGTCAAGGGTTTAATTTCCGTAGTCTGCGGAGCGTCGGCGTCGTTACCGCGCACAAACAGCTTTTCCCCTTTCCACGAAATTGCTTTTGCGGGACATACCGAAATACACGCGCCGCAATGGATACATTCGTGGTCGCCCACCTTTTTAATATCCATTTTGCAGGCGGTAATACACAAACCGCAATCGGTACATTTGTTTTCATCCAATTTCACGCCAAGCATAGCGATACGGCAGAAGAAACCGTACAACGCACCGAGCGGGCAAAGGAAACGACAGAAGAAACGGTAGAAGAAGATACTGCCTGCGATGACCAAAATCATCACGGTAAATTTCCACGTAAACAACGGACCGAGATCGGCAAGCTTTTCGTAGTTTTCCTTCTGCAACAACAAGCCCAAACCGCCTTGGAAGGTACCTGCGGGACAGATATATTCGCAAAAACCAGGGATAAATACCGTCAAAGGAATGATCACAACCAATACGATCAAAAGGACGTATTTCAAATATGAGAAAACGTACGTAACCTTATTTTTCTTGACCTTAGGGGTTTTAATTTTATACAGCAATTCCTGTCCAAGTCCAATGGGACAAAGCCAACCGCAAATTGTCCTGCCGAGCAGTAAACCAAACAAAATCAGGATCCCGAATATGTACGCAGGCGTACGCGTTTTGGACGCCGCCAAAGCATTTTGCAAAGAGCCTAAGGGACAAGAACCGATCGCGCCTGGACAAGAATAACAATTCATCCCCGGCACGCAAAGGTTTTTCGTCGCGCCCATATAGATTTGACCGTTAAAAAAGCCCTTGATATTGGCATTGGTCAAAAGCGCTGCGTACAGCTGAATGATTTTACGTTTCGACGGTTTGATACGTATCAACCAATTTTTAATTTTTACAAAAAATTTTTTCATAGTTTAACCAAGTCCAATACATTGTGTACAAATATTAATCGCTTTTTCCAACACGTCGCGCATCCCGCCGTTGTTGATCCCTACGATTACCAATACCACAGCCCCTACCGCCAATACAAGCCGTACTGCATTTTTTGTCCATACGTTACCAAAAAACGCCAAAGCCTTCTGCCAAAGCCCACGCTTCGTTTCTTTCGCAACGGATTTTTCCCCGCGCTTTGCGCTGTCCGCAAGCATCTGTTTGACCAAAGCCAATTCTTTTTTTACGCTGTACGATTGATAAATGAGCGCGCCCGCGCATACGCAAAGAGCCGCAAATATCCAAGGGAAAATTTTGATCAGCTTTTCAGCCTCGGCGTGCGATTTAAAAAATTCGGTTGTAAACTTGACCACGTAGTCCTTATCCAGCAAGTAAAGCAGCGCCACAACCGCTGCAGCCACGCAAAGCGCCGCACACACACCCCAAACAACGTATCTTGCCCGATTTTCCTTCTTCACCTCGACCATGCCCCCGGCATTTTCGGGCAAACGCGCCTTTAAACGGGTCAACGTTTTTTCTAAGGAAACAAACGCTTTAGGTCGTTCCTCTTCCTCGGGAAATACCCAAGAAAGCACGCCGCCGCCAACCAAAAGCGTAATCCAGATCCAAAACGGCACCGCAATCTTGGCAAAATGCGCCGATACGGTTTCCACAGAGTACGGATCTACGTCCGTCGCGCGGAACAAAGCCCATATCTGCACGATGAACAGCACCGCTACGACAACGGTCCACGCAGCGAGCCATATCCCGTATATCGTGCGTATAAGTTGTGATTTTTTCTGCTTCATATCTTTCGTCCTCTATATTTTCACGCTTGCGCAACTGCACACGCGCGAAAATGCCGCAATCAGCGACCTTATCATATTATATCGCACGAAGGCGCTTTTGTCAAGTGAAACTTCTTTTTTCCAAAAAGGAAATTGTTGCTTTTGTGAAAAAACGATAAAAATTATAAAACCTACCCATTTTTTCTTGTTATTTTTTGCAATTTATTATATAATAAATTGAGTATGTATGAAATGGAGTCTTTTACCCTTTCAAGCACCTTTAATCTGTAAATTTTAACTCCGCCCATAAGGCGGCTACGGAGCATTTATGAAAAAATCATTAAAAGCATTATTACTTTCCCTCTCTTGCCTGTGCTTTGTGACAGCGATGGGCTGTTCCGTTTCCTCCTTGGAAAACGTAACCCCCCTTCCCCCTCGCGACAGTGTAGAAAGCGAAAGCGATTCCTCCTCGTCAGAATCTGAATCTGCTTCCGATTCTGAAACCCCTACCCCCGAAGGTACGCTTGCGGTAAACTTCATCGAGGGTGAAGGTTATACGTTTGAAACGGATATCCCTAACGGATATCTTGCGTACGAGGGTGAAACCGTTTCCTTCCGCATCAAACAGAGCGTCTTTTACGACGGCTCTCCCGTGGTAAAGGTAAACGGAGAATCCCAATCGCATAACGACGGCGTATATAACGTCAAAATCACCGAAGCCTCCGACATCACGGTAGAAGGTATCTACAAATCCATCTCCGAATTATCTACGGGTACGCGCGGCGACGGTTCGTTTGACAACGCTTTCGTGGTATCCGAACCCATCGACCTTTTGTACATAGCAGAACAGGTCAATAAGGGTGTATACGAATACGTGACGGGCGCTTACGTCCTCGCAAACGATATCGATTGCGGCGGGGAAGAATTGCAGATTATCGGGGATATGTCCACCGACAATTCGTATTTCAGCGGATGCTTTACCTGCTATACCAACCCTGACACCAATGAGATGATCCCCGCGACCATTTCCAACTTTGTCATCAACTCTGAAAACGCAAACTACGTTGGGTTGTTCGGTACGGTGTATTGTGACCTTAGCGTTACCAGCAGCGGTTTGTTCTATGGGATTAACTTGGCTGATTTCACCATCAACGCACGTCTTTCCGAAGATATGATGGTGGCAAACCGTTCCATCTCCGCAGGCTCCCTGATCGGCTACGGCGTAGGTGCAAACCTCTACGTTTGCAGCGCAACGAACGGCAGCATCAACGTTTATGGGGATGACAGTTATTTCAGCTTTGTAGGCGGCTTAATCGGTTATCAACAAGCCTTCTATATGGCAGATTACGATATGTCCTTCTCGTCCGAGGTCGTCTATTCGCATACGGACGTAGATGTCCGTATTATGAAAGGTATGTCTTTATATGCGGGCGGTATCACCGGGTACCTTGCAACCAACGTTCCTTCCGGCGCGACGGCATTCATTCATAACTCCTATTCGAGCAGCAACGTCAACGGTTCGCTTCGCGCAGGCGGTATCGCAGGCGGTCTTGGTCAATACACCTCCGTCGGCAACTGCTATGCGTCTGGTAAAATCTTTGCCAAGGCCTCGCAATCTTTGGACGATATCCTCTTGACCGACACCGAATATTGCTACTCGAATGCAGGCGGCATCGTCGGTTTTGCGGAAAACGATACGGTTGTGAGCGACTGCTTCTTTGCAGGCACGACCTCCGCAACCGCGGCATCTGCAGGTTGCTCCTCCAAGCACGATATCATCGGCGGCGGTTATGAAAAAGGCTATGCATCGGCGGCGGCAGAACGCTACGTGATCAATAATTGCCTTACCTCCACCGAGCTCGGCGAAACGATGGCAGCCACCAACGCTATATTAAAAGATAAATTCTCTTGGGCAGAACACGATTGGACGTTCGACGACAAATCCTACCCGACGATTACCTACGCAAGCGCAACCGGTCAAATCCAGGCGACCATCACGTTGCAGTACGTAAGCAACGACGGTACGGACGTCAAGGTAAACGGTCAATCCAGTTGGTCCGAGGTTTACTTTGATACCCAATTGCAAGCGCAAAACGTTTTCGCGCCCATGGGCAATTATTTTGTAAACGGCATTTTGGCGCGCATCCTCAAAGCAGACGTGGATGAAACCTTGCCTACGGCGCAACAAAAAGTTTACCTTTCGTACGGATATTTCTTCGATGAAGCTTGTACACAAAAGGTTCCTTATTCGTACGTACCACAAAGAAATATTACCTTGTATATCGGTTTTGCCGACGCAACCCCTTTGATGGGTACCTATCAGTTGACCAACGGCAACACCACCAAGGCTTTGGAGGTTACCTTTGACAATCAAGGCTACGCAACCTATTCGGATGGTGCAACGAGCCAAACCTCCTATTACTTCTTCGACGGTGAAAACATTATCATCGAGGGCGCCCGCCTTGCAAGATATTACGACGGTGCAATCATCGTGGACGAAGACGATACTTCTTTGGTGGCAGACGCATACTTTGATTTGTACCGCTATAACTACTACGATTTCGTAGGCGAATACGACGGGACGAATTTAACGCTGTACGACGGCGTTTACTTCACGGCAGACAGCCCCTTGACCGCTTATAAAGATTTGTTCATCGGAGAACGTTACACAGCGGACGGTACCGCATATAAATTCTACGGCGACAAAGCAACCGCAGAAAACGGTGCTTCCTATATAGAATACACGTACGTAAAGGTCGGCGATCAAATCATCCTCAACGGCGGGGAAAAGACCCTGAACATTTCCGATTTAATCCCCTTCGACGCATTCAAGGGTACCTGGACGAAATCGGCCACCATCAACAAAACGTATACGTTTGACGGTATGGGTAATTGGTCGTACGAATACATTTCCTACGAACGTATTATGAACGGTTACAACTATACCTACGAAGAACGTTTGCTGGCGCAAGAAAGCGGCACCTACACCATCAACAGCGGTACGCTTACACTGAGCAACGGCACGACCGCTTGGTTTAACGAAGACGGTATCCTGACCGTCAAAGAAAACGGCAAAGATCAACTGTTCTATACCGAGAACAGCTACGTAGGCATTTGGCAATACTCCAACGTATCCATCGCATTGCACGGTATCGGTAAGAACGGTTACGGCGAAGCGACCTTAACCTACAGCGACGGCACCGTTTACGACCTTGTATACGAAGCAAGTGAAACGGATGGCTATATCTGCTTGTATTGGGCGCACGACGTATATGCAAAAGACGCGTTATTCGGTTACTTTACCTACGACCGCGCAACCAATACCCTCCTTGCAACCCTGACCGATGCAAACAATCTTACCACCGGTTACACGCAAGGCAACCTCTTCATCGTAGACGATTACGTTGGAGAATGGATCTCCGACGCGGAAGATTTTGAAAACGTAGAGTTCGAATTTAACGGCAACGGTTTGTACGGTTTCCTCTATGGCTATGCAGGTATGGAAGGCGAAGTAACCTTACGTATCGACAACGGCAGCTCTATCAACCGCACCACCCTTACCTATACCCTGGATTCTTCCCTCAACGGACGTTTCTCCTACAATGGTCAGGTTTGGTCTATGCATTACGATGAATATCTGAAAGCGGTAATTCTTTCTGTAGAAGGCAAGGACGACGCGCAATTGCAGCGTAAAGATGAATTGGCAAGCTTGGCGTTCGTTACCACAGACGGTACGACCTACCGTTTCGACGGCAGAAGCCGTTTGATCGGCGGCGGTACGGTAGAAATCAACGGCGTTGAATACGGCTACCAAACGAGCGGTAACGGCTGGACGATTGAAAACGTCGGCACGCTGACGCTTGCGCCCAACAAAGCGTACTACGTATTGGATAAAGGAAACAGCGTTGAAAACCTTTACCTCGACAACGAATTTATGGGCAAATGGGCCGTCGGCGGCGAATTTAATATGTTCGAGATCGGTCCTTCCGATTTGAACGGTAAAATCCAAGCAGTTTTCAAAGGCCACAAGGTTGAATTGTCAACGTTAGAACCCAACCTTCTCACCTTTAAATACCGTGAAAATAATATGCCTATCACCTACTACGTATTCGTCGTTCCCGACGACGTACTCGGTTACAGCGTATTGGTATTGTCCCAATATTCCAATCTGTACAGCGGCGGTTATTCGATTTGTACGAAAGCAAACGAGCTGTACGGCGAATGGATCGGCAAATCCTTCACCCTTGCCTTTGACGGTATTGAAAGCGGCGCATATTCATACGGTCAAGCCATTCTTTCCAGAGGCGCAGGGGAAACCTCTTACAATTACCGCACGTCCAAACACGGCACGGTTATGTGGTCTCAGGTAGCCCTCGGCGGTGAAATCTGGTATTACGACATCATTACGTTGAACATCGCAACAGATGATTTAAGCGGCGCAGACGTGTTCGTACAAAAAGATGCAGACGGCAACGTCGTTGCGGCAATCAAGCGCGTTAGACGTACCAGCGTAGACGATCTCCTCTTTGCAACCGCCACGGACAATGCAGGCAATCGTTACTTCTTCTACGGCAACAACGTAAACGGCGCAAACGGCGATCTCTACGTAAACGATCAATTAACCCACAGTTATAAGATCGTGAAAAACGATTCCCAGAACAAGCTGATCACCTTGGAAATCACGGAAAAATCCACCAACACAACCTATCACGCAACGTTGAATTATTCGGTAAACGGTCAATTCATTCTGCAGATTGACGATTGAGCAATCGCTTGGCAACCGTATTCCCTTTACAACATGTTAAACGGTGAAATTTGAAACAATTTAAAAGGACACGATTAAACAATCGTGTCCTTTTTTCTGTTAAAAATGGCCGCAAATGCGCCCTTATTTTTCCACAAAGCATTATGGGCGAGCAGCTGCTCGCCCGTGTATTATTTCCCCATAAAAATACTGTATACAGCCGACAGAAACCAAGCCTGCAAAGAGTTTCTTCACACGCTTTCGCCTAACAACGTAACCGCGCCGCTAAAAAAGCTACGCTTAAAAACGGTTCGTTTTACTTTTTCTGTCTTTCTTTGAAAATTACTTTTCGTCTTTGCCCTTGTTTACGTTAACGTACGCTTCTGCAACCACAACGCGGCTAACGTCTTTAACAAGCTTTTCACACTTGCGAACGCGGAAAAGGTTGTTGCAAACGGGACACATATAAACCATATTGCCTTCCTGCACGTGAAGAGCTGCACCGCATCTGTGGCAATTTACAACCCATTTCGGAACGTTGTTTGCCAATGCAGCGTCATAAACCGCAGGTTCTTCCTGAGGTACGGTTTGTGCTACGTATTCGGGTTCTTCATTGATAACTGGTGCTTGATTCTTTTTCTTTGCCATAATAACTTTCCTACCTTCTATATTTTTTATCAAAAAGTTTCGTTTTTTATTTAGAAAACCTAATTTCTCTTTTGGCAGATGGGGCAAAAACGCCCCACCTTACCAAGGTCGATTTAGTTTTCCTTTTTACCTTTTAAACATACCGCGCCTGCTGCAAGCAAGATCGTCATTGCCGCAATACCGCCGCCGATCACCGAGCCACAGCCCTTCTTTCCTTCACTGGTACTGCTGTCAGGCGTACTCGTGCTGTCGTCAGGCTGTTCGTTGTCGTCAGGTTTTTCCGTTGCGGTCTTCTTCACCGTTACGGAAACACGTACGTCTTTACCGCCGCAGCTAACCACAACGTATCTCGTCAACGAGCTAAGCTCTGTGGTCGTTTTCAAGGTAAGCTGCGATGCGCTTGCCGTTTGAACCGAATAATCGTCGTAAATCATTTCGATTACAAGCCCCGACATATCGAAGGTTTCCCCTTCCATATATTCGGATTTATGCGTGGATGCGCTGGATACGCGCAATTCTGTCAAGTTCACCTTGATATCAAAGTAGTTCTTGACCTTACGCAAAGCGGATTCTACGTTTTCCAAAATCTTTTCGCGTGCCGAAGTGATGAAATCCATCTGCCCTTCTCTGCTCTTCGCGTTGTTCAAATACAGACGCGCCGTCTTTACAATTTCGGAAATCTCTTCCACCATTTTGATATTTTCAGGGGTCTTTTCCAACTGGGTCCAAGCGTTGATTTCCGCCGTCGCAGGCAACCCGTCAATGATATTAACGCACGCGATCGTATCGTCTTCCGCCAAAATACCCAACTTGTTTCTCGTACCGAAATACAATCTATAAATGTGGTTGTCGTAACCGTTACCGTTAGAAGGATAATTCATCACCAATTTGCTGGTCTGACGTACGTACTTCGTATAATTGTACACTTCCGTTTCAAAGTTGGTGTTGTAGTAGCCCTTGTAATACGCCGCGCCGTTCATTTCGGAGATAACCGTTTCAATCATATCGGAAATTTCCTGACGATATACCGTTTCCAAGGTCGGCGCTTGAATGCTCTCAAAGGTGTATTCCTTCACGCCGCTTGCATAGAACGCGCTGTCGCCGATTGCGTTGATGGTATAAGGCAATTTTACCTTTTCCAGCATACCCTTGTTCAAACCGTAGAATGCATAGGCATCGATACGCAAGGTACCCGATTTGACGTCTAACGACTTACCTTCTGCCGCGTACGCCGCAGGATAGCAAGCCACTTCGTATTCGCCTGCTTCTTTATTGATGACGCGGTACAATACGCCGTTTTCTACAAAATACTTTTCGTTGTTTTCTACCGTGAACGTCGTCAGGCTCTTCGAATTTGCAAACGCGCCGTAGCCCATCTTCTGCAAGGTTTCAGGCAAGGTTACTTCGCTTTCACCGCCGCCGAAGAATGCAAAGTTGCCAATGCTTTCTACCACGGGCATATGGATTGCCTTATACGACATCTGACCCATCTGCGTACCGAACGCAAAGTCGCCGATTACCTTCGCGGATTGCAAATCCAACTGCGCAATCGCCGAGCCGTAGAAGGCTTGCACACCAAACGTTTCTACGTGTTCGATACCGTTTACAACCTTCAGATTGCGACAGTTTTGGAACGCCATCATTTCAATTTCTTTTACGGTTTCAGGCAAGGTAATTTCTCTTAAAGCGTTACTGTTGTAGAATGCGCCACGCGCAATCTTGGTCAAGCCGTCGCCAAGGGTTACCTTGGAAACACCCGTATTAGCAAAGGTGTACTCGCCAATCGTCTTTGCTCCTTCCGCAAAGCTTACCTCTTTCAACGATTTTGCGTTGTTGAAGGTGTAGCAGCCCATCTTTTCTACCGCAGGCATATTGACGGAAACAAGGTCGCTGCAGCCGCTGAATACGTTGCTGCCGAGCGTCTTCACGTTTTGACCGAGCGTCAATACGTATCCATCGGCGGTTTGCGTACCGCGAAGGGCGATACAGTTTTCAAACGCGTTGCTGCCGATTTCCGTTACACCGATTGCCTTGAAATCGCTAATTGCCGATTCTGCAAACGCAGATGCGCCGATTTTCGTTACGCTTGCGGGCAATTCCACATACGAAAGGTTGCTTGCGTAGAAGGCATATTCGGGAATTTCCGTCAAAGCCGCGCCGTTGAAGTTGATCGAGCTTAACGTCGATTTTTCAAACGCACCCACGCCGATCTTCGTTACGTTTTCCGTCAAGGTTACCGACGCTACGTTGCTGCCAGCAAACGCATACGCGCCGATTTCCGTTACCGTTGCAGGCACCGCAAACGCGCCCGTTACGGAAGGATTGACGTATAACAGCTTGGTTTCGTCGCTGTTATACAAGACACCGTCTTTTTGCACGTATTTGGTACTGCCGGGCAGTAAAAGGATATTCAGCCCTTCGAAAGGAATCCCTGCAATACGCATCGAAACGATATCCATATCATCCGTGACGTAAATCTCGCTGATGTTCGTGCCTGCAAAAATATTTTCTCCAAGCACTTCCAGCCCCTTAAACGGAGACAATACCTGCAAGGACGAGCTTGCAAACGCGCGATCGCCGATAACACGGATCAACTCCCCATTAAAGTTCACCGCAAAGTGCGTGCCTTTCAGGTTCGTACCGCAATTTTCAAACGCTCTTGCGCCGATTTCAAATTCTAACGCCGTTCCTTCGGGGGATTGGAATTTCACCGCCGATAAGTTCACACAGCCGGAGAATGCCCCCGCACCGACCTTCGTCGTGCAAATGGTGATCTCCTCACGAAGCCCCGTACAGCCTGCGAACATATAATTGCCGATTGCCGTAAATTGACCAATCTTCACTTTGCTCAACTGCTGACAGCCTGCAAAGACGTAGTCGCCGCTCATATGCAAGCCCGTCAAGTCCACTTCACGAAGCGCAGTGTTTGCAAATGCGTAATGGTGCATCGTACCGATGCTGGGCATATCCACAACCTCGCTGAGCTTAGGACAGTCTGCAAACGCATAATGCGCAACCGTGATCGTTTTCACGTTGGAGAAATCCAATTTTCTAAGGTTAGGACAGCCGTAGAACGCCTGTTCGTAAATCATAGAAATATCAGCCCAGTCAATACTGTTGTTGACGCCCGCCGCACTTTCACGATGATTCAGGCTGACAAAATACACTTCTTCGAGCGCGGTACAGTTGATGAACGCACGTTCGCTGATCTGTGTTACGGATTTCGGAATGATGATTTTCTTAATATTGTCATTGTCCTTAAACGCTTCCGCTGCGATATACCAGATGTTCATATCGGTAGGAATTTTAAGGATATCCGTCGATTTTTCGCAAACGACCTTACATTCGGGACAGTTGTTTTCAATCAAGCTGCCTTGACCGTTTTCCAACGTCACCAATTCTCTTTGTAACCAAGCCTCGCCGCAATCGGGACAAATCCACGCGTTGTAGCCTGTACCCTTATAGGCATTCAAGGTATAATTGCTGACCGTAAATTCGTTTTGAACACGCAGGGTAACGCTAGTTGCATACAGAGTCGATTCCCAACTGCCGTCTGCTCTCTGACGTTCAACGCTGGCAGTAATACTCGTCGTGCCCTTCTTCAAGGTCCGCACTTTACCGTTTTGGTCAACGGTCGCAACCGAAGGGTCGGTACTGTTCCAAACCAAACGCAAACCGGTCATCGGATGGTACCAAGGATCCGTTTCCACGGGCAAAACGATGTCTTCCCCAACGTTTACCTTGACCGTTCCGCTTGCTTTCGCAAGAGAATCCGTACTCGTCTTAATAACCCCGAACGAAATCCCCGGTACGCTTGCCAAAGCGGTATTTTTCTGATTGGTAACCGTAACCTCGATATATTGAGGGGTACCCTTACCCGCGCTGACGGCGATTTCCGCCGTGCCTTCCGTAAGGCCTACGATTTCACCGTTCTTTACCGCTACGTTATCGTTGCTTGCGAGCCATACGAAGTTGGACGAATTGCCTTCCCCTGCAAAATCAAGGTTGACTTTATATGCCTCGTACTGCTTCAACGACAACTGATATTTGCCGTCTTTATAAACCAGCTTATTATCCGAAAGGATTTCAAATCCGTCTACCTCTTTCAACGATCCAAGGTTTGCCGCGTTGATATCTACCTGATACAAGCAGCTGTTCACCGCATAATCGTCTACCTGCAAATAGAACTGAGAACCATATTTTTCATAAATATCCGTGATTTCAATGGAAACCGTGGTCGTGCCGTTGGGTTTCGCGTTACGGATAGGCGTGGGATAATCGGTTGCCAACATCAAGGACAACTCGCCCTGCGCATCTCTTTGAGGATAGCAAAGCATCAACGCCTGTGCGTAATGATTGTCGTAAACGTCTACGTCCAAGTAAATACGCTGCTTTTCCTTTTTGCCGTCCTTATAATTGTAATAACGCACGCGCACGTCTTCCAAAATCGGCGCTTCATAGTCTACGGTAAAGGTAAATTCGTACGTATTTTCCTCTCTTGCAACTTCCCCTGCTTCGGGTTTATCCATAAAGAATTCAAATTCCATACGGTATTTACCGTTTGCCATCAAGCCTTCTGCTTCGGGGCTGAGCTCCAACTCTACGTTGGCAGGCGTAGCCTGACCGCCGCCCGCATACGCTTTACCGACACGGTTGCATACGTCTTCCAAAATCAGTTCGCCCGTGTCTTCGCTGTACAGTCTGTATTTGACCAAACGTGCGTTTCTCAAAAGCCCTGCATACACCGCCTTAATCGACGTGGACGTCATATAGTTTTCCGCATTGCCTTCGCCATAATATATGTTGTAACGGGATACCGAACACTTGTCCTCATCCACGTACATAGGCTCTGCGTCATCGGGCAAAAGATATACGTAACCGCCCATAGGCAGGATATATTTTTCGTTGTAGTAGCTGTTGTAAGGCAACGTTGCCCAAACGCTTGCTTTGATTTTATCTTCGTCTTTCACGGATGCGTCCTGCTCGCTTTCCGCAACCTCAAACGCGGTATAATCAAGCATCGGCGCCGCTTCCCAATCCCCGTAGAAGGCAAGGAAAGGAATGCTAAGGTCGCATTGACCGTTCGTTTGAGAAACGAGCTTTAAGAAGCCTTCGACGTACATACCGTTTTCAAAGCTGTCGTCAATGTATTTCTTTTCGCTTTCGTCTAACGTGATTTCCACGCTTACGGTTACCGTTTGACCTGCCGCAACCGTTACTTCGTTGACCGTTTCGCCGCCAATCTTCCAAACGGTGGTCGACTTGCTGAGCATATGCGCTTGTTCGTTGACCGTCAAGTTGTCGCTGGACAGCGTTTCCGTCATAATGATTTGGTCGGTGCTAAACTTCAACTGGCTATTCTTAAAGTTCGTCACGTTGAAGGACATCGTATAAACGCCCGTCTTTGTAGGATCGTCACCGCATTCCAATTTCGGGCGGTAATCGTTTTCTTCACTTTCCGTCCAAAGGTATGCCTGCGTACCGCCGATAACCCGTTCCATACGCGCGATACCTGCGCCTTGCTTACGGGGCGAATATGCCAAGCCGTCCTGATCGTATGCGGTGGTTGCCGTACTCATAATCAGCTGCATTGCAAGACGGTTGATTTCTACGGGATCGGTGATTTGAAGATCGTTTTTGATATAGCTTCTGACCAACGCCGTAAAGCCCGCCATATTAGGCGACGCCATCGAGGTACCGCTCTGTTCGCCGTAACCGCCGGGTACGGTCGAGGTGATTTCACCGCCGTGCGCCGTGATTTCGGGTTTCAACTTCAAATCGTGCGTGGGTCCCCAAGAGGAGAACTCACTCATAAAAGGCCCTGCTTTCAAATCTTCGCCCAAACGAATGGTACCCTTGCGGTCTTTCGCCCCTGCAACCATCGCGTTCCCCGCGTTCATATTGATGGAAACGGAAGGTACGGGATTTTCGATTTCACCAAGATTCATACGGATGACGCCTGCTACGTTGTTGTAGATCATAACGCCCGCCGCGCCCATTTGCATAGCGATCTCTACCTTTTCTTGGAAGGTGGAATCGCCACGCTTAATCAGGGCGATTCTGCCCGTGGAATTGCCGTTTTTGTCTTTTAATAAGGAGCGCACCTTCGCATCGTAGTCCGCCGCCTGACCGATACCGGGGATTACTACGTATTCGAAAGTATCTTTACCGGGATATGCCGCTTTCAAATCCTTTACAAAGTCGAAAGGATTGCCGTCGATATCACGGGATTCTTCAAAGAATACAAACGCCTTATTTTCCGTATTTTCGTTTGCAATCACATAGCTTGCCTTTTGACCGTTGACGCTGGCAACAGACAAGGATGCCGCAAACGTGGAAGGCGAACCTACCGTACCGGAATCGGGGTTGGAGGCAAGGTTAGTACCGTATACGCCGCCGTAGCCCGCACTGTAATCGTTGCTTGCCGCGCAGACAAGGCTGATACCTGCCGCTTTGATACTGTCGTAAACACGGTTGAGCTCTTCCCCTTCATCGTCGCCGTCATTCGTCGTCGTGAAGCCGCAGGAAGTACCCAAACTCATATTGATAACGTCTACGTTCAACATAACGCAATCGTCCAACGCCGCCACGATATCGGTTGCAACTGCACCGCCAAGATCAGGGTCGTCCAAATCGTCCGTGAACACTTTACAAATTACCAATTGCGAATCGGGAACAACGCCCTTGAACATTTTATCCGTAATCGGGTTGCCGTCCTTGTCGGTATAACCGTTGGTATCGTAACCGCCGATGATACCCGCAACGTGCGTACCGTGGTTAGAATACGAGGGATATACGTCGGGATCGTCGTCCGCGTAGTCGTAGGCAAAAGGCACCTTCGCGCTGACGTATACGTCCGAAACGTCCAACGTGCCGGATCTTTGTTCCGCAATCAAATCTTTATCGTTCAAAACGCTCGCTACGTAGTCTTTGCTCCACGCAACCTCTACGTCTTCGTGTTCAAAACGTTGGAATGCGGGATGGGTGTAATCCAAACCGGTATCCAATACCGCCACGACGGTACCTTCGCCGTACTGTTCGTAGCCGTCGGAGTTATAAATACCCGTTTCGTAAACGCTGGTTTCGTTGGTAACGACGTTTTCGCCATTCGAAGCCGTTTCCACCGTCTTAGGTTCTGCATAGGCCGTAGCGATAACGACGCTCTCTACCCCTTTCATCTTCTTGATGTCGGAAACGTATTGAGTATTGATTTCGATTGCAACACCGTTTAAAACGTTGTTGTAACGTCTTTCCAGCGTGTACGGGATCCCTTTCTTGTCCAATGCGCGCAAGAAAGCGTCCTGCTCTTCCGCGATGCTTGCCATCGCGCGGTTGCCGTCCCACGTGGAAAGATAAGTAAGTACGTTTTCGCCTTTCGCTCTGTCAATGATATTCTTACCCGACAAACGAACGAGTACCGAACGCGTTTCATACTTCGGCGCGGTATCCTCCGATTGCATCACCGAAGTGTTTAAGTAGCTTTGCATAAGCGCAGACGTGTCAAACTGACCCGTCACGTTTTTCAACGATACCTCCGCAGATGCAGGCGTCGACTCGGGTTTCTTTCCGTCTGCGAGCGCCAAGCTGCGTTCCAAGACGATTGACGACACCGTCATCAAGGACAGCGCACCGCAAAGAATACGTTTAACTGATTTCTTCATATAGCCTCCCGGACCCCATCGGTCCTTTTTTCTGTAGCAACGAGGGTGTTTTGCATTTCTCCTCCTTATAGGAGGACTTTTAAAATATCTGCATTTTTGCCCGATTTTCCGTTCTATATTATTTTATACTTATTTGCCTCGTTTGTCAAGGTTTTTTCGCGTATATACGCGCGCGATATATATTTTTTTGTGAAAGTTTTGTGATTTTATTTTTTACAATCGATTTTTTGCATACGCCCTATCGATTTATAGAAAAACGACCCGCTTAACGCAGGCCGTTTTGTTTTATTCAAATATCCGTTTCCATTCTTCCGCCAAACAATCGTTTATCGCGCGCATTTGTGCAATGGGTGTTTTGACCACCTGACGGTCGTACGTCACCAAACCGTTGATTTCCTCTTCTACGTCGGATACCTGTGTATAAATACATCCGCACAATCCTTTTTTAAGCAGCGGAAGCAGTTTTTTTAGATATAATTTTTCCAACGCTTTCATCAAATCCGCTTGCGTTTTAAACTTTTTATACCCAAATTCTTTCGTTTCATCAAAGACATGCCCCTCCGTTTTCATCGAATAACCGCCAAATTCACTAAGCACCACGGGGCGAACGTCCTTGGGCACTTTTAAGGGGGTGTAGTAGGTGTGCAAGCTCTTCAATTCCGTTTTTCCTATCCCTTGGTCGTGCCAACCGCTGACGGTGTCAATGATACGCGTACGGTCGCGCTCGCAGATAAAATCGTTCATCTGCGCGGAATCAAACTGTCCCCAGCCCTCGTTGAAGGGAACCCAAACGCCGATACACGGACAGTTGTACAATTGGGTCAAGGTTTCCTCGGAGGCACGCATAAACTCGTACCTGCCCCCCTCGTTTTCACGTGCGAAATAAGCATAATCGTCATCCCGATGATGAAAACCAAGAAAGGGAAACGCCGCAATATGGGTAAATTTATATTCTCCGCCGCCGTTGACGAAATCCTGCCAAACGACCAATCCCAATTTATCACAATAATGATACCAACGCATAGGCTCCAACTTGATATGCTTACGCACCGTATTAAAACCCATTTCCTTTAACATCGTCAATTCGTCCAACGCCGCCTGATCGGAGGGATAGGTCAACATACCGTCCGACCAATATCCTTGATCTAATACGCCGTTGAAAAAATACGGTTTTCCATTTAGCGTCAACCGCATAATCCCCTTGTCATCTCTAATACGACTGAACGAACGCACCGCAAAATAGGATTGCACCTCGTCCCCCGCGTCGTTACGAAGCGTAAACGGATACAGCTTGGGATTTTCGGGCGACCACAGCTCAAAATCGTATGCAAGAGTAATTTCACCTTGGAAATTTTCGCGTATAATCTCCTTATCCTCATCCCATACGGTGATTTCTGCCTGTTGCGGCTTGACAAGCTCGATCTTGACCGTTTTTTCACGGGCGTTGGGGGTAATGCGGAAGCGTTCAATGTGTTGCATTGGCATACTTTCCAGCCACACCGTTTGCCAAATCCCGCTTTGCGGCGTGTACCAAATTCCGCCCCGTTTATCGCTCTGTTTTCCGCGTGCGCCGCCGTTGCGCGTAGCCTCGTCCGTGCAAACGACCGTCAAAAGGTTTTGCCCCTCTTTAATATGGTCGCTGACGTTGACGGTAAACGCGGTAAAACCGCCGACGTGGCTGCCGACCTTTACCCCGTTAAGATACACCTTGCAATCGCTGTCCACCGCGCCAAAATGCAACAGAGTGCAGCCTTGCAACAAATCCTTTCCAACACTGACCGCGCGGCTGTAAACGATCTTTTCACCGCTGAAAAGGCAAAAATCTTCCGCCACGCCGCTGTTCAAGGTTTCAGGGGAAAAGGGTACCAAAATCTTACCCTCGTACGATTTCTCCCCTGCGGTGTTTTCCTTGTAAAAATCCCATTCCCCGTTCAAGCACATCCAATTTTTACGCATTGATTGCGGACATGGGTGCTCGTTATGCGGAATTTTACCGATTTCATATTTCGTTTTCAATCTCATCACGTTTATCCTTTTTCTTTCTGATTTTCACCAATACGGGGATGATTGCAAACAGCAATAATGCCACGATTGCGCCTGCCAAAAAGATTTCGGGCGCAGGGATATACTTGGTCGTCATTGCGTCCGCCCCTGCATTTTCCAACACGTTTCCCGCCGCTTTGTTGATGGCGTTGCCAATCATAGGGCCAATCAGCATAGGCAACAATACGCTGAAAATCATACGCACACCCTGCAATTTTCCCGCATCGTTTTCAGGGGTATAATCACGCACCAACGCGCCGCTGAGCGCAGCGACCAAAATGTAACCCGTAATCATAATAAAGCCAAAGAAACCAAAGACAGCCATGGTCACCAATTTATTGTCAAAATGCGCAAAATACATACCTGCTAAGCCCAAGGAAAGCACGCCTGCCGCAACGTAAAGCAGCTTTGCTTTATCGATTTTATCCGTTAAATTGCCAAAGACAAGGTTTAATATCGCGCCAAGCCCGATTGCCAATCCAAACACGATGCTATAATCAAGCACCTCAAAATGTAAATACGTCTTCATATAGATGATCATATACGGCATAAAAATCTGACACGCAATCCCATATACGCCAACGATACACAAGGTCAAATATAAAGGCAAATTACCCTTAATTACGCTGGGTTTAAACCCGTACGCAATATCCTTCAAGGTGCCTTTTTTCTGCAACGCAGGATTGTCTTTAACCATAAATACGCCAAGGATTCCGCAAGCGGTAATCACACCGCCCAAGACGCAAAACAGCGCCTGATAGCCTATCCCCTCAACCAGCATACCGAACCCGCCTGCCACGATCAGCATTGCAATCAACGGCATAACGGACAAAACACCCTCTACCTTACCGCGGAAGCTCTCTTTCGTATTATCCGTGACCCAAGCGTTAAATGCGGCATCGTTCGCGGTAGAACCAAACAAGGTCATAATGCAATCGCCCACGACCACCAATACCAAGGCAAGCGTCAAAGCCTTTGCCGCGTCTTTTATATGGAAGAGCTTCATCATATTTTCGGTAGAAATCATACCGAACAGCGCAACCGTCACGCCCCAAATGATATAGCCGTACGCAATAAAACCACGCCGATTGCCCATCTTGTCGGATAACGTACCTGCAATCAAGGTGGTTACCGTTGCAGCGATCCCCGACAACTGTACCATCAGGGTAACTACGTCCAAATTTTCATCAATCGTTTCAAAGACGAACAGGTTAAAATACATATTTTCAACCGACCAAGCAATTTGCCCGATCAGCCCGAAAACAATCAATATCCACCAATTTTGCCGTCCAAAACGGTTTGCTTGTACGCTCATAGTCAACACTCCTTTTTTCTACGCCTTATTATATCACATTCCGCTATATTTGTACATACTTTTGCAAAAAGTTCTTCGAAAAAATTATGTTAAACTGCGGTTTCCCCCTACCGTGTACGCGTTGAATGCTAAAAAGCCCTCGATTTTCATCGAGGGCTTTTACCTTTATGGAATATTAGTCTTCTTTCTTTTTAAAGAGTGCAACCGCTGCGATTGCAAGCGCCGTCAAGCCGCCTGCAATACCGCCTACCATACTGGTACAACCAGCAAGGAAGGATTTTTCGGATGCAGAGCTGTCCGTGCTGTCGCTGTCATTGGAAGAATCCGTCGTCGAATCCTGAGGTTTATCAGGGGTTACGGGAGCTTCTTTGATTTCCGTATATACAGCATACAAGGTAACGTCTTCCAACTGCAATCTATCCGTGGTCTTGTTCCACTTGCCCGTGTAACCTTCTTTTGCAGGTACTTCGGGAAGCACGAGATCGTTGATCGTCTTTGCCGTGAAAGTGATAGGCGCAACGCCGATATCGTTGCCGTTTTCGTCAACAAAGGTAATCGTGAAGATATTCTTCACCGCTTGTACGGTAAATACGTAATTCTTCAACTGGAAGGCGCCAGGGATTTTTTCTGCATATCCATAACCTTCCGTTTCCGTTTCTTCGGGAAGCGCGGCGATCAACGCTGCTTCCAATTCTTCGGGCAGATATTCAACACCGAGCGTTTCATCTTTCATCATACCAAAGACAAATTCGGTTTCGCTACCGTCCAAATAAACCACTTTAACCGTATAAGGTACGGGTTTCCAGGTTGCGTACAACGTCAATACCGATGCAGGCATCGTTGCGGGGGCAGGGTTCCCTTCTGCGTCTACCCAACCTGCAAAAACCAAGTGTTCTACTTCAGGGGCAGGTACGATATCCAAAGATCCGCCTGCTTTAATCGAGAGAACATCCAATTCTTGATTGCCATCCATCAAGGTCAAGTCATAACCGATTGCATAAACCTCTGCGACTACGTCCTCTGCCAAAATTTTACCCATTACTGCGTCGCTTCCCGAAATAGCCGCAGCCACCGTCAAGGTTACGCTGTCGCCGAAATTCGAGCAAATCGACTGCATATAGTTCTTATGGATATAAAGGATCAACGTATTGCCTTGTACCTCCAACATCGTGGGGTTTGCAAAGGCGTCGTATTCGCCACTCTTGTTATCCAACGTCATAGGATAGGTAGAATATACGTAATCCGTATCGTCAACCGTCGTATTGATATCGTACAAGGATTTACCATTGATCAAAATACTCTTTTTAATGGTATCTCTCATACCGCTGTCATAGTAGTTAAAGTCAAAGATATCGGGTTGAGGCAAGCCTTCGGGTTGCGTAGGTTTCAATTCCCAAAGATCGGAAGAAATATTCACGCGGAACAATTCGCCTGCGTCACCGCACGCCACCGCCCAACTGATATCGAGATCCTCTGCATACATCAAAGAATTGAGATCTGCAAACGCACCGCTTTCCTGACGGGTAAACGTAACGTCTTCCGTGGTTTGATATACGGTGTTAGGATCGTTGTAGGAAGGGAATTGGCAACCTGCCAAAACCGTCACTTCTTGTACTGCGTCAATCGTACCTGCCTTGAACATAGCTTCAGGCCAACGGGTACCAAAGGATTCTTTAAACCAAGCGTTGAAGTATACTTCCCCTTGCGCATAGCCTTCTGCAACCACTAAGTCACCCAATTTTTCGCCGTCGATCAAGATATAATCATAATAATCAAGCGAGGCAAGCAAAACCTTATCAACCGCTTTCATAGTCAAATCCGTATCGTAGTCGTGTACGGAAAGGAAGAAGTCCAAATGCTTATCCTCCGCACCGTAGCTACCAGCGATGCTGGTAACCGACGTTTCAATCACGGTCTTTTCTACAGGGACTACTTCTGCAGGTTTCGTATAAACAACCTTAGACGTTTCTTCTGCAACCGTCGCGCCGTTGTAATTGAAACCCGTCTTTATCGTTACCGTCAAGGTTTCACCTTCTTCATCACAGATCGAAGCTACGTAATCCTTATGGATCCAAAGCGTCACCGTATTCGTGTCTACGGGCGCTGCCAACAACGTCGGATTTTGAAATACCTCATACTCCTTATTCGCTGCATTGTACAATTGCTTATTTGGAAGGGTCAAAGGAGAGGTTACGTACACGTAAGCCGAATCATCTACCGTTGTATTGATTTCAAACAACGATACGCCGTTAATCAAAATATTTCTACGGCATTCCACCCTATCCTCGCTCATATAATTGATATCGAACGTGTCACCCGATGCATTGGTAATCGTCCAATTTTCGCAGGACATTTCCACCTTGTACACTTCATCGCTAAGCACTGCGTCGGAAATTGTAATCGCCGCTTCGTCTGCCTTGACGACCAACTGATCGTTGCATACGCTATATACGCCTGCGCCGACCGTGAATGCAAACGCAAAACCAAAGATTGCGCTTATGATTTTTTTCGTCATTTTTTTCATAATTTGCCTCCTTATATGATGCATTACCGTTTTCGTGGAAAAATCCACAATATAATCCTTATATATTATACAACAAATTTCAACATCTGTAAAGGGGCTTTTTTTATTTTTTTCTTAGAAACTGTTTCATTTTTTACGCAATTCGTGTCATTTTATCTTTCTCAAAAAATAGGACGCCCCTTTTTTATCAGGAGCGTCCCACCTTTAGACTGTCAAGTCCTTTGAAACGATATTATTCGTCTTTGTCTTCTTTTTTCTTAAGAAGCGCCACTACTGCGATGCCAAGTGCTGCAACGCCGCCAGCGATACCGCCAACTACGCCCGAGCAACCGGGGATAACCGCCTTAACCGATTCAGGAATCACGTTGGAGATTGCTTCCTTGATTTTTTCAAAGAGCGAAAGCTTAGCGGGTTCTTCAGAATCCGTAGAATCGTCAGGTTTTTCAGAAGTGCCGGGTTCTTCGGAGCTGCCGGGAACTTCGGGTTCTTCGGAGCTACCGGGAACTTCAGGTTCTTCGGACGAGCCGGGAACTTCGGGATCTTCAGACGTACCAGGTTCTTCGTAATCGGGATCTTCACCACCACATACCGAGCATACGCCGTCTACGTAGTTGTGTTCGCTTACCTTTTCGCCGCATACGTCACAGTTATGATCGTTGTTTGCATCTGCACATTCGCTAAGAACTGCGTCACATACGTCGCACT
>JAFWAN010000014.1 GCA_017507585.1 Clostridia bacterium
GCGTACCTGCCCCACCCGTTCAAGCGGATTTACAATTTTGGGCATAGATTCTTTTGTCAGCCCAACAAGGCTCAAAAGACGTTCATCCCATTCCTTTTTATCAAAGTCAAAGAGCATGCTGCCCTGCGCCTCGATATAGTCAGTGACGAAGTCGCCTGTGAATTTTCCGCGCACAAAATCCTTGGCAAACGTAACCTTTTTCACCTTTTTATAAACGTCGGGAAAATGATTCTTTACGTACAAAATTTCGGGTAAAGACCAAATGGTATCGACGTTATGCTTACATTTTTCGAAAATTTCCTTGCCGAAATTCTCTGCAAGGTATTGCTTTTCTTTTACACTTCGTGTGTCCGTCCAATAGACGGAATTACAAATGGGAACGCTGTTCTCGTCCATTAAAACCGCCGTATGTGTTGCCGCGTCAAAACAAAGACATTTTACGTCCTCGGCATTTATATTTTGTAAAACGGAACGGATATTTTGACAAGCAGCATTGTACCAATCCATCGGATTTTGTTCCGCTTTTCCGCCGTCACCATAATGCGTGGGGTATTCGGCGGTTGCCGTAGCAACCACCTGACCGTTTTTATCTAACAGCGTCGCTTTGCTTGCACCCCCGCCGAAATCTATGCCAAGTACGTACATGGTATACTCCTTTTAGTTTTTCACAATCCACTTATGGCATTCTTCCGACGAACTCAACAGCCCGCGGTTTTTCCCTGCCATAATCCATAAGCAATAGTTTTTATAACCTGGTGCAACCGTGAAAGGGTGATATCCTTTAGGGATAACCACCATATCCCCATTTTGCACTTTGTATACTTCGTTGATGTCGTTTTCAGGGGTGTACACCGCTTGGAAACCAAACCCTTGGGGTTTGTCGAATTCATAGTAGTAAATTTCATCGAGCGCCCCCTCCGTAGGAAGATTGTCCACGTCGTGCTTGTGCGGAGGATAACTTCCCCACTTGCCGTCTTCTACCCAGAATTCACCGATGTACAAGTGATTTGCTTCCCCTGTTTCAGGGAAAGTGAAAGCGACTTCACGCACGAACGCGCCCTTACCAAACGTTTTCATCACAACGTCTTCCGCTTTGATTTGATAAGGTTTATAATATTTTTCTGCGGGCGCTTTGCATACCGCAATTTTCACGTCGCCGCCCATTGCCGTAACGGTAAAAGCTGTGTCCTTACCAACGTATGCCGTTTCCGCCGCACCTTCGAATACGTTTGCTCTCTTACCTACGGTAAAAGTGAAATCTTCGCCTTTTACTTCACACGTTCCGTACAAAACCGCCAAGACGAATTCTTTACCGAGTTCGTCAATCGTGTAGCTTTGACCATCCGCAAGCTTCAACATATCCGTTTCCGCGTATACGAGCGGGGAGTTTCTGTCCGTTACTACTCTTTCATAACCGTATTTTTCAACGTAGGATTTTTTCAAATTCATATTACATATTCTCCAAAAGCATTTCTTCTACGGAAATCACACGATAACCGTCGGGAGCTGTTGCTTTGAGCGCAACATATTCCGCAGGATTTTCGGTAACCATCGTTTTGCAATCCATATTGATTGCATTTTGCCATCTATCTTTCGCAACCTGTACGATGACGTCGGGCATATATTCCGCCATAATCAACTGACCTGCAAGGTTTGCTTCCTTACCGATGAGGAGCATTTCCTTATTCACGCCTACTTTTTCAATGAGTTTTCTGCCCGTTTCGCTGTCGTCGAGTTCTCTTGCGTACGCGTAATTATCCTGTAAAGTATACTCGTTTGCCGTCTTCTTCACTGCAAGCTTACCATTTTCAATCAAGGCAAGCAGATATTCATTAAACCCAACCACTTTCGCCGTGATTTCAATGCCCCATTCCTTATATTCGTGAAGCATCAACTTCAAGTCAACGGGATCGTAAACGATAACGGTTTTATATTGGTTGAGCATCTCCGCGCAAGCCTTTGCCGCGTTTTGCGTTTCCTGCGTTTTCCCCGTCAGGAACCAAAGCGCCGCGCCGCTGTCTTGGTTTTTATCCAAGGACACGCTTACGCCTGCCTTGTTCAAAAGCGCAACTGCATTCTTTACACTTTCGGGGGATTTGTACAATGCATCCTGGCCAACGAACAACGCCGTTTCACTGCCCGTGTTGTACAAATCATCTAAGCACGCGCAAGCCGTCTTGCCAAACACGTTGCCCATCGTCGTATATTTTTCAAGCAAGTCCATAATATACGTGGGCGCAACGCCGTTTAACACGATTTCCGTCTTTAATTCTTGGATAAACACCTTAGGGTCAAAGCCCGTCATGCAGTTGTTCGTACACGCACCGCAAAGGGTACATTCGTAGATGTTTTCTGCAATTTCTTTGAGCTCGGTGGCATTACGCACAACCAAGCTTGCGCCCATTGCGCGGGCGCGGGCGGTGTTTCTTTCCAACCCCGTCGCATTCCCGATTGGACATACGTGACGGCACATCCAACAGAATCTGCAATTATCGATTATATTTTTTGATTTTTCCGTGATATTCATATCGTTTCCCCCTATTACAAACCAAGTTTGAACGGGTTCATGATACCGTTCGGGTCAAGGAATTTTTTAATTCCTTCAAATACCTGCATTGCAGGACCGTACTGCTCTTTCATCATTCTTCCAAGCTTGATGCCCACACCGTGGTGATCGTTGACTACACCGCCATTTTCAAGCGCTGTACGGATACCAAGCGTCCAAATTTCATTGTGTAAACGCATAGCTTCCACAGGGTCTTGAGGTACGTGTTCGCCGTCGATGATGAAGCGGTCGTACATCATACAGCCCCATTCGTACCAATGCGAGAAGTGCGCGATGAATTTCGCATACGGATATTTCGTTTCGATGGCATTTTTCATTGCCCAGTAAATCTTTTCGATTTTATCGTAAGGTGCAATCGTATCCATCGTACCGAACATTTGAGGAATGTCCATCATGTGCCCAGGATAGAAGAATGTAATCTTTTCATTCCACCACTTTTCACCGTATTCACTGCCCAAATCTTCCGCACCATATTTTGCAAACGTTTCCAACAAAATCTTTTCTTCCACGTCCACCAACTCTTTTACGCCCTCATAAGCAATATTCATAAAAGCACCAGGCTTAGCAACGCCGACGATTTTCTTAATCAAGCTTGCCGTTTCTGCATCGTCGTAAAGACGCATAACGGAAGGTTTGAATTTCTGCAAAACTTCTTTACTTGCCTTAAACGCAGAGGTCATATCCTTGAACAAGAACCCTCTAAAACGTCTTACCTCGGGTTGTTCGTAGATACGGATTTGCGCCTTGGTGATGATACCAAGCGTCCCCTCCGAACCGATGAAAATTTGGTTCAAGTCAGGCCCTGCCGCATGCTTGGGCGTAGCGGACGTATTGATGATATCGCCGTTGGGAAGAACGACCTCCATCTGCAATACCATATCGTCAATTTTACCGTACTTGTTGGAAACAACACCAATACCGCGGTGCGCCAAGAAACCGCCCACCGTCGAGCAGGTCAATGACGATGGATAATGCATTGTCGCATACCCCTTTTCATTCGCTGCCCATTCGATATGCTTATAAATCGCACCCGTACCGCATTCTATGTACATACTTTCCGTATTGACTTCGTAAATCTTATTCATGCGCTTGGTGTCAAGTATAATACCGCCGCAAACGGGAAGCGCGCCGCCCTGCGAGCCTGCGCCGCCCCCCCAAGTCGTCACGGGGATTTTGTAATAATTTGCTATTTTCAGCACCTTCGACGTTTCCTGCGCGTCCTTGGGCGCAACGATGAAATCCGCTTCGGGCATTCTTACACCGCGGTCCACCCACATTCTCGAAAGCCAGAAAAAGTCTGCACTATGCGTAACCTTATCAATTTCTTTTACCGAACAATTTTCTCTGCCCACCGCATCTTCCAGCTCGGTCAAAATTTGCGTAAATAAAAACTCGTTCACAGCTAAGCCTCCATAATATCTTTCAAATCTTGTTTTATCATCAATAGTTTTCCACGGGAATCGTTTTCTCACCGTTGCTAATACCTTTCATAATGGCGTCGCGAATGGCAAGAACTGCCAACGTTTCTTTCTTATCAAAGGGTTCTTCGTTCGTTTCAAAGAATTTCACGATACTTTCTACCAAGCGATAGAATTCGGTACCCTTTTCCACGTTTTTATATTCACAATTCGCCTTATCCGTTTCCACGTCCACAGAGAATCCCCAACCGCTGTTGGAATAACTAAGGGTTACCGTTCTGCCTGCATATTCCAACACGATTGTCGATTGCCTATCACCGCTGAAAACGTGCGCAAGCTTTGCCTGCTCGCCTTTCGTCAGTTTCACCGCCATTTCGATTTGGTGAATGATATATTCTTCCAAACTGCGGCCGCCGCCTTTAATCATGACGTTTTTAACGTCGGTATAGTCCGCGATTTCTTCCGCATATCGTAAGGCTGACGAGGTAAAAATCTTCGTATTGTACTTTTCCGCCACCGCAAAAATGGCTTTCGCCGTTTCCAAATCAGGCGCAAACGTCTTATCGATATATGTGGTTTTACCGTACTTCAAAGCCGCTTCTGCGTATCTTAAATGCGTTTCAGGGTTTGCGGGCGCGAGAATTAAAATATTGTCGGATTTTTCACAAAGTTCCTCAATCGTGTTACAGCGGATAACGTTGTTTTTCGCACACCAATCATCCGTGTGCATTTTGCCGTCCTGCTCCACTTCCGCATATCCATATACAACTTTATACTCTACGCCAAGCGCTTGGCTGGCTTTTTCGAAAAGCCCTAAATACGTGTTAGAATGCCATTCGTCAATAAAGTAATCAATAATACCTATTTTTTTCATTCTGTCACCTCAGAGATATTTTTTCAATTCGACAACGCACTGTTTTTCCGCGGATTCAAAGGACGCCATTACAACTGCAAGCGATGCACGGATTTGTTCAAGCGTGATAAACTGCGTTGCTTTTCCCTCGATACTGTCCATAACGTTTTCGTAAAATTGTTCCCACCAAGGAAGATCCTTACGAACGGGAACGTCCATTTCCGTCACTTCGCTTTGCGGACGGGGCCACATGGAACGGGAAAGTCCGTTTTCCGTATATACACAGCCTTGCGCCCAATCCACCGATTTCACGTTCGCGCGGACGATTTTACCCGTCCTGCCAAACCAGTCGTACACAGTTGCTGTACCGTCGTCACCGGAAATATGCCAACGCGCCTCGTTGATAAACGTCCAAGAATCGGCAACGATATGTACGCTTAAATTGCCGGGATATTTCAAATCCAAACGAATCGCATCGTCCACTTCGGGTTGATAGATATGCTTCAAATCCGCATATACGGAAATAGGATTCCCGAATAATTGTAAAACTTGGTCGATCATGTGTACGCCCCAATCGTATAAGAAACCGCCGCCCGATTTTTTCACCGTGCGCCAATCCCCAGGGATATTACGATTGCTGAACAGTCGGGAATATACTTGATGAGGTTTCCCTACAAGATTTTGTGCCAAGACGTCTTTTATGATATTGTAATCGACGTCCCAACGTCTGTTGAAATGGACGGTGAATAATTTACCGCTTCTTGCCTGCGCAGCGTAAATTTCGTCCAGTTCTTCCATGTTCATACAAACAGGTTTTTCACAAACAACGTTTTTTCCACTGTCCAACGCGCGGACGCAGTAATCCTTGTGGAAGTTATTCGGGGTTGCAATCACCACCAAATCCACGTCGCTTTGCAACAACTCCTCTGCCGTTTCACACGTTGCAAACCCCTCTACACGCGCCTTTTCACGCTTTTCCGGGTTGATGTCATACACCAGTGCAACGTCTAAATCCCTAATTCTGTCACGCACGTTTGCAGCGTGCCAAGAACCCATTGTGCCGTACCCAATAATACCAAGTTTATGTTTTATTATTTCAATCCTTTTTGAATTTCATCAATCGTTACGTAGCGTTTTTCTTCGCTCGATTTAATAACCGCGTCAATGACCATCTGCGCGCGCAAACCGTCGTCGATCGTGGAGGTGAAGTTATCCTTTTTACCATTTGCATAATCGATAAACGATTGCGATTGGTAAAGCGACCAGGTTGCACCGTATTTTTCAGGCGTAGCCACACGCTGTTTGCCCTTCGCGATGTCTTCCTTGCTGCCGTAGCAAATTTCCAAACCTTCGCCGACGTAGTTGCAGAAACGGATATACCCCTTTTCACCGTAAATGATGAATTCTACAAGCTGTTCTTCCGTCTTTGCACAACGGGAAAGTTCGATGTTTGCCGTTGCACCGCTCTTCAAA
>JAFWAN010000015.1 GCA_017507585.1 Clostridia bacterium
GCGGTAGCAGTCCCAAGCCCAACGGGGGTTGCCCGATTTCGTTGCAATCGTGTTAACTACTTCTTCATTCAAACCAAGGTTAAGGATGGTGTCCATCATACCAGGCATGGAAGCGCGTGCGCCCGAACGAACGGATACAAGCAAGGGGTTTTCCTTGTCGCCGAATTTCATACCGCAGATGTTTTCCATCTTTTCGATATATTCCATAATTTCCGCCTGAATGTCGGGGTTGATCTGTCTACCGTCTTCATAATACTGCGTACAAGCTTCCGTAGAAATGGTGAAGCCCTGAGGCACGGGAAGACCGATCTTGGTCATTTCTGCAAGGTTTGCGCCCTTACCACCGAGGATTTCACGCATTTTCGCGTTGCCTTCACTGAAGAGATAGCAATACTTTTTTGCCATAATGTTTATTTCCTCCAAGTTGATTTTTTTCTTTTTTAACCGTATTTAACCGCAAAAAGCCACCCGCCCAACCGATTTTACCGTTTTTGGGCGTGAAAAAAACACTTTTTCGCTTTTCGCCATATTCCATTTTAATATAATTTCAAAGAAATATCAAGTCTTTCACGCGGACTTTTGCATTTTTTTTTGTAAAAGGCTCATTTTTTTATTTTTTCGCACGTTATACAAAATAAAAAGGGGTATTCCTCCCCCTTTTCATTCTTTTACTTTTTTTCCAGTTTTATGCATACGATATACGTTTTACCTTGGAAACTGTAAGGGTTATCCCCTGTGCCGCTTGCGCAGAAAATATGCGTCGGATTGCCCTCCTCGTCAAATAGAAGGGAGGGTCGCTCCAAATTACACTGCAGCGTTTCCCTGCCGTCTTCCCAGGTAACCTTACGCGAATATACCTTTGGATCTTCGCCGATCTTAAAATCCATACAGTCGTCGCTTTCCGCATAGAAGCCTGCGCCCCATTCGCCCGTGACGCCAAAGCTGCCGTTTTTCACGTCGTCTTTCGTGATCAAGCAGAATTTCTTTTTCCTTTCGTCATACCAAATAAACGGATCCTCTATATGCTTATCCTCGTCTTTAAAATCCAAAATCGGATCATCGGACAAGCGTTTAAATTCACCGTCCGGTTTATCCGCAACCGCGATACCAAGCTGTAAGGGCTTTGCATACGCGCGGCGGGATTTATAAATCATATACGTTTTTCCGTCAGGCAAAATCGCCACGGACGGATTGGTCGTAATGGTACAATCCCAATGCGAACAATCGCGCGGTTCTAAAAGCGGCGTATCGCGGCGGACAAATTCTCCGTTGATATCGTCCGCGACCGCCAACCCGATGCGTTTTCGATTCCAGGTTTCTTCCGCGTAACACTGCGGCACATCCCAACTTTGCGGAATATCCCCACCGTACGTCGTACCCATATAATAGAGGTAAAATTTACCGTTGTATGCCTTAATGCAAGTATTGTGCGTGTTCATCCCGTCGAAATACTGTCTGCCTCGTCTGGGCAAAACGACGTTTTTAAACTGATAAGGTCCCTCGGGCGCGTCGGATACAGAATGGATAATTTCACTGTTGAAAACCCAGTTCCAACCAAAGCCGTATTCCTCTTTCCAGCGCGAGGAAAACATATGGTACTGCCCGTCCGCTTTGATCACGGAACAGTCCCATACGTAATATCCGTCCAATTCGAGCGCCTTAACCGCCTTACCCGCTCTATATCCAAAATTATTTTTCATCGTTTGTATCTTCTTTATTTTCTGTGAAATCCAACGGCCCCTCTATGCTTGCCGAAGTTTCTAACGCCGCTTCCGCAGTCGGATCTACGCCCAAAGGTTCCATCGTTTTATCCGCACCGTCCAAAGGCTGCAATTCGTACTCTTCCCCCCTCTTTGCGGTAACAAAACGCTGCAACAAGTAACCAAGCTCCATACCCAATGTTAAGACAAGTAAAACGCCAAACAAATACGCCGCAAAGGTTGCCTCAAACGTACCGAAAATATCAATAAAGTAAATGGAATACTTGCCATACGGGTCCATACCGAAATGGTCTACGTGGAAAACGTAGTTTACAAATACCCCGAATAAGATAACCGAATACATAAACAACAGCGAACGGCGCCAGCTTTGAAAATTCGGTTTCACCTGCTTTGTCAAAATCAGATAAATACCAAAGAGCGACGCCAACATATGGCAAAGCGCTTCCCCAGTATAAACCAGAGTTGCATCCTTATGATCGCCGACTATGTATGCTTGTTCGGGGCTGACGAAGAACGCGACAAACATCCCCACCCATAAAAACGCGATGGCAGAATACGCACATTGCTTGGTTTTCTCATTCATAAATACCGTCAAAGGAATCACGGTGAAAATCATTGGACTGATGTTTTCCAACGTCGCAAAGCCGTCCTCTAACCATCCGCTTTCATACATACCTACGTTCCAAATAAAGTAGAAAATGACGTCTAAAATGATGAAGCACGTATTGAATAATTTTACGTTGATCGAATCTCGATACAAACATATTAGGGTTAGGCTGACAAAATAAATGAGTGCCAAAAAACCCAATACCAGCATCATATCCATAGATTATACCCCATTCAGATCGATCAAGTCGTCAGAATCAATTATGAAATCCTCCCCTTTGATGGGACCCCAAGGCGGACGGACAATCGGTATGTCAATCTCCTCTTCCGTGGGATATTCCACGTCGAATACAAGCTGTGTCTTTTCAAACGCATTTACACCAACGCTTTCAAAAGGTACCGTAGAAGGTACGGTCAATTCCGCCAGATTTGTACATTCGTAAAAAGCATAGGAACCTATAGAGGTCAACCCCTCGTGCAAAATTACCTTTTCCAACGCCGTACATTGACGGAACGCGGAATCGCCTAACGTAAGGACGCTGCCGGGGATTTCTACCATGGTCAGCGTGGTACACTGTTTGAATGCACCCGTGCCAATGGTGGTCAACGACGAGGGCAAATCCAACGCGGTCAAAGCACTGCAATTGATAAACGCGTTGTCCATAATCCCCGTCAAGGATTCGGGAAACACAATACTCGTCATCGCGGTACAGTTCTTAAAGGCATACTTCCCAATATTTGTCAAGGTAGAAGGTAAATTGCAGGTGGTTAAAGCAGCGCAATCCACAAATGCATAATCCGGAAGTGTCGTTAACGATTCTGGAATGGTAACCTCCGTCAAGGACGTACAGTTTTTAAAGGCATTCGTCCCTAAAATTGCCAACGTATCGGGAAGCTCGATCGATTCTAACGAGGTACAGCCCGAAAAGGCGTTGTTGCCGATTTTTACAATACCGTCCAAGAGGTGAATACGGGTAATGCCCGTACAATCCTTAAATGCATTATCCTCAATCCCAAGCACACGCAAATTTCCGTTGTATGCGCCGATATATACGTCGCCTTGCATCCCCTTAAAGCAGCCTGAAACCGTACAATAATTGCTGTTGGGAATAATATTGTATTCAATACCAGGGGAGGTTTCATATTCCCAAACGGCTTTGATCACCATATCTCTCGTAACCTTATCGTAGGATTCGCTCCACTTCAAGAAGTAGTGTCCTTCTTTCGCTGCGGTGGGAGGCGTCGCTCTGCCGCCTTGGCGCACGCTTTGTTCCAGATCGCCGCTGATCAACGTACCGCCGTTCAAGTCAAATTTTACCGTATACGACTGCTTCCCCGCAAAGAAAATCAGCAACAGCAACACCGCAATCGCGATAAATTCGACTGCTAAAATAACGATTAATTTTATCCTTTGTTTGGTCGTCATATCAACCCTCCTTTCTTTCCGCGCGCAAGCTTTCCATAAATTGATGAGGCACGCGCAGATTGCCTTGCCCTATCCCAAGATAGGTACCTTTTCTTCTGTCACCGTGGAAATCGCTGCCGCCGCTTTCTTTGAGGTGAAACTCTTTCGCGATCTCCTTCAGCTTTTGCACTGTTTCTATATTATATTTGGCATATTCCGTTTCCATACCGTGCAAGCCGTACTGTTTTGCTTTTTGTAAAAAGACGCGCAAGGCGGCTTCGTCCAATTCTTCAAAAGGATGCGCCAACACCGATACGCAACCGATTTTATCCAGCCACGCAATCGTTTCAAATACGTCCAAGCGTTTGGGCTGATTGTAAAACCCGCCGTTTTTGGAAAGGAGCGTGGCAAACGCTTCGCCAATGGATTGCACATATCCTTTTTCCACCAACGCAGACGCAATATGCGCGCGGTTGATATGTCCTCTCGGCGTTTTTGCCTTGATTTCATCTAGGTCTACGTCATAGCCGCCTTGACGCAAATCATCACACAGCTTTCGATTGCTCGCTTCCTTGCGCTGTGTTAATTCGGTCACTACCTTAGTCACCTCATCGAAATGTTTCTCTTGGATAAACAGCCCGACGATGTGCAGCTCTACCTCGCCGTAATCGGTAGACAGCTCTACCCCGCCGATCGCCTCCACGTTTTTCCCTTGCGCGGCGCGAAAAAATTCGGGTAAGCCCGCTACGGTATTATGATCGGTCAGCGCAATCGCACTTAAACCGATTTTTTCCGCCTCTGCAATCAGTTCCGCAGGCATCCACGTGCCGTCCGAATATGCAGAATGCGTGTGTAAATCGCAATATGTTTTCATATTCTTCCTCAGTATATGGTTTTGTTTCCTTAACAAGGGTTACTTCTCTTCCGTCGGTTTATAAAATATCCACGCGCTCAAAGCGGAAATCGCCGAGGCAAACACAAACAAAACGCCAAAAATGCCAATGAGCAGCGTCACGAATGGTTTTCCTGCTTCATCGTTCCAAATAAGATGGATTCCCTCATCCGTCACAAAGTGAAAGAAAAAAAGGAAATCACAAGCACGCACACGCCGATAATCAGCGTGATTAAGGAAAATTGTAACAGTTGTTTTTTCTTCATAAATTCTCTCTTTTGTTCGTTTGTTTTTCTCGTAAGACAAACAAGAGTTTCAACATGGGTCAAGACGACAAAAGGTATATTTCTTATTGCTTTATGCCCTTAAAGAAGATCTTTCTCGTGTAAAACTACACCGTTTTGTTTCAATTTGCTTTGCAACACCGCTACGTCAAATGTAGAAAAGTCATCTGTCATAGCAGCGGCAGTACCTGCTGCCTGACCTGTTACTGCACAACAAGGAATCACTCGCATCACGTCCCAAAGCGTTTCATTAACAGAGGTGCAACGTCCTGCAACGATCAGGTTTTTCACATCTTTGCTATATAAGGTTCTAAACGGCACCTCGTACACAGGTCCGCGCTTTTTCCAGTTGGAAACCATGCCGATCGAATCTTGGAAATATGTATGTTCCTCGGTATGCGCGAGCGTGTATTCGCCCGCAAGTTTGCGCGTCATGCGAATTTGAGGCGTGGTGGCGATGGTGGAAATAACCGCGTTTGGATCTGCTTCTCGCTTTTTGAGCCAATGCTCAAGCATTGTCTTGTGCGATAAGACCATCATTTCCGAGAGCTCCTTCCCGTCAAGTCCTGTAAAGCGGCGGTTGATAAGCGGCTTCTCTTCTTTTCCCGTTTTTTCATCATCGGGAATATCGGATGCACCGAGCATTTGAAGTTTATGCCCATTTTCGTTCGCATAATAATACCACGCAGCAAGCACGTTGCCCTGCTTGAAGGTGTTTGTGGGCGCTCCCGAAAACCAAGCTATGTCACAATCTCCCGTGGCATCAACAACAGCTCGTATCGTGTACTCCGTTCTTCCGGATTTATTCTCTATATAAATGCTCTTGATCTTTCGATCAGTCATTTCAACATCTACCACGTAGCTTCCGTACATGATATCGACTCCGTTCTTAATGAGCAGCTGCTCGGCAAGAATGGCAAACGTCTGGGCGTTATACTGCACCTCATAACGTCGGTCTTTTTGCGTGCGCTCACCTTTGCCATCAAGCCAATTTTCCGGATAACGATCCTCTGCGCCATAGGTAATCGATAGCTTCAAGAGCTCCTCGGCAATGCCAAAGGAGACCTGATGACCAAATCCATCACATAGCGGCAGATATATGGTCACAAGCCCTGCGGTTCCCAGACCTCCAAGCATGTACTGCTTTTCAAAAAGAATCACTTTTTTTCCTTCCCTCGCAGCAGCCAGTGCTGCGGAGATTCCTGCGATTCCACCGCCACAAACAGCAATGTCGTAAGCGCTGTTTGTTTTCATAACCTTCATACTATTGTTTTCCTTTCATTGTTTGTTTCTCGAGTTGAAACTATTGTTTGCAAAGGCAAACAAGGGTTTCAACGTGCTTGGTCTGCGGGAACATGTCATACGGCTGAATGCGTTCGATCGCATAATATCCTTCCAAAGTTTCCCCGTCTGCCACGCCTTCATAGGCAGGATTTTTCACCAATTCCCCCTCGGCGTTCTCCACCAATCTGCCCGTCAAAATGCCCAAATCGCGTGCGAGCGTCGCAGGATTGCAACTGATCAAGGTCAACTTTTCAATACCGCTTGCAAGCAACGCTTTGGTTACGCTGCGCGCAATCCCCGCGCGGGGCGGATCCAAAATCAAACGGACCTTTTCACCCTTTTCTTTCTCCATCACCGCGGTCAAATGCTCTTCCACGTAACCGCAGATATTCGTCATATTATCCAAGCCGTTTTTCGCTTTCAGCGAATCGGCGCAACGGGACGCCTCGGGTTCCAACTCGATCCCATATACTCGCTTTGCTTTTTTGGCAATCATCGCGGTCAACAACCCGCCGCCCGAATAGGCGTCGATCACCACTTCATCCCCGTCCTTGCAAACCGTCTTTAACGCGTCTTTGTACAGCTTCGTACGCACGTTTTCATTGACCTGTAAAAAGGTCATGGGTCCTGCCTCGTAGGAAATGCCTTGCTCCGTTGCTTCAAAAAATCCTTCGCCGTGTATCAGCTGAAATTCTTTGCCAAAAATTACGTTGGTGTCTTGATCGTTAAAATTCAAATACAACGAAAATTGATGCAAAACGTCCGTAAGTAGGCCCACCAAATAAGATATATTGGGTAAATCTCGCTTTGCCGTCACCACGGTAACGATGTATTTCCCACCGATTTCACGCGCAACGAGGTGCCGAATCGCCCCCGTTTTCGTTTCTTCATCGTACCCTTTTACCGCGCATTCCGTCATATACCGTTTGACGGCGGCAATCAGCTTTTCCGACCATTCGGGATGAATGGCGCAAGCCGTAATCGGTACGATGCGATGGCTGTGTTCTGCATAAAAACCGATCACATTTCGTCCGTCTTTGTCTACCCCGACGGGGATTTGCAATTTGTTGCGGTAGGCGTAAGGTAAATCACTTTTTACC
This sequence comes from Clostridia bacterium, assembly GCA_017507585.1. Taxonomy (GTDB): domain Bacteria; phylum Bacillota; class Clostridia; order Christensenellales; family Borkfalkiaceae; genus Scatosoma. Next base: position 7,293 of record JAFWAN010000015.1, read on the forward strand.
GCTACGGGGACCGAAATGTTCAACCCC
>JAFWAN010000016.1 GCA_017507585.1 Clostridia bacterium
GAACGGAAATCTCCAAATTGCACGCTCGCCTTGCTACGACGTTCATCTACGTTACCCACGACCAGGTCGAAGCTATGACCATGGGTACGAGAATCGTTGTTATGAAAGACGGCTTTATGCAGCAGGTAGATACCCCTCAGAACCTTTACGATTATCCCGTAAACCTGTTCGTTGCAGGCTTCATCGGCACCCCTCAGATGAACTTCTTCAAGGATTCTACGTTGACCAGCGAAGATGGTAAAGTTTATATCAACTTCGTAGGTAACAACAAGATCCTTCTTCCCAAGTCGGTTGTTGCGCGTATCAAGAATATGAACGAATACCTCGACACCGGTAAGACGATCACGCTCGGCGTTCGTCCCGAAGATATTCACCAGGATCAATTGTTCATCGCAAACTCGCCTGAAACGGTGGTTACCGCTCGTATCGACGTTATCGAAAAGCTCGGTGCAGAAACGCAGATCTATTGCGAACTTGACCACGAAGGTAAGGAAAACTCCATTATCGATAACTCCACGCAGATGATCGCTAAGATCTCCAGCCGTGCAGTCGTTGCTTTGAACGACGTTATCGAATTGGCATTCGACGCAAACCATATCCATATGTTCGACGGCGAAACCGAAGCAACCCTCTTGAACAGAGACGCAGGCTACGAAGTGATCGAAGAAAACGCAGAAGGTTCTGCATTCGTACCTCCTACACCTCAGGAAATGCGCGCTCGTATCGATGCAGCTCGTATCGTAACGAAGGAAATGAAAGCGCAGGCAAGAAAGGACGCTCGTATGGCGAAGGCTGCTGCAAAACAGCAGGCTGCTGAAGACGCTGCTATGGCACAGGTGGAAGCTGTTTCCGTTGAGGAAGAAGCTGAAGCACCCGCAGAAGAAAACAGCGAAGAATAATCTTTGACAATTTAAAAGGCACGCATTCGTGAGAATGCGTGCTTTTTTCATACGGCGACATTTTTAAACAGACGCACGGCAACCGCCGTCATATCGTCCTTGGCGACGCCGCCGTAAGCTTGCAAAGCCCGTTGCAGCAAAGTATCGGCAAGCTGTTGTGGGTTGTGTTGTGGGATATTGCGCAAGGCTTCGTAGAGATCGGCAGTCGAACCGAATGCATCGCTGATTCCGTCACTGATAAACAGCAAAACGTCGTTTTCGTTTAAAGTGTATTCGACGGTTTCAGGGTGAATCGAATCCAGGATACCCAAAGGCAACGAAGGATTGTCCAATACCTTAATTGTGCTGTCGGATAAAATAAAACCGACAGGAGAACCTATTTTTACGATGCTGGCGGTCCCGCTGTTCAAATCAACGGTGGCAATATCCACGCAGGCAAAGTTTTCCTCTTTATGAAAGGTCAACAATTTATTCACGGTGGACAGCACCAAATCGGAAGACATTTTCGCGCGGTAAAAGCTTTCTATCAGGGAAATTGTGGTTTCGGAAACACGCCGAGCGTATTCGCCGCTGCCCATTCCGTCTGACAACGCCACCATAAAACGGCGTTCGTCTATCTTGATGACGGAATGTGTATCCCCGCTGACGCTTTCACCTTCCTTTTTTATGGAAGATACGCCGAAAGCGGCGTCAAAATAAGGTTTTTTTCGCAAAATGCAGGAAAATTTATCGCGACTGAGCGCCAAACGTTCGGAGATCATCATTTCAACACCAAACAGGTGGGTCGCGATAGCGGCTATTTTTTTAACGTCGGCTTTTCCAAAGGTAACGAGGGAAAGGGTAAAGTTATCCTCATCCCCGTAAAGCAACACCTCCGAACAGACGATGCCTGCCCCCAATAACGCGACGTTCAAAGCGCGTTCCTTATCGGTGTATAAACGCAACGGTTCGCTTTGTTCAAGGGCGAGATTTCGCAAAATTTCGCTGATGCCTTTGGCTTGGTTGGCAAGCATCGCTCTACCTGATTTGGCGTTGTCCGTTTCGGTCATATATTTAGTATAATCACGCAGCTGCCGATTGACGGCGTAGAGCAATTCGCTTTGTCGGTTACAAACGTCGGATAATTGTTTGGGGACGTCGATTAAGCTTGCTTTGCCTTTCATGCACCCCAGCTCAATCAAGCAATCCAGCATAGCAGCGTCGACCTTTTCCATACAGACTGCGCGATCGGGGCATTGTTGACAAATTTCTTCCGTGATCCGTTCGCGGACGTATGCACGCGCCGCTTGATCGGCTTCGTCGTTATTGATGGATAAAAATGCGTTTTCAATTTCACGAAAAACAGCGGATATTTCAAACAACTGTTCTCCAATGGCGGAGCGGTTGCGATTGATGGCGATACGGGATAGATGTTTTTCTCGGTAAAAAATCAGTCGGTTTTCCATTTCACGGATCAGCGGAGTGGGGATTAGGACAAATATCAGCGCGGGCAATAGGACGGAGAGAATGGATTTGACCAATAAATCAGAGGGGTAGCCGTACAAGCCGTCCATATAACCAAAGCTGAAAAAGACGGCGAATAAGGCGCAAACGGCGGCAATTCTTCCCGATTTCATAAATAGGGATAAGGCGACTCCATAGATGAAAAAACGTGTGGGAGAAAGGCTAAAAACCAGCAAAGGGGGAAGCGAAAGTACGAAAGCGCATATACATCCCGTGGTGTCCTTCGTTGCGCAGGTAAAGAGCAATAAAATTAAAAATGAAGCACCCAGGTATGCGTTTATTCCGAAAAATCGGCAAAATCCTACGCCAATCAAGACAAACATAAGCAGGGAAAATACAATTTCGTCATCCCGCAAACGGCATCGAAGCAATTTATGTAGCAACGCCTTCATGGCTACGGAAAATATGGCAGACGTTAAAAAGGTCAGCGCAGCAAGTAAAACCCGCTGTAATACCGTATTTTGTGTTGCCCAATCGAAAGGCAATGCGTAAGGAGCAAAAGGGGCAAGGGCAAAAAATAAACCGAGGGATATAGATAGGCATAAGAGCGGGACGAAGCCTGTTTTAAAGAAGTCGGTTTTCTTCAATCGTTTTTGTATGCAAAAGCCAATCGCCAACAATGCGGCTTGTCCTGCGTACAATAAGATCACGCTAAGGTTCCACGTCGGCAGGGCGGTGATTAGATAAAATAAGACTGCCCATACGACGGATAACCCCGCGCTTGCCATCCCGTAAAATAGGGCAACACCGAAGGGTTCGGCGTTGTCACCGATTTGTGATAGACAAAACATACCTAAGCCACAGGCAAGGTAAAGCAGAAAATGAGAAAAATCCAGTTGTTTGCGTATGCGCATAAAAAACCTCCGCAACGGTAATGACCTTATTATAAAGATAGAACCGTTGCGGAATTTGTGTTTTTTTGGCGTTTGAGGGGTATTATTGAATTATTGATTGACGGGAAAACCAAGGCTGATGAGGATGGCTCGATTTACCCGCATCATCGTGGCAGGGGGCAGTTCTCCAATTCGTTCTTTCAACCGCCGCTTATCCAGTGTGCGGATTTGTTCTAATAAAATAACGCTGTCTTTTGCCAAACCGTACGCAGAGGGCAATTCGATATGCGTGGGCAATTTCGCCTTATTGATTTTACTGGTTACGGCGGCGGCAATGATGGTGGGAGAATATTTATTGCCGATATCGTTTTGTACAACCAAAACGGGGCGTATACCGCCCTGTTCACTACCCACTACGGGGGATAAATCCGCATAATACAGCTCGCCGCGCTTTACGTTCATCATACACCTCTTTTGAAAGACCGAACACCACTCCTTAGTATAGTATATGTAACCAAGAGGGGAATGGTTCCGCCTTTCGTTAAGAGTATTCCCCCAAGGCTCCTTATTTATACAAGCGGGGCAAAAAAAGGTACCCTCAAACGGATTTGAGGGTACCGTGTATGCAATGAACGGTTAGATGATGTAATTTTCGTCCTTTGCGGGAAGCGAGTCAAGCTCTGCCTTCTTCGCCGCATAGCCTGCCTTGCCAAGCAATGCAAACGTTGCTTTTTTACCTTCTTCAACGCCGGGCTGGTTGAAGGTGTCAATATTGAGCATTGCGCCTGCGTATGCCGTTTGCAATTCGAAAAGGAACAGCAACTGACCGAGGGTGAAGGCGTTCAGCTCAGGCAACCACAGCGTGTAGTTCAAACGGCCGGCTTTCGTCAATGCGTAAGCAGTTGCCGCGTTTTCTGCCTGAATCAATTCTTCCATCGTATGTCCGCCGAGGAAAGCAACGTCGGGGATGTTTTCGCAACCGTGGGGGATGGGCATTTCACAGCCGTATTTTTTCAAGGAAAGGAAGGTAACGACTTTGTCGTAAGGTCCTTCTGCGTAGAGCTGCACCTGAGAATGTTGGTCGGTAACGCCCAACGATTTTACGGGGGTTTGACCTACGTTGCAAGGCTTGCCGTCCAAGGTTACGTTTTTACCGAGGGATTCTGCCCAGAGCTGGCAATACCAATCGGCAAGGAATTTAAGATTGTCCGAATAGGGCATCATAACGCCGACGTTTTTGCCTTGTTCCATCGCCGCAACCTGCAATACCGCGCACATAAGGGCGGGGTTGTGGCGCATAGCGGGCTTGTTACAGATTTGATCCATATACGCCGCACCTGCCAACAAACCGACGATATCGATGCCAAGCACCGCCGCGGGCAGCAACCCTACGGGGCAAAGCTGTGAAAATCTACCGCCGACGCCGTCGGGGAGAACGTAGCTCTTAATGCCGCCGCATTCGTCGGAAATTTTCTTTAAATTACCCTTATTGGCATCGGTGGTAAAGATGACGTTTTCTTTTACGTCCACACCTGCCTTAGTCAAAAGGTCGAGGATGATGAGGTATTGCGTCATCGTTTCGCTGGTTGCGCCCGATTTGGAAATGACGTTAAAGCAGGTCTTTTCCGGTTCGATTACATCCAACAAATCGCGCATACGCACGGGGTCAACGTTGTCTTCTACGTAAAATTTAGGGCCCTTTCTCTTGGATTTGGGCAAGTCGTTATAATGTAAATGGCACAAAGCGTTGAACGCCATAATGGGACCGAGCGCGCTGCCGCCGATACCCAATACTACGAAATACTGAAATTTGCGTTTGACCTCTTTTGCCGTTTGCAAAATATCGGCAACGATTTCTTTTTGGTTGTAGGGGAGTTCCGTCCAACCCATGTACAATTCGTCTTTGTCACGGTTTTCCTTGACGAATTTAAATGCTGCGTTTGCGCGCGAAGCGTA
>JAFWAN010000017.1 GCA_017507585.1 Clostridia bacterium
AACTTATGACCTATCGGGTATGAACCGATCGCTCTAACCAACTAAGCTACGCCGCCATTTTGGTTGCGGGGGCAGGATTCGAACTTGCGACCTCCGGGTTATGAGCCCGGCGAGCTACCTAGCTGCTCCACCCCGCGATATACACGCTATCTCAAACGGCTTTATGTCTTGCCATTCAAAACAGCTTTATAATAATACTAAAAAGATTTTTGTTTGTCAACTGTTTTTTCCTCATTTTTATCAAAAAAAATATAAAATCTAAAATTTTTTTCAAAATAGGTATAAAAAAGCAAAAAGCGGAAACATTGCCGTTTCCGCTTGCCTTTTATTCTTCCTTTTCAATCGATGACGGGCTTTTCTCCTCATCCCCTCCCGACATTTCTCGCAATGATGCAAGATAAGCGGTATACTCCTCCTCCGTGATTTTAGGCACTTTCCCATTTTTGGATTTCGTCGGTTTCCCCATATAAATTCCTCCGTTTGGATTTTCTATGAGTATGCGCCAAACCCACCCTTTTTATCCCTAAAACACGATACATATGACGTTATTTTTGCCGTCGTTAACAATTTTAGAAACCGTGCGGCGCATTTTCTTCCGCAATTCCACAGGCATTGCGTTGGTCTTGCCCGACAGTTCGTCCCCCATCAGCGAACGCAGGGATTTCCCAAAGATATTCGTTTCCCAAACGGCGTCGCCCTCTTCATAACTGCTTAGCGTATCGTTGATAAAATCCTCGCCCTGCTGTTTCGTACCAATGATGGGATTAACCGAACCCATTACGTTAACCTTGACAATGTGATAGCTGGGCGCTTTCGCGCGGAATTGCACGCCGTACCCCACGCCTTTTTTGACCAACTGCGGTTTATCCAGGCGATAATCTCCCTCGTCTGGGTATACGATCCCATATCCGCTTTCTTCCGCCTCGGCAAACGCTGTTTTTACCTTATCGTATTCGTGCTTCGTCTGTGCGAGCGTACGCACGTAACGCATCAACGACAAATCATCCGTCATAATTTCGCCGCATTCTTCACTCAACGTTTGATAGAACAGCTCCGATTTCGCACCGATTGCAATCTCTACCCTGCCTTTCCCTAAATCCATACGAATCTCTTCGGGATTTAAAAAGCCGTCCGTATCCTCGAACAAGCTTTCAAAAGCTTCACATTCGCGCATAGTAACCATATTCTCCGCCGCTCCTTTTAAGGTAGACAGCATTTTTGCCACGATTGGATTTTCCTCGGGTAAAGCCTGCACCCATTTAGGCATTTTGACGTCAATACGCACGATGGGAAATTCAAGCAACGCCTTTTGCAAGACAAGGCAAATGTCTTGTTCACTCATCATTTCTACGTTCAACGCGACCACGGGTGCCTCGTATTTACTTTCAAGGCTTTCTTTTAAATCCATTTGCGTGGTGGGATCTTGACAATTTAACACGATTACAAAAGGCTTGTGTAAAGCTTTCAATTCTTTCACGGCGCGTTCTTCCGCGCTTAAATACCCCTCGCGCGGAATCCCCGTTACGCTGCCGTCCGTCGTTATCAGCACCCCGATGGTAGAATGCTCCTTTATTACCTTTTCCGTACCGTATTCCGCCGCCTGCTCAAAGGGCATCGCCTCTTCCTGCCAAGGCGTTTTAATCAATCGCGGCGCGCCGTCTTCTTCAAATCCGCCAGCCCCTTCCACGGCAAATCCCACGCAATCAATCAAGCGCACGGATGCCTCCGCACCTTTTGCAACGGATATCTTCGCCGCCTTTGCAGGGACAAACTTGGGCTCCGTTGTCATAACCGTTTTTCCTGCCGCTGCCTGAGGCAGTTCATCCGTCATCACCGCGCGGTCAGCGGCGTCTGCCTGTGGAATCACCAACGTTTCCATAAAACGTTTGATAAAGGTAGATTTTCCCGTCCGCACAGGCCCTACCACTCCTATATAAATATCTCCGCCCGTGCGGTTGGCGATGTCTTGGTATACGCTGTAATTTTCCATCAACGACCTCCCTCGTCTTGCGGAGCCAAAACAAAAAAATCTCCGCTGAATATCATACGATACTCTATGCGGAGATTACGCCGATTATGCTATTTTTTAACTTTTTACCTCATCGGTAGCGGTTTTTGATATCGCCGCCTCGACGGCAAGATAATCCTTATCGTTGGTAAAATCCCGAGGCTCGTTATACTCGCCGCCCAAAGCCTCGATGGCATACTTTAATTCTTGAAATTCCACAAACCCGATGCTTCTATCTTCAATGCGCCTCATAAGGTGCGGCAGAGCGCGTTCGTCACTATATGCGGCAAGGTATCCCGCGCGGACGGGCGCTTGCGTTTCATCCGCCGTTAAAAAGGCTTGCAACAGCGTGTCAAAAATATAATCCTCTTTTTCTTTGACGCGGGAAAGAATTTCCAACATATATTCCACCGCCACGCCTTGTTGATAAGTATCGTACGCCAACGTTTTCACTTCATCTGCATGCAAGCGAAAAATATCGGTGACGTCACTGCGAATATCCTCCGTCAAGCGGTTTTCCGTCAAAATGGAAAAATAAGCGTCAAAAGCGCGCAAATCGTCGCCAAGCAGATTGATGGCGTAGGAAACCGTTTCCGTATCGTCGCTTTTGAGAAGTGGCAACAGCGCATTCGCCTCCCCGCGGTTTTCAATCTCCACGCACAAAAATTCAGGCACGGGTACGTCCTCGCGAAGATGCGCCGATAACGTTTCGGCAAGCTGCTCGTTCGTCATTTTTGCATAATATTCTTTCGGCGTACACTTGATTTTTGCAACGTAGGTATCCCCGAATTTTTTATACAGCTTCGGGATGACGTCCTCCCACTGCTTTTCTGTGTATTTATTTTTATTTTCTTCCATATATTGGGTCAGTTTTTCATCAAATAACCCGTCAAAATCAATCAATTTCATTCTGTTTTTCCTTCTCTTGTCCTACACCGAATTCCATGCTGACCGCCGCGGAAAGCAATACCTTTACCCTATCCGCATTGGCGTCGAACGCGCCCGCAATCATTTCGGGGTTATTTCCCAATTCTTTCAATCCTGACAGCAGGAAAATCGCGCAAGCCAAATCGTCCGTACTGTCCACCAAATCCAAGCTTTCCGTAGAATCAAGCGCACGATATAAATTTTCCGCCGCCTGCTGAATTTTTTCCGCGTAAGAATCGCGAATCACAATAAATTTCGACGCGACCTTTGCAAATCCTTCCACAAATCTTTTACGGCGTTTTCTGCCGATCGCAATACGCGGCAGATACAAACGGCGGTAAATATTGCAAAGCACCATCCCGATTTCCGATTCCTCGTTTCGTTCCAACAGCATACGCAGCGTTTCAATTTTTAAAACGTCCGCCACCTCGTAATCGAGTAGCTTTTCCTGTATAAATTCATCCGCGCGCACGTGTACAGCTGTTACCAAACCAAGATACTGCAATTCGTGATCGCCGCCGTCCATTTCATCAAAACACCATTGAAAATAACCGTCGTGCAACGCCAGCAAGCCAAAAATTTGTGCCTCGTCTTTCGGACTCTTACCAATATTAATTAAGGAACGACAACGCTGTTCGCGTTCTTCCTGCGGAAGATGATAAAAATAAATGAGTTCGGGTTTTTCTCCCCCTTCCTCTTTATAGAAACGAATGGCTTTGAGGTAATATTTTGCAACCTCTGCGTCGGGATATACGGTACAGAGTGCCTCCAACGCCGCCTCCGCCTCGTCTATATGTCCGCTTTTGTAAGCGGAAACCCCTTTAAAATACAACATTCTGCCGTCAAAGGGTATCTTTTCATCCAAAATGCAGAATTTCCGATACGCCTGCTCGTGCAGACCGTTTTCACAGCATACGGTTGCCACCTTGTACAAATCGTCCGTATCGTTGCTTTCAATGTCCACCAAACGCAGAGCAAGCGCCTTGCTTTCCTCCGTTCTGCCCTGCTCCAAATACACCGCCGCCAACGTTGCCAATACGCGGATTTGGTCAGGCTCGTCCGCCAATAAATCCAAGCACGCCTTTTCCGCCTCCTCAGGATTGCCCGATAAGAGATATGCAATCGCCTGCATTTCCTTGGCTTGTGCGTATTGTTTGGAGCCGCGCGCAACCTTAGAAAATTCTTCCACGGCGCGCTCGCAATCGCCCAATTTCAACGCTTTCGAGCCGAGATTTACTTCCTTGGTATAGTCGGCAAGCTTGGGAGGATATACAAAACGGAATTTTTCCTTTTTTGCCGTAGAAAACGCCTCGGCAATATCAAATTTCGTTTCCTCGGACAACGTATCGTCCACATCAATCAATTTATTGTAGTAATACGCGGACGCGCTTTCCTGACCTAAGTTGAGATAGTTCACGGCAAGACCTTCGTAAATTTCCAGCAAATCTTCCTCTTCGGCAATATCCAAGAAACGGAACCACCAATTGAGTGCCGTTCCTTGCAAATTCATCATCTCGTAAATGTCGGAAAGGCGCGCAAAAATTTCCCCGTCGCCGCCGTATGCATCCAATTCTTTATACGCAATACGCAGCGCGGAGAGAAATTTCCCCTCGTTGTAAAATTTATCCGCAAGCATACCCAACCGCTTACGGCTGAAATCAATTTGTTTTACCTTTCCGTTGTCCATTGTTTATTCCTTTGGAAACAATAAATCCGCGTCCTCGCTTGTAAATTCGTAATCGGTATTGCAGTAATGGCAATGCACCCTCACCGCGCCGTCTTCTCGTATAATTTGACGCATCTGCGTTTCGCCAAGCGATACCAAAACACGGGTAAGATACCGCCTTGAACAGTTGCATTTATACACTGCTTTCTTCTCTTCCCACACGCTTTCTTCTACGTCGAAATTCTCTTTCGCGCAAGCCGTTACCCCTTGCGTTTTTATGGTGGAAAGCAAGCTTTCCAAATCCGCTTTTTCCACTTTGCTCAAAGTTTCCTCATCTGCAAAAGGCAGAGGCTGCAACGCCACCAAGCCCGCAAAAGAACATTCCCCATTTTCATCGATTATAACCGTTGTTGCTATACGAGTAGGCAACTGCTCACTGATACGGAAATATTCTTCAAACCCCTCGTCTAAACCGCCCTTTTGCGGCAGGGCGCACGCCCCCACGAACGGACGGGTATACCCATCGTCGCGAATAATGGTAATGGATGCGTTTTCACCAGGCGCATTACGCTCGGTTTCTGCGTTGGCCTCACCTTGTAAATCGGTATTCACGATAAAGCCGCGGATACGCAAAGCCTGATTGCCCGATACGCCGATTTCTCCGCAATCCCCATCCCCTTTTAAGGAAAGGGAAATTTCACCGCGTTCATTTTTCAAACACGCGCTCATAAACGTCATCGCAGACAACGCCTTACCAAATACGTAAGCCGAGCCTTTGGATAAGCGGTGCAAGCGCATCCCTTCCCGAACGATTGCCGTCGTGTCGGCAAGGGTCAAGGATACTTGTTCGTCGTAAATCAAAGTGCGAAGCAGGTTTTTCATACTCACCTCTTTTGCGCCAAAAACGTAATACGGTCGGCGGTCGTTTTATCCTCGCCAAGGTGGCCTTCCACCTCCAAAAGGTCAAACCCGCAATCCGTCAATGCGGAAACGATTTCTTCTTCCTCGTACAAATACTGCCGATGCGTTTCATCCAAACGCTCAAACGCACCGTCCGCGCGTTTTGCAAACAGCGTAACCTCCATCGTTACCCCATCCGTTTCCGCGCGGTTAAAGCTGAGATAAGTCACGTCCTCCCGATCGTCCACGGAAACAGTATTTGCAATTTTTTCTTCAATTTTCTTTTTAGAGCTGATATCAAAAAGGAAAATTCCACCCTTTTTCAACCCACCGCGTACGTTTTTAAACGCCGCGCGCAGCTTGCCTTTGGGGATATAGTTCACACAGTCGTTGATTGCCGTCACAAAATCGAAACGCGAGGGCAATTTCATCTTGGAAATATCCCCCAAGAGATATTCGCTGCGCAAGCCTTGCTTCATCGCAGTTTCCTGCGCAAAATCAAGCATTTCCGCCGAAATATCCATCCCCGTCATTTGATAACCTTGGCGTTGAAACGCGCGGGTAAACCAACCGCCGCCGCAGCCCACGTCAAGCCCTGACGCCAAGGGAAAAGCTTTTAGCTTCAAAATTAAATACTGCGACCAATTTTCATAGTCGCAGTCATCGTTGAGATATTCGAACCATTTTGCAAGGTGGCTGTATGCCTGATTCTTTTCCATGGTAATACCTATCTGCCGTTTTTGCCGTTAATCTCTCAGGATTTTCGGCGGTTTTTTCGCGCGCTTTTTCTTGCCCTTCATATCTTCTTCTTGCAAGGCGCGTTCGCGTTCGTCAAACTGTTTGTTATATTCCACGTAACGCAAATCGTTTTTATGTTCTTCTGCGTACGCTTCCGAATCCTCTACGATATTTTGCTTACTTTCCCGCAATTTCTTCAAATCTTCACGGGTAAAGGATTGAGGAAGTTCGTATACCTGTAACGAGTCGTCGATCGGCTTAATCGGACGCGCAACCAAACGGGATCTGCCGTGGGAGAGAATGATACGTTGATATTCGATAGAAGATGCGCTGTCATCCCCCGTAAGCTGGGAAGAACCGTCGCGGTTGTAGATACCTCTGCCCACCTTTGCGCCTTGAATCTTCGGATTGATAAATTTGTCGAACACCCATTGTGCAAAATCCAACCATACCAACAATGCATACGCAAGACCAAACAACGCGATAATGATGACCCCGATCGCCGTCAACATCGAACCGCCAATCAGCAACAACGCGAAAGGAATCGCGGCAAGCACGGCAAAGAAGATTGTTTGAGGGAACGTACCGATCATCATCAGGAAAGAGTTTTTCACCATCACAAGGAAGGTCATCTTGTAGTTAACGCCCAAGGCAATCATCCAAAGGGACATCAGCGCCGCCAAAGTGATCATAAGGTAGCTGACCCCTTGTGAAATGCGAAGCCACGTCATTTGCCCTTTCGAGGTTAAACCGCTTGCCATATTCAAATCCGACATATGGATCAAGGTCTGGCACAAAAACAAAATTATCGTGAAGAATAACGCCGTTTGCAAGGCGTTTTTAAAATTCAATTTTACCCCGCGCCAAAAATCGTTGGTGACGAAAATACCTTCCGTCCATACCATATTACGGACGACGTACATACCGCCCGACAAGCCAACCGCCGCGATGACAGAGGTAAGCATAATCCCGATATAGGTGATAAATCCCGTCTGCATAGTCAACCATTCGGACGTGCCTTGCAGATTGGGCGAAGCGGGATACCCCACGCCGAGATTCGCGCCAAACGGATATAAAAGCCCGTTGTTTTGCGTCAATATCCAATTGAGGGCCAGCACGGCCAACAGAGGAATAAAAAATACCAAAATCAAAAGGTTGACCTTGACGATCTTCCAAAAATTCCCTTTGAATATGTCCCAAAACAGTTGCCAACGGTTGGTCGGCAACGTACTTCTTGCATATTCCTCACTCTTTTCTTTTCCTTCCAGCATACGGGCAATCAACCCTTTCTTTTGTTGTGCCATTTATAAACTCCAATATTCTCTTTATCCGCGTATATATACCCTATCGATTTTAATTTTAAACGAAAAGAACAAGATAAATTTAATATCGCGCGGACATAACCATCATCTATTGTACTACAAATTTGTGATTATTTCAAGGAATTTTTGAAAAAAATTAAAATTATTTCAAGAAATATTTTATTTCCGAACGATTTCTTGTAAAAAATTATGAAAAAATCTTTGACATTCCGCTATGTATGTGTTAAAATAGTGTTGTTAAATAGAGGAGCGAATGAACATCAGTACCTTTTCACAGGCAAATCTGGGCAGATTTAGGTGAAAGTGATTAGGGAAAGGGTATCTTCGCCGAAGCGTAAAGGTTGCCCTCTTTATGCTGGGCATACGGGAGAACACCCGTATGACTGTCACCGTCCGTGATGCGCTATTTCGTGTATATTCCCCTTTGGGTTTCATTTTTACACACCGATATATCGCTGAAAGACGGGGAAGCTCGTCTTTTATTTTTGATTATATTTTGAGGAGATTTTTGAATATGAAACAGTTTAACGTCGGCGTCATTGGCGCAACTGGTATGGTCGGGCAAAGATTTATGATGTTGCTTGCCAACCACCCTTGGTTCAACGTAACCGTTTTGGCAGCTTCCGCGCGCTCCGCGGGGAAAACCTACCAGGAAGCGGTTGGCGAAAAATGGGCTTTCCCTACCCCCATCCCTGAAAAATACACCGATATGGTGATTTTGGATGCGGAAGCGGATATGGATAAAATTGCGGCAAGCGTTGACTTCGTGTTCTGTGCGGTCAATATGGACAAAGCAAAAATCCGCGCGTTGGAAGAAGCGTATGCAAAGAAAGAGGTACCTGTTGTTTCCAACAACTCGGCACACCGCTTTACCCCCGACGTACCTATGGTGATCCCCGAAATCAACGATGATCACATTGAGGTTATCGCAGCCCAAAAGGCGCGTCTTGGCACGAAACGCGGTTTTATTGCCGTAAAATCGAACTGCTCGTTACAATCCTACGTACCCCTTTTACACCCCTTGAAAAAATATGGGGTAAAGGAAGCGGTGGTTTGCACCTATCAGGCGATCTCCGGCGCAGGCAAAACCTTTGCGACGATGCCTGAAATCATTGACAACGTCATCCCCTATATCGGCGGCGAAGAAGAAAAGAGCGAGAAAGAGCCTCTTAAAATTTGGGGTAAAGTCGAAAACGGCGAAATCGTCAATGCAGACGGTCCCGCCATCACGGCGCAATGCTTGCGCGTACCCGTTTCCGACGGTCATACGGCGGCAGTTTTCGTAAAATTTGAAAACAAGCCCTCGAAAGAGGAAATTCTGTCTGCATGGGCGAACTTTAAGGGCGCACCTCAAGAATTGGGACTCCCTTCCGCGCCTCAGCAATTCCTCAAATACTTTGAAGAAGACAACCGTCCTCAAGCAAAGCTTGACC
>JAFWAN010000018.1 GCA_017507585.1 Clostridia bacterium
AAAATATAAAACGCCCGCAAGGTTTTTACCCTTGCGGACGTCTACAAAACAAAATATTTAACGGATACCGCCGCCACCGCCGCCGAAGCCACCGCCACCAAAGCCGCCAAAGCTGCCTCCGCCGCCGCTTCTGCCGATGAAACCGCCACCACCCTTACTTGCAGCAGCAGACGCTGCGCGCGCCATAGACGCCATCATCGAACGGTTGATACAACGGTGTAGAATATAGCAATCAAACCAAGTCAAATCCGCACCAACACACCAAGTAGGCGGTTGAACGAGCAATTTTTTAAACTTGCCTTCCCATTCGTCCGTTACCCCCAAAACCTGCGCGTAAGGCAACACGGTATAATACAGCTCCGGATTGATCTCCAACATCGTTTTGATTTTATCTTCTTCCGTCACCACGATAAATTCTTTAAAGCCAAGAATATCTTCCAGCGCTTTGCTATATGTTTCCGTGCGCGACAGCAAGGATTGCGTTAAAAACGACGAAGCAAATACGCCTAAGCAAAGCAACAGTTTTTCGTATTCCGTCATCACGTGTTCGGCGAAGATAAAGACAAAAATCACGGTAAATACAATGGAAATCGCAACCTCTGCCAATAGCAGTAAAAATCGCTTTCCCTTCTTCCACTTATAACGGTAATTTTCTTTAAAATATCCAATCAAGGCATTTGCCCCCAACGGCAACGCTAAAAAGAAGCCGAAATAATATCCGTACCCCCCGCCCAACCGTTTGGAAAGGATAAAGGGAATGAGAAATGCCAAAATCGCCCCGAGAACCGAGCCGCTTATATACGCAAAAATGGATTTCTTCTCGTACATGGGTGGTACGTCGGGGATTTGCTTTATTGCCGTTTGTGAGGCTGTGAAAAACTTCCCTTCCAATTTTGATACACAAATTTCACGTGAAACGGACGCCGTTTCTTCAAACGGTTGCCCATCCTCTTTCGTGGTTGCCTCTTCAAACAGACCGTCAAACAACGTCTTTTCATATGCAGGCGCGCTGTCGGG
Source organism: Clostridia bacterium (assembly GCA_017507585.1). Taxonomy (GTDB): domain Bacteria; phylum Bacillota; class Clostridia; order Christensenellales; family Borkfalkiaceae; genus Scatosoma. Next base: position 1,018 of record JAFWAN010000018.1, read on the forward strand.
CAATTCTTCGACCATACTGATCAATTTTGGATCGTCCTGATCGGTCAAATCAATCTTTAAATACCCCTTGTTTGCAAAATAATAAATCATCGAGGTAACGTCTTCGCTGTTCACCGCGCCGTCAATCCATTTACCCATTTTCATCGGATCCATACCCTTAGGCGGATTGACGTTGACCACCGTAATCATATCGCGCTTGCGATTGAAGAAGATAAAAATCAGCGCCGCCAACAATACGGCAATCCCGCAGCCGAGCCCCACCTTCCACATATCCTTGGTATGGATACGGGTCGACGCATAAGCCTGCAAAACCCCTTCGCCTACGACAAACTCAAACGTGATACCGTTTGCAACATATTCGTCGTATTTTTCCGAATACACAAGCTCCAACACATCCGCCTTTAAGGTTACGTCCTTTCGATCTGCCGAGTGCGTTTCCGTCACCACGGCGTCCGTTGCCTGACCAAAAACGTCCGTATATACTTTGGTAGAAATCAACTCTGACGGCAGATGAATATCCACCGTTACGTTATGCAAAGGCAAGGTCCAACCATAGCCGACCACGTCCAGTTGCATACCGTTTTTCACCGTGTTGACGCCTTGTTCCATCAAATAAGAAATCTCATACGTCCACACGTTGCCGCGCTGGATATTCCCCACGCAGTTTACGTCGATAAAGCCGCCCGTTTCCTCGTTGTCAGCCACGTAAAAGTCGAACTCGTCGTTCCCCTCGCATTTCGCCTCGATATTTTCATACCGCGCGCCGTCCGTAGGTAAAGAACGGTAAAACATAGTTCCTTTATTGGTATTGATCAGGACTGTGATTTCCTCGCGCACCTGCAATTTGCGGTCGGTTTGCACCGTTATATCCACGTTGTATTGTTGAACGATAAACTTGTCATCGGTGGATGCACTTGCGTTCAACGCAGACATCCCCCCCACGTTTCCAATGATCAGGAAAAAGAGAAGGGCAAGCGCCGTCAACCAAACGAGACGGTTTTTTGCAATCCGTTTCATCTTAAAAGGACACCTTTACGTTTTGACGCTCTTCCGCGCTGTCCAATTCGAAATAAGCCTTTTTCGTGTATTCTTCCCCCATACCTCTGCCGACAATATTTGCAGGGAAAATTTCCAATTTCGTATTGAAGGTTTTGACAACCCCATTATAATAACGGCGCGCGCCTTCCAATTCGCCTTCAATCCTCTTTAATTGCGATTGCAAATCTAAGAAATTGGTGTTTGCGTGCAACTGAGGATAGCTTTCGGAAATCGCCGTAAACAGCGTACGTAAAGAGGAAGACAGGTTGTTCGCCGCCGCCATTTTTTCTTCCGTCGTTTTTGCACCCATCGAAAGGTTGCGCGCGGCAACCACTTTTTCCAAGGTCTCGCTTTCGTGCTTTGCGTAGCCTTTGACCGTTTCCACGAGATTGGGGATCAAGTCAAAACGCTTTTTCAAATATACGTCGATGGTTGCCATCCCCTCTTCCACACGGTTTTTCAAGCGTACAAAGTTGTTGCGCGTGCTAATCCACCACGCCACAATGGCGATGATCAACACCAAAACGACCGCGCCGATAATCACGCCGACCGTTGCACCGGTACTCCACAATAAAGAATGTAACATAGTTCTCTCCTTCGGGGAAATTCCCCTAAATTTGTTGCCCTCATTATACTACGCAGACAAAAAAATGTCAATACCTATCATAAAAAAACAGACCTCTCCCTGATGGGAAAAGTCCGCTTTTATCCAAAACGTGATTAGGTTTCGCTACGTCTATTCTTCAACCAAAGCACGCCGCCCGTGATAAACGGGGAAAGAATCAACCAAAGCGCCGCAATCGCAATAAGCGTATATACGATGACCGAACCTACCGTACGCGCGCCCGAAAAAATCGTAGATACGAGGTTAAAATCGAACAAGCCGAACAAACCCCAGTTGATTGCGCCAACAATGACCAAAATATAGGCAATAATGTTTGCAATACGCATAATTTTTTCCCTCCTGAAAGCAGTATGGCTCTTTCAGAAAAAATTATGCAGCCTACCATTTACGCTTGAATAAATTGCAAAACGTCTGCGTAAACCTCGTCCTTGCAAAGGTCGTTGTGGATTTCGTGGCGCATACCTTCGTACAATTTGCCCGATACGTTTTGGTACCCGACCTTGCGCAAAGCTTCAATCCCTTTAAACCACTGGATATCACTGCCCAAAACCGCGTCGTCGCTGCCCGAAATAAAATGAATGGGCAGGTCGGGATTTTGCACCCGATACCCACGCTTTTTATAGGTGTATTTCATCAGGTTGAACAGATTTTCAAAGCCGTTGACCGTGAAGGTAAAATTGCATTTTGGATCCGCGCGGAACGCCTTTGCAATTTCCTCATCGTGGGTCAACCAGGAGCCTTTCCCCGCCTTGATAAATTGCTTATTGCCCTTGCCCGTTGCAAGGAAAGAAAGCATTTTACTTCTATGTCTTTGACCGCGGAAAAGGCGAATGGTCTTGGCAAGCAGTACCGCCGTTCCTGCCAAGGGATTGGACGCGGGCGAACCGCATACGATGAGCTTATCAATCAAATCGTCGTGGTCACGCAAATAACAGCGCACGACCATCGAGCCCATACTGTGTCCGAACAACGTCACGGGCAAGTTGGGATATTCCGTTTTTAAATATCTTGTGACCAACGCGCAGTCTTCCACGACTGCCTTTGCGTGGAAGTCGCGAAACCAACCCAAATCCTCTTCCTTCTCCACGCTGTCGCCGTGGCCGCGCTGATCATAGCACGCGGCGACGTAGCCGTTTTTCGCCAAAAAACGCATCAACGGCAGGTAGCGTTTTCTATGTTCGCACATACCGTGTACCAGTTGAACGATTCCTTTTGCCTCACCGTCAGGCAAGCATACGCTGCCCTGCAACTGCAAGCCGTCAAATTCTGAAACCACAACAAAATTCTTTTCCGTCATTTTTTCACCTCTTTCCATATTGCAATATATTATAGCACACTCTACAAAAATGTCAATAGCTTTTCAAAACAAAAACGGACGGTTGACCGTCCGTTTCGTTTGTTTTCTTCTTTCGTATTATTCGGTACGAAGCGCCACCACAGGATCCTTCTTTGCCGCCGCATTTGCGGGGATTAAACCGCTGATCAAGGTCAAGCAGATACTGATAATGACCATAATGATTGCCGAAGAGATCGGAAGCGACGCCAACGTATAAATCCCCGTCAGCACGCCAAGCAAAGCATTGATGCCTAAGGACATCAAGTAAGTAACCCCTACGCCGATCAACCCCGAGGCAAGACCAATGATAAAGGTTTCTGCGTTGAACAAGTTTTTAATGTCTTTCTTCCTTGCACCAAGCGAACGCAAAACGCCGATTTCTTTGACGCGTTCCACCACCGAAACGTAGGTAATGATACCAATCATGACCGAAGATACCACCAAGGAAATCGAGGTAAACGCCACCAAAACGTAGGTAACGGCATTGAGCATCGTTTGTACCATACTCATCATCATAC
>JAFWAN010000019.1 GCA_017507585.1 Clostridia bacterium
CCCTGCACCCTGCACGAATACCGCATATTCAGGGAAGAACGGTGCGAAAACGATAAATTCGTCCCCCTCGCAGGTCAAAGCGTGTAAGGTCACCGTCAAGGATGCCGCCGCCCCGCAAGTCATATACAAATCATCCCCCGATAAGGGTACGCCAAAGCGTTTGGTGTAGTTCGCCGCGATTTGATCACGCACCGCCTTATCCCCTTGCGCAGAAGTATAGCCGTGCAACGCCACGGACGGCATTTCATTGACGATACGAACGATTGCCTCGTTGACCGCATCGGGCGCAGGTACAGACGGATTGCCGATGGAAAAGTCGAACACGTTTTCTGCGCCGATTTCTCCGCTGCGCTTCTTGGCATATTCGAAAATTTCACGAATAGTCGAACGTTTGCTGCCTAATTTATATGCTCTTTCGTTATACATAGTCCTCATAATCCTCACTGTGATTTATAGACGAAATTCTATTGCGTTCTCCGCAAAGCGACGCGTAGAAATTGGCGCGCGCCGTTTGATGATAAGGGGTCACGAAAAACGTCCCGATACCAAAACACAGCGCCCCTAAAAAATACCAGCCGATAAAGCTGAGATCTAAGCAGAATAATTTAAATTTATATCCGTCCATCATACGGCGGCTTTCCGTCAATAAATCGGTAGGTTCTTTGTTGACGTTGCCGGGCTCTTGCTGTAAATAATAGACCATTGCATAGGAATACGTCTTGATAATCCCAGGAATAATGAACAACAACGTCCATAAAAAAATGAAAATCGTTTGCACCAAATGCAACAGTAAGGTTTTTACAAAGCCCTCGTTAAAACCGCAAAATACTTGCCCGACGCTCCAATTTTGCCCACGCGCGCAACGGACAGTCACACGCGCCAAGCCGTATTGCAACGCACCTGTCACCACAAACAGCGCAATCGCCCCCACAAACAGAAGCGATGCGCTCAGCGCAGACGCCGCAGGGATCACGGCGCACGCCAACAACATATTCAGCCAAGGCGAACGGAAAATCCCTCCGCCTAACTGCACACGGGCGTGATAACGTAATTGATAATTTTCTAACATATCATTCCTCGTTTTTTTCTTTGGTATCGTTTATGCGGATTTTAAACTAAATGGAAGAACGCTTTGGGACCAGAAAACAATTTTTCATCCAAAACCCAATTGCCGTTCTTTTCAACTACGCCAAAGGAGCATTCCTTTGCCGCTTCGTATAAATCCGTTCCGTCGTACCCGACGATTTTGTCCGACATCGTCTCCAAGATACGCTTTGCCTCGGGTGTAAAACGCGAAGTCGTGATGAAAATACCGCGACAATGCTGTTTCCCGTCCCTTGCTTGACGGCAGGCGCACGCACCGATAAATTGCTGCAATAAGGTTTCACCAACCACCCACAGCCTCTCATCACCCTTTTCAGGATTCCAATTTTTGGACTGTATGTAGATGGTTTCCTTAAAGCCAAGCTTATCCGTCAGCTCAATTTCTCCGTCGATACCGCCGTCACGGTCACCGCCGTTGATTTTCAATCCCTCTAAGCGTCTGCCATTTTTCATCGAATAGCGTTCCAACAGATATACCGAGTAATATTCGAAATAATCCCCGCCAAGCGAACGCAAACGCTTTAAAAACGCTTCGCGCAATCTTTCGTCCGCCGTTAAGGGCTTGCTTTCCGCTCTTTTCACGTTGCGTACGTTTTTCTCGGAAAGCTTTCGCACGTTGACGGGCTTTTGCGGAACGGATTCCGTCTTCGTTTCGGGTTTTACCGTCTTGACCTCTGCCTTTACTTCGGCTTTGGGTTCTTGCTTGGGTTCTTTTACTTCCCCCGCCTTCTCGGCGGGCTTCGCCTCTTTTTTATCCCCAAACAAAAAGCTCATATCCATCACGACGTTCTTTTTCGCAACCTCCGCTTTTTCCTTGACCACCAATTGTGTTTCCGTTTTAGGCTCTTCTTTTACGGCAGGTTTTTCTTCTTTTGTTTCCTCTGCTTTCGGCTCGCTTTTAACCGCAGGCTGTTCTTCTACAGCTTTTGCCTTTCTGCCGCGCTTTTTGGGGGCAGATTTTTCTTCGGGAATGGGCTCGGGCGCAATTTCAGGGGTAATCGGCGCCACGGGCGCAATCGGCTGTAAGGGTGCGGGAGGTAAAGGCTCTGCCTTTTTCTTTCCCTTTACCGTCTTCTTTACAGGTTGCTCCTCTTTTATCTCTTCCACCGCTTCTTCTTTTTTCTTGCGAGTGGATTTTTTCGCAGGCTTTTCTTCTTCTACGGCTTCCGCGGTTTCCTCTGCCTTTTTTACGGTTTTCTTTGCGGTCTTTTTCGCGGGTTTTTCCTCGGCTTTTTCCGTAGGAGGCTGGGGCAGGGCACGCGCTTTCAATGCATACATACCCCCATCGTACATGATATCGCTTTCTTTTTTCATAATATCCAGGACAGAGCCGATCCGACCTTTCACGTCGTTGATATTTTCTGTGTCTTCACCGCCGAAACGTTCGACGTAAAGCTTTGCCACCGCATCTAACAATTCGTTATGCTTATGCGGTTTTACCGCCAAACATTCTTGGATCAAGTTTTTCGTCGCGTCCTTTTTTTCTGCGCGGGTCACGACGGGCGCCGTCTCCTTGGACGGTGCCGTTTTTTTGGTTGTTTTTGCCATTTTGGGCTCCTTTTAATTTTCTTCGTATAACCGAATCAATTCGCCAAGGTTGTCCAGCTTGGATTCGGTTTTCTCGGAAAGGTAAGCACGTATAAGGCGCAGGGCGCGTTTTCTACCCCCGCTAAGCGCATCTTCCCGATAGGCTAAACCCGCGCATTTGCGCAAGGTATGATAGGTGGAAACGCTGGCGCGTTCCCCTTGTGTACAGCGGTCGAACGTGGTAAATTTACCGTCCGCAAAATCAAACCAAAGCTTGTCGCCGATATCCCCTTCACATTCCTCTAAAAAGCCAAGGTCGAGGGGGTATCCGCTTTCACGCAAGGCAACGATTGCAAACGCCGCCACCGCTTCCGCAGGGTCGTCATCCGTCAGGGCAAGGGATTTCAGACCTTCGATCAACGCAACGAACAGGCCTTCATAATCCTCGTTTTCATACAGAATGGTCAGGCAAGTTTCCGCCATCGCGCAAGCCGCATAAAAACGTACGATATCACAGCGAAGGGAGAAAAAGCTCTCGTGCAGATACGCGTTTGTGACCGTGTACCTGCCCCCCTTCTCTGCGAGGATATATTCGGCAAAGCAAAAGGGCTGCGCGGAAAAAGCCAACTTTGCGGTCGGTTTTTTTACGCCCCTGATCCCTGCCGTAATTCTGCCTAAGGACGGGGAAAACAGCGTCAGCAATTTATCGTTGTCTTTGTAGTCGATCGTTTGCAACACGATTGCTTCCGTTTTAATCTCCATACCCTTCGTCCCGTTGTGTTATTTTTTTCGTAAAATGTCGTAATAGAGCATATAGTAATTGATACTGCCCGTTTTTTCAAAGAGTTTCCACGCCATTTGCGCCGCGCCGTTTTCGTCTTTTTTGTCGTGCATAAGAGTTTCCCTCCCTGCCGACAGTTTGTGGAAAAGGTTCTACTATTATTCGTACGGCTATCCACTCCATCTTCTGTTGTTTCAGCGCGAAACACAAAGACACCTATCTACGTCCAATGTCAGGTATTGCTCTTTTTGCATCTCCTCTCACATATCGCAAGGGGTATATGCGAAGCAAGATGATCTTGCAGCCAGTTAAGTGTCTTTTCGCAGACTTTTCAGGGGGGCTACACGCATACCCGTTAAAGGTTGGTAAAACGCAGAGATGCAACCAAGCTGAGCTTGGAGGCAGTCAAGTGTCTTTTGGCTAACCTTTTAGGGGGCTACACGCATACCCGTTAAAGGTTGGAAAAACGCAGAGATGCGAGCAGTTCAAGGAGTGGCGCGTATGCCGCCGGGAGCGTACATAGACGTACGTGACCAAGGCACACACAGCCACGACGCTGAAATGCGACGCATATATGTGTTTTACTCCTTGTAGTCCTCATAGCCATACTCTTTGAGTAAATTCATCTTATCCCGCCAATCCTCTTTCACCTTGACGTAAGTGGTCAAAAATACCTTTGCACCGAGGAATTTTTCCATATCTTGGCGCGCAAACGAGGAAACTTCTTTGATCGCTTTGCCCTGTTTTCCGATCAAAATCGCCTTGTGATTTGCACGCTCGCAAACGATGTCCAAATTCACCTCATACACGCCGTTGTCCTGCAAGGTAAAGGTGTTGATGACGATGGCGATGCCGTGCGGAATTTCCTTGTCGAATTTCAGCAGGATTTTTTCACGCATAATTTCCGCAATCATAAACCGTTCGCTTTTATCCGACACGATATCTTCGTGAAATACCTTATCCCCTTCGGGCATTTGCTGCACGAGGAATTCTTTCAGCTGACGCACGTTTTTCCCCTTACGCGCCGAAACGGGAAAAACGTCCAGGTCCAAATCCGCATCCGCAAATTTCGCCATATCCAAAGGAATATTTTCCTTAGGCATAATGTCTATTTTCGTATACGCAACCGCCATCGGAATATTGAGGGCTTTGTATTTGCGGATCAGCTCGAAATCCTCGTCCTTTACCCCTTCGTGTCCGTCCAACACGAAAAGAATATAATCCACCGATTTCGCACTCATATCCGTCGTACGCATCATCATATCCGTCAACGCATTACGCGCCTTATAGATACCGGGGGTATCCACGAAAACGATTTGATAATCCTCTTCCGTCAATACACCCAAAATCCGATCGCGCGTCGTTTGAGGTTTGGGAGAAACGATCGACACCTTCTCCCCGACCATTACGTTGATGAGCGTGCTTTTGCCCGCATTTGCTTTACCGATTACCGCTACGTATCCGCTTCTCATTATCCTTTGAAAAACTCCTTTTTACTCTCTTGTAATACCCAATTTGGAAAGAATATATTCTTCCTTTTCCCTCATTTCTGCTTTTTCAGATTCTATCATATGGTCATATCCAAGGCAATGCATAATGCCGTGTACCAACAAATAATGCAATTCTCTCGTATACGAATGACCGTATTCTTCCGCTTGCTCCCTCGCGCGATCGCAACAAATGGCAATCGACCCGATCAACAAATTTCCCTCTTCGTCCATATCATAAGGATACTCTTCGCCGCAAATCGCTTGTCCTTTGATACCGTCTAACGTGGGGAAACTAAGCACGTCCGTCACCTTGTCAATATCTCGCATTTCACGGTTTAAGCGCCGAATTTCTTCGCCGTCGACGAAAACCACCTCTACGCACAAAGGCACGTCCGTGGACACAAAGCCCTGCAACGCATTTTCCAACGCGCGGACGTTGTCCTCAGGAAATTCTTCCCCGTCGCAAACAATGACAAAATCCGTCATGCATTTTCTCCTTTCGTACCGTATTCTGTACGCTTATACTTGATGGAAGGGTATTTGATACGGTGATGATATACACCCGAAAGGGACGCCACCAACGCCATACGAATCTTGGTCAATTCTACCATCGTAATGTCACATTCGGAGAACTGTTCCAAATCCATACGTTCTTCGATGATCCCGCGGATTGCCTTTTCAGCCTGCTCGGGCTTGCGCGCATCTACCGCTCTTACCGCCGCTTCGGACGCGTCCGCAATCATAATGATTGCCGCCAGCTTCGTTTGAGGCTTCGGCCCCATATACGAGAAGTCCTCAATGTTCAATTCCCCGTCCGTCATCTTCAGCGCTTTCGCGTAGAAATAGCGGATGGGCATCGTGCCGTGATGCTGCAACGCGATATCTGCCAAGAAATCGGGCAGGTGGTTTGCTTTGATCAAATCGTACCCATCGTTCGCGTGCGAACGAATGATGTCTGCCGAAAGCTCGGGGGTCAATTCGTCGTGCAAGTTATATTCCCCCTGATTTTCCGTGAAATGCTCGGGATAATGCAATTTACCAACGTCGTGGTAAAGCGCCGCCGCACGGGCGTAGTCTACGTTTTCCCCGATTGCCGCCGCGCAAGCCTCCGCAAGCTGCGCCACCGTCATTGCGTGATTGTAAGTACCGGGCGCCTCCGCCTTCAATTTTTGCAAAATCTTCGCATCCGAGCTGGTCAATTCTCGCAGCCTATACACCGTCAGGCAATTAAAGATTACCTCAAATACAGGTAGGATAGACAGGAAGAGAATGGTTGAGGTTACACCGCCGAATAAGCCGTAACCCATATGCAATAAGATCCCTTGCAAAGCTTGCCAACCGTTGCCCACGTTTTCGATGAAGGTGGAAATCTCCAACAAGAAAATGATGAACTCGATCGGAATAACGATCGCGACACCCACCAAGACCACGCGGAAACGCGTCTTTGCTTTTTCACAGAAGAAAATTGCAAGCATACCCGCCGAAAATGAAATCAGCAAGGACGAATAGTACGCACTGTCTGCGGAAAGCCCGCCTGCAAACGTATCCGCCACGAACACAAGCAATGCGTTGATGATGTTCATAAACACCGCTACGCGGCGTCCGACCAAAACGCAAATCATCAAAGCAACCAACGCAACCGGACGCGCGAAAATATCAATGTAGTCCCCCACCAACCACGATGCAATAAAGGACAAATCCAACATCGTGAACATAAGGGCTATGTTTTTACCCGTAGATAAAATGGTCCGTTCTTCAAAGAAGAAGTACAGATACATAATGACAATCAGCAGCAATACGCAAAACAGCGCGTATAAGTAGCTGGCACCAAACTGTTTCATATGCGCCGCCAAATGTCCCCATTCTTTCCATAAAAGCAATCCTGCCATAATGCCAATCAATATGACAAAATGCACGAAGAACAGCAAAATACTTGCCAAAAACTGCTTTCTGGACCAATCTTTATTAAATCGAAGTATTGCCATCTTTCGTTACTCTCCTTTCGCGTCGCCTTGACGCGTTTTTTCTTTTTTACTTTCTGTTTTTTCCGCATCCTTTTCATAGGCACGAATAATCCGCATCACCAAAGGATGTCTTACGACGTCTTTCGCCGTCAGTTTGCACACTGCCACACCCTCTACACCTTCCAAAATCGACGTTGCGTGAACCAAGCCGCTGGATTTTCCGTCAAGGTCAATCTGCGTGACGTCACCCGTCACCACCATTTTACTGCCCTCGCCCATACGGGTCAAAAACATCTTCATCTGTTCCTTGGTCGTGTTTTGCGCTTCGTCCAAAATGATAAACGCATTGGACAAGGTTCTACCTCGCATGTATGCCAAAGGTGCCACCTCAATCACGTTGCGTTCCATCAATTTCGCATACGTTTCCAGACCAAGCAATTCTTGCAAGGCATCGTACAAGGGACGAAGATACGGGTCTACCTTTTCCTGCAAATCCCCAGGTAAGAAGCCTAACTTTTCCCCCGCTTCCACCGCAGGGCGGGTGAGGATGATCTTTTCCACCTGCTTGCTTTTAAACGCCGAAACCGCCATGCACACGGCAAGGTAGGTTTTCCCCGTACCCGCAGGCCCCACGCCGAAAATCACCGTGTTCTTCTTGATAGCGTCCACGTAGGTTTTCTGTCCGACTGTCTTACATTTGATTTGCTTTCCGCGCGCCGTGATTGCCACCGTACCGCTTTCCAAAAGCGCAATATCTTCCGCTTTGCCTTCGCGGGCAAGCTCGATACAGTACGCAATACGAGGTCCGTCGATCCGTTCGCCGCCGCGTACCGTTTGCGCAAGGGCTTGGATGACCATTTCCCCCAAACGCACATCCTCTTCACTGCCTTCCAAACGGATTTTCATACCGTCTACGTAGGCAAGCAAATTCAGTTCCCGAGAAAGATAAGTCAAGTACTCGTCGTACGTACCCAAAATCCCCGACAGCTCGTCCAAGGATTTTAATTCAATTGTCTTTTTTACCGTTACCGTCATCGTATTCCTTCGCGTCAAAAATTCGCGGTTTCTATCGTGTGGTAAAGCATTTTTACCCGATATA
>JAFWAN010000020.1 GCA_017507585.1 Clostridia bacterium
ATTCGTTGTAGAAGCCTGCTTTTTCCATACAAGCCTTATACTGTTCGTACGTCCAGCCTTCTCCGATATTGCATACGAAGTGATTGACCCCTTCCGCCTGTTCCGTCTTCCAACGGATCAAATAGAAGCCGCCTTTGATTTCAGGCAGGCTTGCCACCTTCGTAATGCCGTTTGCATCCAAGCTGCATTCTCCAGAGCATAACGTTTCGCCCGTTACCACATTTTCTACGGTATAGCTTGCCGATTGCGTCACCTGCAAATCGTTGGTTGCAATCAAATCGATCACGCCGTCTTTCGGTTCGTCACAAATCATACAGAAAGGTTGTTGCGAACGCTTGATATAATGGTACGCCAATTTCTTACAGCCGTACCAATCGACTACGGCGTCGGAAACCTGCGGCCAACCGTCAATGATATTCCACCAAAGAATACCCGTCTTGCGCCATTTTGCAACGCGGAATTTTTCAATGAAGAATTTCTTGGCTTCTGCCTGTGAAATCTGACTCTGACGAGCAAACGTATCCAAATCCCCGCTTGCCGTGGTAAAAATGCGTTCTACGTGTCCAATCATCAAACCTAAGCGGTAAGCATAAGGGTTGCCCTCGACGTAGGGTTCCATACCTGCGGCGTGCACCAACCAATCGGGATTGTCGCAAATCTCTTTAATCGACGTTTTGGGCAGGCTTTCCGCGGGGATAAATTTCTTAATTGATTCGGGCGAAGGCGAACCGTGATAACCAATCTCCGAAGCGAAGTGGCAATCTACGTTTCTATAATATTCCCCCTTAAAGAAATCTCTCGGACCCCAAGCGTGGTCTTCCGACGGCATACCGTAACGCCAAGCTACTTCGTCCAAATAAGGCGAGCTGGGCAAATACGGACGAATTGCATCATGGTTGCGCACTTCACGCAATACCACGTCGCGCGTCAGTTTGTTAAGGTTGGGATTGATGGGGGTGGGCGCATCGTCGTCCGTATGCGGTTCTCCCCAACCAGGAACGATAAAGACGTCGCATTCGTTATCCCCTGCCCATACCGCAAGCGACGGGTGTTGGCGTCTTTCCAAAACAATTTGTTTCGTTTCCTCCTTCATCAACTGACAAAGGCGTTCATCGTCGGGATAATATCCGCAGGCAATTGCAAAATCCTGCCAAATCATAATACCGTGTTCGTCACAGTAATCGTACAACACGTCGCTGGGATATACATTACCGCCCCAACAACGAATCATATTGCAGTTAAGGTCGTTGACCATCTCGATATCGCGCAAGGTATATTCGTCGTGGCGGGATGGAAGCGCGTCGCAAGGCACCCAATTTGTACCAAACACAAAAATCTTTTTGCGATTGACGATAAAGCAAAATTCGCCATCGTCGCCCGATTGCGAGGTGCGCTTTAACCAAATCGTTCTAATACCCAATTTATAGGATACCTTATCGCAGACAACTCCGTCGCGCAACAGCGTAATTTCTACGTCATAAAGGTTGGGCTCGCCGTAATTTTTCGGCCACCAGAGCTTAGGATAATGCACGGGGAATTCAATTTTGCAAGATGCGCAGAACGGACGGTATTCTTGGTGGAATTCGCTGTCCTGACACTTACCGTGGATCACCACGCGGTAATCCTGGATAAAATCTGCCTCCGTTTCAATTTTCAACGTGGTCACAAGCCATGCCGTATCCGTTGCGGTACCCCAAAAGTTTGCGGTATAGGTATAAGGATTGACAATACGCGCCTTGGGCAAATATTCAATTTCCACAGGTTTCCACAAACCGCCCGATACAATGCGGGGCATAATATCCCAGCCGAACATCGAGCCGGGTTTACGAAGCATAATGCCGTCGTGGTTGTATTTCAAGCCGAAACACATCGCAGGAATGTCGAATTGACGGGCATATATAGTGGAAGGAAGAATATGTACAAACAACTCGTGCTTGCCCTCTTTTACGTCTTTCAAGCTGAAACGGTGCGCGTGGAACATATTTTCCACGAACGCCAATTTTTTACCGTCCAAATAGATTTCCGCAACCGTATCAATTCCGCCAAAGCAAAGATTTGCGTCAAAGCCTTCCTCTGCCGTATAGGTAAATTCGGTAAAATAATACAGATGCAAATTTTCATATTTTTGCGTTTGCAAAGTGTTGGTACCCATATAGATATCGTCCAACAAACCTTCGCGCATAAAATCAATTTCAAAACCGCCAGGTACCGTTGCATCAATCACACGGCAACCGCCTTTTTTTACGTCTTTTGCACGTTTAAAATCTATTGCTTTCTCGCATAAGGTAGCATTGTCCACCCAAGCCAAACTCCAATTGCCAATGTTTACGTTTTTTCTCATATTGTTCTCCTGTATTTTTTTGAGCCACGCTCTTATGTAGTATTATACTGCATAAAACAAAGGTTGTCAATACGTGTAAAAGAAAAAAAATCTCGATTTTTATACTGTTTTTTGATAAAATGCGCATACTGTCTTTATGGAAAAAATGATTATGGACGGAAACACGGCGGCAAGCTACGTTTCCTATGCTTTTTCAGAGCTGATGCTCATATACCCTATCACCCCCTCTTCCCAATGGCAGAGCTTGCCGATGAATGGCAAGCCGCAGGTAAAACAAACCTTTTTGAGGGGGTTCCCCAGGTTGTCCAAATGCAATCGGAAGCAGGCGTTTCGGGAGCTTTACACGGCGCGTTGACCTGCGGCGCGCTTGCCACGACCTATACCTGCAGTCAAGGTCTCCTTTTGATGCAACCGAATATGTATAAAATCGCAGGTGAATTGCTGCCTTGCGTGTTCCACGTCAGCGCACGCGCGCTTTCTACCCACGCCCTCAGTATTTTCGGCGATCATCAGGACGTTATGGCGTGCAGGCAAACGGGCTTTGCCATGCTTGCGGCTTCTTGCGTACAAGAATGTATGGACTTTGCGCTGATCGCGCATCTTGCAACCTTGAAAAGCAGCGTTCCCTTCTTGCATTTTTTCGACGGATTTCGCACTTCACACGAAACGTCGAGCATCGAGGCATTTTCCTACGAGGAGATGAAAGGTCTAATTGACCTGAACGATATACAATCCTTTCGCGCGCGCGGCTTATCCCCCGACCGTCCTATGGCGCGTGGCACAACGCAAAACGGAGATATTTA
>JAFWAN010000021.1 GCA_017507585.1 Clostridia bacterium
ACCATTTTGACCGTTATCCGTATGATGAGCGAATATGCGGTGAAGATTGCGGCGAAAAAGAAGAACGTAGAAACGTTTTTAGAAGACGTCATCAAAGAAGGCGAACGCGCTTTGGCGTTGACCCCCGAAATGTTGCCCGTGCTGAAAAAAGCCGGCGTAGTCGACTCTGGTGGGGTAGGCTTGATGACCATCGTCAAAGGCTTCCTTTCTGCGTTGACGGGTGAAGAAATTGCAGACGATTACGGCGATATGCAGGCGTCCGCTTCCGACGATGGCGAATTTGGCGACAATTCTTCCATTTTAAATATGGATATTGGGGAAATTCAATACGCATATTGTACCGAATTTTTCATCATTAACTTAAAAAAGAGTACCACGCTTTCTGCAATCGACCGTTTGCGTGAAAAATTGATGGCGATCGGCGACAGCGTAATTTGTATCGGGGATTTGGAGTTTGTTAAGGTTCACGTACACACCAATCAACCGGGTAAAGCGTTGACGTATGCGTTGGAACTTGGCGAGTTGGATAGACCCAAGATCGAAAATATGTTAGAGCAGAACCGTCAGTTGAAGGCGAAGATGGACGCGGAAAGAAAGGAAATGGGTATGCTTGCAATCTGTACGGGCGCAGGGCTTTCCGAAATTTTCAAAGAATTGTTGGTGGACCGTATCATCGAAGGCGGTCAAACGATGAACCCTTCTGCAAACGATATCGCAAATGCGGCGCAGAAGATCAACGCAGACCATATTTTCATCTTCCCCAACAACAAAAATATCATTTTGGCGGCGGAACAGGCGAAAAACCTTGTAGAAAACAAGACTTTACACGTAATCCCCACCAAGAACGTACCGCAAGGTTTTGCGGCGGCGCTTGAATTTGATCCCGAATCCAGTGCGGAAGAAAATAAGACGAATATGATCCACGCCCTTGACAACGTAAAGGTTGGTCAGGTTACCTATGCGGTAAGAAATACCACCTTGAACGGGTTCTCGATCAAGGAAGGGGATATCATCGGGTTGGATGATAAGAAGATTTTGGCAAAGTCCCATTCGTTGGAAGAAACCGTGTTAAAGCTGATCGGCAAGATGAAAGAAGATTCGCATCAGGTCATTACGCTGTACTACGGTGAGGACGTCAATGAAGAAGAAGCGGCTGCCCTCAGTGAAGTGATCGCAGAAAAATATCCCGATTGCGACGTGGATTTCCACAACGGCGGTCAAGCGGTATATTACTATATCTTGGCTTTGGAATAATGCATATAATTGCGTGAAAATATGCATAATTATACAAATAAATAAGCAAAATAAGTGGGAAGGCGGCGGCGCTTTCCCATTTTGCGTAGAAATGGGTATAAAAAGTGAGGATGCCTACTCCATGGAGAGAGGCTGTCCTTTATGAAAGAAGGAAAGGAGAAGGGATGAAATTATCCACGTTGCGTTCTATTGGAGAAAAACGCGAAAAAGATTTTCATAAGCTGGGCATTTACGAAGTCGAAGACCTCGTAAAATTTTACCCGCGCGCGTATCTCGATTTGACGGAGCGTTCTTCTTTAAAAACCGCTTATCACAACGATATGGTTTTGGTTGCGTGTCAGGTCAACCGC
>JAFWAN010000022.1 GCA_017507585.1 Clostridia bacterium
AAGGCAACGTTGCAACCTTCGTGGTCGAATATAAAGGCGAAAAGATTACTTTTACCGTAGAACAAAACGTTGTGGATTTGGATCCGATCGACAAACAAGTCGTTACCGAGGAACCGAGCGCGAACGGTTGCGCTTCGGTGGTATCGGGAGGCTTGATCGGTAGTATGGCGTTGATTGCTTTGGGCGCAACGGCATTGATAAGGAGGAAGCGTGATGAAGAAAATCAATAAATTGTTATGCGGCGGTATGGCTGCACTTACCTTCCTTTCGATGGGGGCAGGTTGTTTTGGCGGTAACGGCAGCGACAGCAGCGTCAATGAAGTAACCACCTACCAACCCGTCAACTACAAGTATGAAAAAAAGAGTGAAAACCTCGTACATTTTAACAGCTCGAACGACGATCTTGACTTTTTCTTAAACGATTATTTTAAACGCCACGCAGGCAATATCTTTGAAGACGGTTTGGATCAAAAGGTCAGCAGTGTATCGGCGGGCTTCACCGCAAAGCAGTTTTTCTGGCAGGAATGGATGTCTTTGGCATATTATCCGTTTTCCAGCACGCAGGACGGAAGCTCGGATCGTATCGACGGTTTGAGAAGAATGCTTTCGGGCGTACCCGTGGACAGATACGGCTACGTATGGCAGGAAAGCGATATTATACGTGATGCAACGTCCACGTTAAGCTCCGGCGAACACCGTATGGGTTGGCCGTTCCCGACGTCTGCAAACTCTGAAGGTATGTCCAACAGCTGGGATTTCAACGGCGACGATACCAGCAATTGGTCAAGCAACGTAGGCGCAGCGATGGCAGACGGGTTGTATGCGGCAACCATAGAGGAGCCGACGGAGAATATTGTATTTACTTCGCCCGCTCCTGAAAATTATATGCAGGAAATCTGCGCGTACTATACGCCGCTTTTGGAAATTGACTTGCGTATGTACACGGCAGATTCGGATAACATTGAGGACGTGTACGTTTGGTATACGACCTCGGAAGAGCCTGAATTTAGCGAAGACAAGCGCGTTTCCGTCAATGAAAAGGCGTTTATCGCATACGATTATACTCCCATTTACGAGCATATGATTTTCTTGCCTATGTATGCGGAAGAAAAGTGGAATTCGGATAAAGAATTGACCTCGTACATCCGTCAAATCAGGGTAGAAATCGTACCCAAAGCAGGCAAACAGCTGACGGGTAAGTTCGGTATGAGCTACGTTCGAACAGCGTTTGATACAAGACATTCCAACAACAATTCGCTTTTGATTTCTTCCTTGCGTCAGGATTACGATTATACGGGAGATCTTGAATATTTGAAAGAAAATATTACCCGTGCGCGCAAGGCGATCAACTTCTATATGCAGATGTATGATGAACAGCGTCATCTTAACAATCAAAGCTATTTGGTCGGTCACGATTCGGATAAAACCGCGGAAATGAAAAACGACAAGATGGCAATGTGTTTGGGTAACGGGTATTGGGATATTTCCTATATGCCGAAATATGATTTCCAATCGAATATGTATTTCTATGAAGCGTTGGTTGACCTTGCGTATTTGGAACAAGTGCTTGTGGACAACGGTATCAGCGTGGATAAATCTTTGGCAACCGTTTTGACGGCAGACAGACAGTTCCAATGCGGCGAAAGCGTGTATGATTATGACGCGGCGTCCCTTACGAAGATTGCAAATGATGTTTTGACCGAGCTTCGTAAGCCTATCAACGATGAGGATAAGACGGGATTTTGGAGCGAGGAAACGGGTCGTTTCGTTGCAGGGTATTCCGATTCGGAAGACAGATGGTACGATTACGGCTATACGATGTGGAACACGGAAGCCATCTATTACGGGATTGCCACGGAAGAGCAGGCAAAATCCATTATGGACTGGATCAGCGGGAAACGTATCGTTGAACAGGACCAATACGGATCTCAAGGGGAAGATATTTACTACTTTGAATTTGCGCCCCGCGTAAATACCTATACGGTAGAAAATCAGTACGATTTGTCGATGTTCACCGGCTTCTATTGCTCGCACACGCATAT
>JAFWAN010000023.1 GCA_017507585.1 Clostridia bacterium
ACGTTTTTCAACGGAAATCTATATCCCGCTTTCCGATTGTTCCCATATCAAAAGCGGCGTCAAAGCAGTGGCGAAAATCACCTCGTATCCGTATGGGAAATGCCCGGGCGGTGAAATTATTGAGGTGCTCGGCGACGAGGACGATTTTTTCGCGGAAGAGCTGTCTATTATCCGCTCCTACAGCTTGAAGGAAGAATTTCCGCCCCGTGTCCTCAAAGAAGCAGAAAAACAAGCGGCACGGCCTATTACACAAGAAGACATCTCCGCGCGGCGTGACTTTCGCGATAAGCTGATCGTGACCATCGACGGCGCGGATACCCGTGACATCGATGACGCCATCTCCTTGGAAAAGGTGGGAGAGGATTATCTCCTTGGTGTGCATATTGCGGACGTTACCCATTACGTTGAATACCGATCTCCCTTAGACATCGAAGCGTTGGAACGCGGAACCAGCGTCTATTTCCCCGACCGAGTATTGCCTATGCTCCCCAAAGCCCTTTCCAACGGTATTTGTTCCCTGAACGAAGGAGAAGACCGCTTGACCTTATCCTGCCTTATGACTATTGACAAAAAGGGCAACGTTAAAAGCAGCGAAATCGTCGAAGGCATCATTCGCTCCCGTCATAAAATGAGCTACGGCGAAATAGAAAAAATCCTACAAAACGATGAAGAAATTTGCAAAAAGTATTCCGTCGTTAAAGACATGGTATACCTCTTTGCCGAATTAACCCATATTTTGCAGACAATGCGCGATAAGAAAGGAAACATTTCCTTGGACGTCAAAGAAGCAAAAATTATCCTTGAAAATGACGAAATTAAAATCCCCGATTACACGCGGGAATTTTCCTATCAAATCATCGAAGCGTTTATGGTCCTCGCCAATGAAACGGTAGCAGAATATATGCATTCGATCGAAGCACCTTTCGTATACCGCGTACACGAAAAACCGACCGAGGAAAAAGCGACTTTCTTCCGCGCGTTTGCGCAAACCTTAGGTTTAACGGCGCGTTTTTCTGCGCAGGACGTCAAACCATACGATTACCAAAATATTTTAAAATCGGCGGAGGCTTTGCCCTGCTATTCCGTACTCAATCGCGTGATGTTACGCTCTATGCAAAAGGCGCGTTACGATACGAAAAACTTGGGGCATTTTGGCTTGGCAAGCAAATGTTATTGCCACTTTACCTCTCCCATCCGCCGATATCCCGATCTTTGCATCCACCGCATCATCAAATTGATCTTAAACGGTGGATATCCCGAAGCGGTAGAACGCTTTGGAGAGTTCGTTTCCACCGCAGCCAAACAATCCTCCGACCGTGAACGCCGAGCAACCGACGCTGAACGGGAAGTAGACGATTTGTATATGGCTATGTATATGAGCGACCGCATTGGACAGGTGTATGAAGCGGTGATCTCCGGCGTCACCTCGTTCGGGCTGTTTGCCGAGCTTCCCAATACGGTAGAGGGCTTCATCCCCATCGAATCCCTGTACGGCGAATTTTCCTACGATGCCGACCGATTCCGCTTGGTAGGCAGGACAGAAACCTATACCATTGGCGAGCGAATCAAGGTAAAGGTTGACGACGTGGATTTCTACCGACGCAGAACAGAATTTAAACTACTGAAAAAGTTATAACCCCCTACCATGTATGTGTTGAATACAAAATACGGAGTATATTATGAAAATTATCGCAAACAATAAAAGCGCCTCGTTTGAATATTTCATTGAAGAAAAATACGAGGCAGGCATCGTATTGGAAGGAAATGAAATCAAATCCTTGCGCGCAGGAAACGTCAATATGAACGACAGTTTCTGTTTCGTACGAGGCAGCGAGGTTACCGTAAAAAATATGCACATCGCCCTGTACGACAAATCGGATGCATTCAGTACCAAAGATACGCGTAGAGATCGAAAACTGCTGCTTCATAACGGTGAAATCGCAAAAATCGCAGGCAAAATCAACCGTCAAGGCTATACGCTGGTACCATTGAAATTATATTTTAAAGGTTCCCTTGTAAAGATGGAGATCGCCCTCTGCCGCGGTAAACATACCTACGATAAAAAGCAAGCCATCGCCGAACGTGATTTAAAACGTTCGACTGATCGCGATATTAAAAACGCAGGGTTTTAAAAAATCAGCTTCGCAAACGCGAAGCTTTTTTTACGTCTAAAAACACAATACCCCTCTTCGCCGTTCTTCCATCAAATGATATTCCTTTCGCATCTCCAAAACGTACGTTGCCAAATTTTGCGCGGAGGCAAATTGTATCTCCCCTTCCGCCCCCACAGCCAAACAATATCCCATCCCGCACAGCACAAGCGGAATCCCGTAGAGATACGCATACGCACGCAGTAAAATTTGCGGCGTGCTGTTTAAAACTTTACCATAAGGACAAACGATTACGTCGCTTCCGCACGCCGAAAGCGCCTCCACGACTTTAGGAACCGTGATATCCTCCCCTACGGCAATCCCCACTTTTCCAACCTTCGTATCATAAACGCGCAGGCCCGCACCGCAGCTGATTCCACCGTCAAAGGTGTGCGTCATATCCGAAACCCCCATCAAACGCCCATTTTCCGCAAGCAACGCCGATTTCCGTTTCATCCCCCTCGTATCCGTAATACAGCCGCACACCACAACCCCTTGCGTTTGTTTGGATAATCGGGTTGCCTTTTCGAAAAAATCACTCTCTCCCCGCAATTCCTTTTCATAACTAACCTCACCCATACAACCGAAGGAAAGCAGAGTCAAATCCTCATCCCCCTCCACTTTACTTTGCAAATCCTCCAATTTACCTTGCCCCATAAATCGAATTTTCATAGCATCCCTCCCATCTCTCTTCCATTTATTATATCCGATAAAGGGAAAAATGGTTACAAAAGCCGTTATTTTTTCATACTCTGTATAAACAACCGTAAATTGGGTAAAAATGGAATGGGAGGCGGTTATGTTTTGGATTGGATTGACGGTAGGGATCGTCGTTGGCGGAAATTTAGGCGTCGTGATTATGGCGTTGTTTCACGCTGGTAAAAATTAAAATCGGCAGACTTCTCTGCCGATTTTTTTATTTGCAATATTTTTCCACAATTTTTTGCATCTCGTCTAATCTCTTCACCATATCCCTTGATAAAATCAGGTGTGCCTTTGCGCGCGCCAAGTTTTGATCGGGATAATGAATGCGGAAATATTTATCTCCGTCCAAATAATCCGTTAAGAAACGAATACCGCACTCTACCGTCATCGCCACTGCGCCAAGCGCCAAGGTTTCTTTTTCCGCAGGTGTCATACTGGAACAAAGCGCGCCCACAAATCCACGCGTAAACGCCTCGTACTTATCCATATCCAAGGCAACTTTGGATAAATCCTGTTCATCCTCCGCCCCCGTGGATCCAATCACACGGATCGCATCGCCAAAATCACACGCTACCAACCCCGGCATAACCGTATCTAAATCAATAACGGAAAGATGTTCCAAGGTGTTTTTATCAAACAGCACGTTGCTCGGTTTCGTATCGTTATGCGTTACACGGAGCTGTAATATCCCCGCCTTTTGCATACGGTATAAGCGCGTAGCAATTTCCTCCAACGCCATATAACCATCAATCCACTCCTGCACGCTGTCCTTTCTTCCCGCAAAATCGTTTTCAATTGCTTGACGCAGCGTATCGAAACGCATCACTGTGTTGTGGAAATGCGGAATAACGATATGCAGATCTTTTACCGGATAATCGGCAAGATATACCTGAAATTCCCCAAACGCCTTCCCCGCGTTTTCTACAACCTTCAAATCATTTGTATATTCAAAACAAACCGAATCGTTTATATACCGACAGCAACGCCAAAAACCGCCGTCTTCCATTATGGTATAATACTTCCCATCCGCCGTTTTAGAATAATGCAACACGTTACGCTTTGCCGTTTTCTGTTTTTGCTTAATTTTCGCGCGTACGTATTCGGTTACGGAAGAAATATTTTCCATCATCGCAATCGGATCGTGGAAAACGTACGTATTGACTTTTTGTAAAATATAATCCTTCAATTCGCCGTCGCGGTAAAAAAATACCTGATACGACGTATTGATATGTCCGTTGGAAAGCAGATTAAACGAACGGTATTCCCCTCTTATTTGAAATCTTTCGCAAACTGCCCTTATCTGTTTTTCTGTATCCACAATTATACCTATACCTGATTGATTTTCCGCCTCGGCAGATACTTATACCTATGTCGCCGCCTTATCTTTTGCTACTTTTTAAGAAACTTTTTCTTACCATACCATATAATTATATCACATAAAAAATAAATTGTCAAGGTCTTTTCTATTTTTATTACGGTATAAAGAACCTTTAAACGCAAATACTGAGTTTATGTATAAATATATCTATGCGACAATTTTAACGATTTGTCTCGTCCTGTTATCCGCTTGTAGCGCAAATACATCGCCTAAACAGCAGTTCAACGCATACCTGCCCCCCTTCGATACGTTTTTTGAAGAGGAAATCGTACCGTTAGAAAGTAAAAATACAACGGAGGATGCCGTATGGAATACCGACGACGTCGATATCTCGTATATCCAACCAAATCGAAAATTGGTTGCGCTTACCTTTGACGATTCGCCTTCAAAAACTTTGGAAAGCATCCTTGCCGTTTTCGCAGAATACAATGAAAACAATCCCGATTGTCTTGCGACCGCTACGTTATTTCTCAACAGCGGCTTAATCACGCAAGAAAGCCTGCCTTCCTTACACGCGGCAACTGCATTGGGCTTTGAATTGGGCAATCACACCAAATCCCATTTTGACCTTACAGCCCTTTCCGCCGAAGTCTTGCAGGCGGAAATCGATGACACCGACCAAATGTTATCAAGCGTCGACAGAAAGCCCCGTCATCTTTTACGTCCGCCGTTCGGCCGTGTAAACGACTTTGTTAAATCACAAGTAAGCACGCCGATCATCAACTGGTCTATCGACACTCTTGATTGGGCAAAGACGCCCGCCGAAGATATTTACAACGGCATTTTAGAAAATCTATTTTCCGGCGCCATCGTCTTAATGCACGACGGTTATCCCGCCACGGTGGATGCATTAAAGCGTTTATTGCCTGATTTAAAAAATATGGGTTATCAAGTGGTGAGCGTTTCAGCCCTTGCAAAAGCGCACGGCTGCGTTTTACGTAGCGGCAGCGAATATATCCGTCTGCGAAAGCAATAACCACCGCCCCATGTACGCGTTGACAACCAAAAAAGAGGGGAAAATCCCCCTCTTTTATTATGCTTTTTCTATGGTATACAATCGGAAAAATTCCGCGCAGTCATCTATCCAATGTTTGATTTTTTGAAGCGCAGGCACCTCTGCGTTGATTTCCAAAGCACCCGTTGACGAACCGTGCGCCCCGCGAGGATATACGTGCAGTTCGTATTCGATCCCTTGCCTGCTGAGTGCCAAAGCATATCGCAAGGCATTGTCGTTGGGTACCATATCATCCGCAGCGGTCGTCCAAATAAAGGCAGGCGGCGTTTCCTTGGAAACAGCCAAATCGAGATTTAACGTCTTTAACAATTCCGTCTTTGCTTCTTCCGTATATCCCATCAATAGATTGTTGTACGAGTCCATATGTCCGTGCTCATTGGAAATCACAGGG
>JAFWAN010000024.1 GCA_017507585.1 Clostridia bacterium
AAATGGAACGCCGTCAGCAGCTTTTGATAACTGCCCGCGGGCGCCAATAATTCGGATTTAATTCTATTGTTTTCTCTTGTATCTTTCAAAATGCACCACCCATGGTCGAGTTTAACGATTGTTTTGAGGTTTGTACACGGACAACGCCACGCCATCCCCTACGTTCAACACCGAAGTGATCAATTCTTTATCCGAGGTCACCACGTCCAGGTACGAACGAATCTTGTCCACGATCGAATGACGTTTTTGCGGGGTCGGTTCTTCACCGCTGACCCAACCGTACAACAAGACGTCATCGGCAAAAAGCAATGCGCCCGTCTTCATCATACGCTTTAAATCGAATAAATATTTTTCATATTGCGCCTTGGGGCCGTCTAAAAAGACAAAGTCAAATTCTCCGTCCATCATAGCAAGAATCTCCCCCGCATCGCCTAAGTGAGCATTCACACGGTCGGTCACACCAAAATCGGAGAAATTTTGTTTTGCCTCTAAATAGCGGTCTTCTTCCAGCTCGATCGTCGTCAAGCGCGCGGACGGACATTGTAACAACATCGCAACGGAAGACAAACCTACCGCCGTACCGATTTCCAAAATGCGCTTGGGTTTCGTCGCATCCAGCATCAGCAAAAGAAAATTTAGCGTTTCATCGTCTGCCACGGGAATGCCGCGCGACAATGCCTCCGCGCGGCGCGCGGAAATTCGTTCGTCTATATTCAATTTTACCAAAGATGCCGTATATTTCATAATCGATTAAAGCTCTAACACCGACACCACAATCAAAGGCGCCTGCTTTGTCTTTTTGTAAAAATAATTTTTCAACGCTTTCCGAATAGCGATCTGCAAATCCTCTTTGTTTCCCTTTCCGTAATCGTAAGCGTCAATGGTACGCTGTACCAAGGCGCGAAGCTCCGCCTCCATATCCTCGCCTGCAAATACGCATCCGTGCGCCTCGATCACCGCTTCGCCGACCACGTAGTTGCCCGATACCGCAACCGCCACCGTGAACACACCATCCGCAGACATCTTCAAACGGTCTTTCATAACCTCGCTGGTACCGTAATCCTCCACCCCTGCGCCGTCAATCAAACGCGTCCCCGCAGGAATATTTTCGCCCAATTTCATTGACTTTTTCGTCAGCTCGACGCAGTTTCCAATGTCGGTAATAAGAATATTTTGTTCAGACATCCCCAACGATACGGCAAGCTGCGCGTGACGTTTTAAATGGCGGTATTCGCCGTGTACGGGGATGAAAAATTTGGGCTTTAACAGGGAATGCAAGATTTTATGTTCTTCCTGACAAGCGTGTCCCGACACGTGGATCTTTTCCAAGCTTTCATAAACCACCCTTGCGCCCTTTTTATACAGGTTGTTGATAACCCTATAAATCATCTTTTCGTTGCCGGGGATCGGGTTTGCGGAAATAATGATCGTATCGTTTTCACCAATCGTCACTTTGTTAAATTCTCCCATCGCCATACGCGTCAACGCGGACATGGGTTCCCCTTGCGAGCCTGTTGACACGATCAACAGCTCCCCGTCAAAGAGATTTTTACACTTCTCAATATCAATCAAAACCCCTTCGGGAATTTTTAATTCTCCAATCTTCACGGCCGCATCTACGACCTTGAACATACTTCTGCCCGAGAGCGCCACCTTGCGGCGGTATTTCACCGCCAAATCGATGATTTGCTGCAAACGGTGTACGTTGGACGCAAAGGTTGCAATGATCAAGCGGCGGGTCATATTTTCCGAGAACAGATGGTCAAGCGTCGTGCCAACCACTGTTTCACTCATTGTATAACCGGGGCGCTCGATGTTCGTCGATAGCTCATATACAGCAATACGCCCTCTTTGCCAAGCTCTGCAATGCGCTTAAAGTCTATCGGCGCGCCTGCCACGGGGGTAAGATCAATTTTAAAATCACCACTGTGATAAATCAAACCGTTCGGGGTGCGAATTGCCAACGCGCACGCGCCTGAAATCGAATGGTTGACGTTAATAAATTCTACCTCAAACGCACCCAACTGAATGCGATCGCCCGATTGTACGACCCTTTGCACCGTATTGTTGACGTGGTGTTCCTGCAACTTGTTTTCCGTCAGCATCAACGTCAATTTCGTTGCGTAAATGGGGGTATCGGGGTTTAATTCCTTCATAAGATACGGCACACCGCCAATGTGATCTTCGTGGCCGTGCGTCAATAAAATTCCGCGAATTTTGTCTTTATTTTGCGCCAAATAGGTGATATCGGGAACCACCGAATCGATCCCCGGCATATCTTCATTGTTGGGAAAAGTCAAGCCTGCGTCCAAAATAATGATGTCGTTGCCATATTCGAACGCCGTCATATTTTTTCCGATTTCCCCAACGCCGCCAAGGAAAAGAATTTTCACCGCTTGTTGCTTCTTTGTCGACGCACTTACCTTCGCCTTAGCAGCCGTTGCGGGCGCTTTCTTTTGCGGCTTCTCCGACGTATTTCCTTTGACTGATCGCGTCGTTACCTTCTTTTTAGGCGCTGCGTTAGCCGTACGCTTTTGCAACTTTTTGGGCTGCGCATTGGAGGACAAATCGACAGTCGATAAATCAAAAGCCGTACCCATCGGGTTGTTTTTTCCTTTTGTAAAACGCTTCTTTGAGGCCGAGTTTTTCCCCTCCGCCTGCGTGGATTTGTCTTGTTTTTTTTCTTTCACTGCTTATTGTTGTCTCCTCGGCAAAATATTTGCCTATAAAATAGAGAGCCGAAAATTATGGGAATTATCAGCTCTCTTTCTTTATTCATATATTTCTTTTGTTAGAATGTTAGAAGTTCAAGTCGACCTTCTTTTCTTTCGTTGCTTTAATCAATCCTTCATCAAAGAGCTGCTTGGTGGATGCGTAAGCAAATTCACCTGCGTAATCAACCGCTTCGAAATTTTCTTCCTTTTCGGTGCCAAGCTTTTCTGCAAGGTAGCCTACCAAACGAAGCGCTTTCTTTGCTGCAGCATCACTCTTAACCTTGACCATAAACGGCGTGTTTTCATACGCTTTCTGCGCGCCTACGTCTTTCTGATGGTATACGGTCGTCTTATATTCGGGATCGTTAGGATCAAGCGCTACGTAGAAGCACAACGTCTTACCGCAGATGTTAATCTTTGCAACCGTGTCACGGCCAAAGTTAAATCTGTCGCCGTGCCAGCTGACGTTAGAGTTGATCCTCTTGTAAGAAGTCAGTTCGTTTTTAAGGTCGCTGTAATATTCTTTTACCTTTTCTTCGCTCTGCTTCATCTTCGCAGTGAAGCTTCTCTTCAAGCGGATAACCAAACCAGTTTCAGCGTCGATCAAATCGTTGCCCACTTCTTCATAGATAGCCTGCGTTGCAGCCAATTCTTCAGCGACTGTTGCGGGAGCTTCTTCAACGACGGGTTCTTCCACCGTTTCTTCCACAACGGGTTCTTCTACGATTTCTTCCACGGGAGCTTCTTCAACGACGGGTTCTTCCACGGGAGCTTCTTCTGCTGCTACGCAAACTTCTTCGCCTTCCAATTCGCAAGAAGCGCACATCTGACAAATTTCTTCAGAAA
>JAFWAN010000025.1 GCA_017507585.1 Clostridia bacterium
GGCAACTGATTATTTGTACAATAAAAAGGCGCCGACCTCGGATTATACCAGTTGTTACGTTGGGAATACCAGCTATACTGCGCCCGTTGTACACGTGCGAATGAAAGAATACGTTGCGCTTTCGTATACGTATGTCATTGCGGTGGACTACTTGCCCGTAATGCGTGCGGCATTCAAGGATATTGCCCAATCCGGCGCTATTACCAATGAGGGCTTAAATGCTTGGGATCGTTTAAACGTGAATTGACAAAATCAATAAAAACGCCTCGCAAATTGCGAGGCGTTTTTGATTTATGCTTGATAATCCATAGAAACCAAGGTGTATTCTAAATCTCCCAAACCGTAAGCAAGGGGGGCCTTTAAATACAACATCACGTTTCTATATTTATTAACCCCGTTAATGTCTTCGCCTTTGGCGATCCAAGCCGTTTGCGTGGCGCCGGGGTTTTGTTCGTCCAATTGAAGGGAAACGGGGCGGTAGGTGATCGTATCCTTGACGTCTACCCCGTCCTTTTTCAGGTTAAATTCTTCACTGGCATCAGCGGCGAAACCTAAAGAAACGGTTTGTACGGCATTGACGAAAGGACTGTATACGTTTACTTTTGCGGAAGTAGTGCTGTTACGGATACAACGCAACGCTGCCAACAGCTGCTCGTTATCCAAATACGTATATTTCTTTTGGTTGATTTCAAAGCTCTGTTCCTTTGCGTCGGGACCGTTTTCGTTTAAGAGGTTCGTGACCACCGATTTCCCTTCCGCGCAACCGTTTTGATAAGTGGTGGAAACGGTATAATGGAACTGCTGATAGCAATCCTCAATGGTATTTACATGGGTACCCTTAGGGGTGTGGCTTTGGATTTCCTTTTGGGAGGAAATGGGTTGCAAACCGAAATTGACCGCCTTAAATTTTACCTCGGATACGACGGTGTCCGTTTTTTCTATCGACGTTTCGCCCAAGGTATATTGCGCCACGATGGACAGGTTGGTCGTATAGGTGTAGACAAGATTTTCGCCCGTACCTTCGCTGACCAAGGTGGTGGTATAGCGACCGTCTTTATAATTCAGCTTGTAATTGACAAACGACGTACTTTCCGCCGCTTTAAAGGTTACATCGTAATGCAGCGTTTCGTGAATGGGTTCAGAGTCAGAGTTGGTATGGCTGTACCATAAAGAGCTGAATATGATTTTTTGGTCTGCATTGGTGCAACCGCCGAGGGCGGAAAGACCCATAATGCAGGCAACCAGAGGGATTAGTTTTTTAATTTTCATAAAATATTCTCCTAAATAAGCGTCAAACAGTCAAAAATAATGCTGTTTAGGGCGTATTCGTTACTATTATAGCACATTATTTTTAATTTGTAAAAACAAAATCGAGATTTCTTTTAATTTATTGTGAAAAAAAGCTGAAATTTTCCCTTTAAATATGCTATAATATTAAAAAAGAGGAAAAGGAGACGCAAATGAACGCAATCGTAAAGGTGCATACCTTATCGCAATGTATGGAAACGATGGCAGAATATGCAGCGGCTTACGAAGCCTGCGGCGGCATCAACCTGATTTTTTGTGAAGACAGACTGACGTTGATTGCCGAACGCGCTTTGTTGGCGCGTTTGGGCGGTACCTTCCGTTCGCACGTGTCTACCTTTGCCCGCTTTTTAACGTCGGAAGAACGTATGCTCACCAAGCAGGGCTCCGTTATGGCGGTAGGGGAGGTAATGACCAAATTGCAACGCGAAGGGGCGTTGCAATGCTTTACGTCCCTCACGGGGGTCGGAAATAATGCCCGCAGTATCTATGAAACGCTTGCGCAGTTTTCCGCCTCGGAAATTACCCCGGAGGTTTTGCAGGAAAATTTGACGTTGCTGCCTGACGATATGTTGAAAAAGAAGATCGCCGATCTTGCCCTTATTTACAAAAGCTATACCGATTTTTTGCGTGAAGCAGGCTTTGTGGATGAGAGTAAGTATTTGGCTTTATTGCCTGAAAAAATAAGAAGAGAGGGGATATTGCGCGGCGTCAACGTCATTTTCCTTGGCTACACCTCCTTTACAGCGCAAGCGCGTGAAACGATCCGCGCGGTGGTGGAAACAGCGGAAAACGTTTTGGGTATTTTCTGTTGCGGCGAGGAGGAACTTTACGCCAATCGAGCGGCAGAATCATTTGCGGCAGTCTGTCGGGAATTTGGTAAATTGCAGGTCCGCGCAATGGGAACGCCGTTGGCAGGAGATGCTGAAACATTGCGTAAGGGTTTATTCAACCCTATAAAAGCGAGTGCTTATCAAAAAACGGAGAAAATCTCTCTTTTTGAGGCGGAGGATAAAACGGCGGAGGCGGAGTACGTGGCGGCGAAGATCCGTCGAGAAATGGCGGAAAACGACGGGTGGCGCTTCCGTGATTTTTCCGTGTTGGTATCCGATACCGCCGGGTATGCGTTGCCCTTGAAAAAGGTGCTTGCTGAATATGGCATTCCCTACTTTATCGATGAAAAAAAATCGTTAAAAAGACATCCCGTCAGTCGATTTTTGTTGGATTGTTTCCGCGTGGTAAGAGAGCGTTTTTCTCCTGCGTCCGTGCAGTCGTTGACGCAAAATTTCTTATTTGGGGACAGTGACGAATATCGCAATTACTTGTTAAAATTTGCCAATTATCGAGGCGGAGCAAAGCGTCCGATTAAGGAAGGCGATGCCGTTGAAAAATATGATAGAAAGATTTTAGAAGGTTCTCGCGAGAGATTGCTTTTGGCAACGGAAGGGATCAAAGCAAGGGGGCATGGTCGAGATTATTGCGTAGCTGTGCGAAAAATCCTCGTTGATTTTGACGTGGAAAACGCATTAAATCATTTGGAAAACAGCATAGAAGACGTGGCGCAAAAGGGATACCTTGCGCAAATTTACAATACGTTGGAAAAGGTGCTTGCCGAGGCGGAGCTTTTGACGGGCAACAAAGAGATGACGGTTGCGGAATTCGAGGCGATCTTGAAAGACGGTTTGGAGGCGACGGAAATTTCGTTGATCCCGGTTAAGCTGGACGCAGTATTCATTGGGGATATCACTGACAGCCGTATTGAAAAAACGAAGGTGCTGTTTGCAATGGGGATGACGGATGCGGTACCGAGGGCATCCGCAGATACCGCCATTGTATCCGATAAGGAAATCGCGCGTCTTGCCGAGGTGAAGACTTTGATGGAACCCACGGTTGCCGAGGTGAATTTACGGGCAAGGGAGAGCGTGGGGCTTAATCTTTGTACTTTTACCGACAGCTTATATCTCAGTTATCCTTTGGCGGCGGACGGCAGCGAACCTGCATTAAGCGACGTGTTCCGCTACGTAGACCGTTTATTCCGCGATAAAAACGGCAGTAAGCTGCCTCGCGAAAAAAAACTCGGCGCGGAGGATTTTGCATATCGCTGTTCAGCGGTCGCACCTGCCATTCGACAGTTGTTGATTGAGAAAACCGAATACGAGGCAAAACGGGAAGATACCCGCTTACAATACTCGTCTTTATTCACGGCATTGGACAAGCTCAGCGTGACGGAAAAGGATGATTATTTGGCTGTACGTGGGGGGCAGGTATGCATTGAACGGGGTGAAGAACTGTTTTTCCGCGATGGGAAAGTATCTCCTACGGGGTTGGAGAATTACTTCGCTTGTCCGTTTAAAAATTTTGCAGAACGCGGATTAAAGCTGAAAGAACGTGAAGAGGCAATCGTGTTGGCGGTAGACACCGGGAATTTTATTCACGATTTATTGCAATTGACCGCGCAAAAGGCGGCGGAGTTTAAGACGGAAGAAGAATTGCGTATTTATGCGCTTGAAGAGGGGGAAAAGCTGTTAAAAAAATCGATTTACGCAATGCAGCAGGATACTGCGTCCGGGGAAATTTTTACCGAGAAATTGTTGCAAGAAGGGGTAGACGTTGCGGCGGCGGCGTACCGTCAAATTGCCAATTCTGAGTTTGCAGTAGAAAAGACGGAGACCTCGGTCAATGCAGAATTTTTCCACGGGAAGGTGGACCGTATGGACGGTACGGATAAGTACGTGCGTATCGTCGATTATAAGACGGGATCGATTGACGACTCCTTCCTTTCCTACTACACGGGACAGAAAATTCAGTTGCAGTTGTATATGTCCGAATTGAAGGGTGAACGCGTACCTGCCGGGGTCTTTTATTTCCCTGCGTCCGTACAATACACTACGGATGACGAAGGGCGATTCCGTATGCGCGGGTTTTTAAACGGCAGCGAAGAAGCACTGCGTTCGGGGGATAAAAATCTTGCGAAAGCAGGGGACAAGGTAAAGAGTGAGTATTTCCCCGCAGCGCTTGTCAACGGTACGCAAGCCAAGCGTGTTATGGACGAGGAGACCTTCCGCGATTTTCTTGATTATTCGGTACACCTCGCAAGACAGGGCTGTCAAGAATTAAAGGACGGTTATATCGCGGCGTCGCCTTATGGGGACGCGTGTAAGTATTGCAAATACGGCGGTATGTGCGGTTTCAATAAGGATTGCATGACGGTTAGAAAGGAATCGTCGATCGATTCGGCGGCGATTGCGAAAATTGCCAAAAAACATCGGGAGGGGGAATAAGCCATGGCAACGTTTACACAGGCACAAATTGCCGCGATCGAGGCACAGGGCAGAACCATCGTTTCCGCTTCCGCAGGCAGTGGAAAAACCACGGTTATGATTGAAAAAATCATCCGCTTGATTAAGGATGGGGCAAACGTCAACGAAATTTTGGCGGTTACTTTTACGAAAAAGGCAGCGTCGCAGATGAAGGAAAAGCTGTGCAAGGCTTTGATTGAAGAAATCAATCGCGACGGTGTGGACGGGGCGCGCAGAGAACGCTTGAAAAAACAGTTGTCCGAGGTGCCGGGCGCGGATATTTCGACCATCCATTCGTTTTGCGCGAAATTACTTCGTTCCCATTTTTATTTGGCGGGCGTAGACAGCGCGTTTCGTGTGATCGGCGGCGACGATGCCGAAGGTACGGCACTGAAAAACGCAGTTTTGGACGAATTATTGGAAGAAGGCTACGAGCAGAAGGAGGAACATTTTGCCTACCTTTTGTCTTTGTATTGGAGAAAAAAGAGCGACCGCGCGTTGCGTGAAATTTTCACCAAAGTATACGCGGCGCTGCGTGATCGCGCGGATTATTTACAATATTTAGAAAATTCTAAGACTTATTCAGCGGAAACGTTTGATTGCGTTTGCGCGGATTTGAAGAAAAAACTGGAAGAAAAGTGCCGATATTATTATGATTTGGTGGAAAACGAACGCGCGTATTTTGCCTTTGATGAAAAGGGCGGGGCGTTTGCGCTTTGCGAGGAGCTGTTGGCGCTTCTCAATCAACTGATTTACGCCCCAGATTATTTTACGGCTTGCGCAGTGGAAAAACCGAAATTTTCCGTAAACCGTAAATCGAAGAAGGATTCGGCGGATACGTTGCTTCACCGTGAACGATTGGCGTTTTTAAAGGAGCGCGTTACCAAAATCGTGGAAGACGAGTTGGGAAAAACCTTATCGAAAGAAAAAGAGCTGGAAAACTTTTTACAAGCAGGCAAAACGGCGGGGATTTTAGCCGAATATTTGCTTCGCTTTGATGAAAAGTATGAAAGATTGAAGGCAGAACGCTGCGTTTTGGATTATAATGACCTGGAGCATAAGGCGTTGCGGTTGTTGAAAAACGAGGACGTCGCGAAGGAAATGCAGGAAAAATACCGCTACGTTTTCGTGGACGAATATCAGGACGTAAATCCCGTGCAGGAGGCGTTGATTACTCGGTTAAGCGGGGAAAATCTCTTTTTGGTAGGGGACGTAAAGCAAGCCATATACGGTTTCCGTGGCAGTAAATCCCGTTTCTTCGTGGAAAAGCAAAACGAGTTTGAGAAAAACGGCGGAAATAATTTGTTTTTGCCTCACAATTTTAGAAGCTCTGATCAGGTATTGGATGCGGTCAATTTACAATTTTCCCTTGCCATGACCCCGCAGGTTTGTTCGGTGGATTATGCGCGCGATTCTCGTATGGAGAAGGGGGGCAGGTATGCGTTGAACAGCGGTCGCGTGTGTGTGCATTTTCTTGGGAAAGAGGAAAAAGACTTGTTTTTAGAGCGTGGAATTTATTCGGTCAGACAGCAAGCGAACCGTGAAATGCAGTCGGATAGTTTATTGGCGAAAAGTATTCGTTCGATCATTGAGGAAGAACGAACGAAACAATATTTTGATCCTGATAAGGGAGAGTATCGCGAAGTTCGTTATTCGGATATTGCGGTATTATCCCGTAAAAAACAAGGGCAAATTGCGCGCACGGTCGAATCGCTTTCTGCGGAAGGCGTACCCGTTACTGCGGCGGCGGCAATCAACGTTTGCGATTTTTCCGAGGTCAAGATGTTGATAGATTTGCTTTCCTTGATTGATAATGCGGCGCAGGACGTTCCTCTCTGCAGCGTGCTGTTGTCTTCCATTGGGGATTTGACCGCGGATGATTTGACCAATATCCGTTTGGCATACAGAGAAGAAAACTTTTTCCGTACGGCTTGCCGCCGTTACGCAGAAGAGCAAAGTGACGCTTTGGCGGAAAAATTGAGAAGGTTTTTCGTGTATTTTGAGGAAATACGCACACTCTCGCGCGTGTTGGACGCAGGAGAGCTGTTGACGAAGATTATTACTGAAACGCGTATGGAGGCAAGCTTATTGGCGCGGGTAAACGGAGTGGCGGCTATGCGGCGTATACATCGCTTTATCGAAGAAGCGTCCAATCCCGAGCCTCTTTGCGTGCACGAATTTTTGGACCGCTTGCGGGATTTGGATTACAAAATCGAATACAGTGAAAATGGCGGGGAAGATTCGGTAAAAGTTTTGACGATGCATTCGTCCAAAGGCTTAGAATATCCAATCGTCATTTTGGACAATCTAAGCGCGCCCTTCCGCAAAATGGATGCGGACGAGGTATTTGTGGAAGAAAATTACGGACTCGCTCCGCGCGCGTTCGATTCGGTAAATATGGTCAAGCACAGTACGGTGCTTCGCCGCTTGCACGAAATCGCGGAAGCGGAAAGCTCGATAGCGGATGATCTCAATTTGTATTACGTAGCGTTGACGCGCGCGAAATACGGTTTGCATATGCTGTTTGAAAAACCGCTCGCGATGTCGGACGTAAAATATGCCCGTTCGTTTGCGGAATTTACCGATTTTTCCGTTTGGCAACAATACGTGGTAGAGGAAACGGCGGTTGATTTGCCCAAACAAGAACGCGATGCATTGGTGTTCCGTCCGGATGA
This sequence comes from Clostridia bacterium, assembly GCA_017507585.1. GTDB lineage: Bacteria > Bacillota > Clostridia > Christensenellales > Borkfalkiaceae > Scatosoma. Next base: position 7,280 of record JAFWAN010000025.1, read on the forward strand.
AACGCTTGCGCGCAAAATTATGGGGGCATTCCTTTGGAAATACCCGCACGCAGGCTGTGAAAATTTGCCGGTTAAGACTTCGGCGAGCGCATTGATGTCGGCTGAGGATACGGACGCCGAATGGTATGACGGCGCTTCGTTTGATGGTAAGAGAGATACGGATAGAGAAACAGGGATCGCGTACCACGCTTTTTTGGAAAAATTCGATTTTGCATTGTTGTATGACGAACAAGGTGATTTTATCGGGAAAGACCGTGTTTCAAATGTGGTTGCAGAATGGCTTAAAACGCAAAATGAAGGGGGCATGGTCGGGGCTAAGTTGCTTTCTCCTGAAAAATTGACGGAGATTCTATCTAATCCCGTATTTAGAGATTTGCGCGGGAAACGGCTGTATAAGGAACAGAAGTTTTTGGTCAATTTACCGATCAACGAAACGTATGCAAGCGTTGAAGCGGCGAAGGATGAGCAGGTGATTATTCAAGGTGCGATCGACCTCTTGGCGGTTGGCGAAAACGGGGACGCGCAGATCATCGATTACAAATATTCGAAAGGCAACGCAGAATATCTTGCAAACCATTACCGCACGCAGTTACGCTTATACCGCAAAGCGGTGGCGAAGATTACGGATACGGAAGAAAGCCGCATTCGCTGTTCTATCGTCAACATTTACCACGGATTTCAGGTGGACGTGGATTGATTTGACAAAATCAGACGAAAAGACACAAAAAAACATAAAAAACAAACCTCCGTTTGGGCTATATGCCTATTGGAGGTTTTTTTATGGATTGGATGAAAGAATTACAACCGATTTTGGATATTATGATCGCGGTTGGCGTGGTATTGTTGGTGGCGGCTATTTTGGCGGTGGTGTTGAAATCACTCAGTATATACGTGGCGTTTTCTTTGGCTTTGGGTGGTGTTTTATGGCTTGCGTTATCCTTGGAAAAGGTTAGCCGTTCGGCGGCGCATATTGCCGCATCCGTCCTGCTGATTTTTGGCGGAGTAACGTACTTATTGTTGTTTTGTATAATCCTTTCGTGTCGTGTTAGGTTGGAACGAAAACAACGCCGCAGAGAGCTGGCAAGGCGGGTGCAATACACTTTACCGCAAAAAGAAAACACCTACGTGCGTACGCGTTTGAACACGGCACTTTCTATGCCCCAAGAGGAAAATTTGGCTTATGCTGCCGTGCGGTTGGGGTACGTGCGGGAATTGCTTGCAAAGGTAAAAGCCACGCCGTTGTCCGTTGGCGAACGGTTACAGGTGGAGGAGATGGGCAAAATTTTGTCCTTGTACAAAGGAAAAGAGGATTGGACCATCCATGAATTGAACCGCTTGAACGATATGTGCGCTTCGCTGTTAAAATTATCGGCAAAATATGGCGTCAGCGCCTAAATTCCCAATTGGAATGGGGGTAGAGAAAGGGTCAATTTCACGAGCGATTTTTTTTGCGCGGCGGCGCGCAAAACGCCCTTGGTGACGACCCCCTCCGTCTTGTTGGTAAAAAGCGGAAGCAGAGGGGCAGGTATGCGTTGACCGAGTGGGAAGGGCTGCTCCTTTCGTAAAATTACGGCGTCTGAACAAGCGAATACGGAAAGGATGGGAAAGCTTTCCCCACGGTCTGTATACAGCTTTGTCGCGACGAAATCGCGGATGTCCAAATCGGTTACAACGCCCAAATATCCCCCTTCAAACGAATAGACGGGCAGTCCGATTGCGATTTTTGCACAGCCTCTTGGGTAAGAGGGGCGCAATCGGGAAAGGGTAATGGCGTCGTCGACGTTGAGGACGGCGCCGATCCCCACGGAATAATCGGTGTTGGACTGCGTTTTGGTGCTGGCGCATAAAAGATAGCGTACAGCGTGCGATTTTAAGGAAATGGCAACGCCTCGGCATTCGCCTTTGTATTGTTTATTGACGTAAATATCCTTTTCGGAAAGCTGGCTTAATTTCATAATAAACTCCTTTTTTGAGTATTATCATAAAGGAATGGGTAGGCAGAAAAAAAGGGGATAAGGACTTTTTTTAGCGAAATTTGAAAAAAATTTAAAAAAGTGTGTAAAAACACTTGCCAAAATGATAAAAGTTTGATAAAATGGCGCAAGTGAATGAAACGGTTGTTTCCACATATTGGGGCGTCGCCAAGCGGTAAGGCAACGGACTCTGACTCCGTCATTCGGGTGTTCGAATCACTTCGCCCCAGCCAAACAAAACGGATCACCAAGCGGTGATCCGTTTTGTTTTGTCCGAGTGCGTTTGCGAAGTGATTCGAGGGTTGGAGCCGTTTTGTGGGAGCAAAACGCTTTGCCTTACGGAGCTTTGATAAAGCCATACTCGTTGGCAAAGGACGACGTTGATAACGTCGGAGCGGGGCGCGCCGCTAAAGGCGCGAATCACTTCGCCCCAGCCAAAAATACAGCACACCAAATCGGTGTGCTGTATTTTTGCTTGCGATGAAGCGCAAGAAAATCCGCGGGAAACGGGTGTTCGCGCGAGAAATGTCCGTCTACGATTATTTATTACTTCACGAAAGTCCAACGGCATTTCGACGCTTTGATGGCTCTGCCATCAATATAATTTCGCCCCAGCCAAAAATACAGCACACCAAATCGGTGTGCTGTATTTTTGCTTGCGGTGAAGCGCAAGAAAATCCGCGGGAAACGGGTGTTCGCGCGAGAAATGTCCGTCTATTGACAGCGAAGGCAATTCGCTTACAGAGGATCAAACGGAGTACTTCAAGGACAGTAGTCTTGGACGTCTTAATGGAAAGTTTATTGAAGCCAATATCTTGGTTACAGCATTTGGAGCCAAAACTAAATATATTCAAAATAAATTAGAAAGTCGTGAATTGCTTTATGAGGCAAAAAACTCGCTTTCGCAAGTTAACCCAAGGGGACAATTCCCAAGCGTTATTAACGAAAACGAGTTTTCTACTCCTATTATACGCGGAAATTCTAAAAAGTCAACAGAAAATGCAAAAAAAGGCGAAAAAAGATTTTCCATCGACGTAAATTCCCCTAAGGCGCAAAGAGAAGCGGCTTGGGCGAAATAAACAAATGTCGAAAGGTCCTCGGTAGGAAAATTTGTGGACGAGGATAATTTAATTGACAATTATACCGAAAAACAGTATAATGATTTTGGGTGGGCTTGAATTGATGACGCGAGAAAATGCCGTTTTTAGAAGTAAATATAAGTCCATTTTGAAAATATAAGGTACATAACAATGAGTGAACAAAGACAAGAATTTTTTCCCGACGGGACGCCGATTGGCGGTTGGTTTTATCAGACGGACGTACCCTCTTTAAAGGACTTGGGAAAGCCTTACGTCATCACCGATTACGGGGTGAAAGACGATGGGCAAATTTACACCCAAGCTTTGCAAGATTTGATTGATCGGATTGCAAGCGAAGGGGGCGGCGTATTGGTTGTACCCGCAGGGACGTATTATACGGGCGCGTTGTTTTTCAAGCAGGGCGTACACCTTTACGTGGAAGAAGGCGGCACGCTGAAAGGGAGTGACGATATTTCCGATTATCCCGTTTGTCAAACGCGTATCGAGGGGGAATGCTGCGCGTATTATCCCGCGCTGATCAATGCGGACGGCATAGACGGATTGGTCATTTGCGGTCAAGGTACGATCGATGGCAACGGTTTACGCGCGTGGAAAGCGTTTTGGAAACGCCGCGAATGGAATCCCGATTGCACCAATAAGGACGAACAACGCCCTCGCTTGGTCTTTTTGTCCAACTGTACAAACGTGTGGATTGCGGATTTACGATTGCAAAATTCGCCGTTTTGGACCAACCATATTTACCAATGCAAGCGTGTGAAATTTATCGGATGCCGCATTTTTGCACCGAAAGCGCCCGTACCTGCACCCAGCTCGGACGCGATCGATATTGACGTGTGTACGGACGTATTGGTAAAAAATTGTTATATGGAGGTCAACGACGATTCGGTCGTGTTGAAGGGCGGTAAAGGCCCTTGGGCGGACACGCAGGAAGGCAATGACGCCAATGAACGTATTTTGGTGGAAGATTGCCGCTACGGCTTTTGCCACAGCGGTTTGACCTGTGGGTCCGAATCGGTACACAATAAAAACGTGTTAGTAAGACGGATCGAGGTCAATGATATTATGCAGTTGATTCATTTCAAATTGCGCCCCGATACTCCGCAACACTACGAATATATCACGGTGGAAAACGTAAAAGGAAATATCCTCGGCAGCTTTATCAATATCAATCCGTGGACGCAGTTTTTCGATTTAAAAGGAAGGACGGATAAGCCCGTTTCTCGGGTGGAGAATATCACGATACGTGATTGTAATTGTTCATGCGCATACTTCTTTAACGTTAGCAAAGATGAAAAGCAGTACACAATGTCTCGATTTAACCTGAAAAATTTACAGATACGCGCATTGGCGCAGGTAAGCGAATTTAGCGTCGTAGACGACGTAAAGATTGAAAACGTTCACGTGGAGGAAACAAACAAATGAAACGGATTGACAACGATATAATTCACGAAAATTTATTTAAAAACAAGCCGA
>JAFWAN010000026.1 GCA_017507585.1 Clostridia bacterium
ACTTAATCGTAAATTCTCCGCTATCAAGGTCAGCCTCAACAACCGTGCCGTCCGAGAACGTGGAACGACGAGCACGAGTCGTTTCGTCGAGAATCTCGTGCTTAGTCAAATCACAAAAAGCGACCTGCTTATGCAACGCAAGGGCAATTTTACCATGCTGAATCTCCTCTGCCGAGGCGAGAAGCTTGTAATATATTGTACCGCCGCAAAGAAGTCCCCAAAGGAATGCAGAGTCGGTACGAGCAATGCTCCAAGCCCCGCGCTTTTGTCTGCAATCCCAAGGAATCACGATGCAATCGTGAAATACCAAATTAAACAGCGGAATGGGAACCCCAACGTTTTCTTTCTCGGGATCCTCAAAATCAGTACAAGGGAAAGGCGCGTGATGACAAAGCGCCATCGATTCGATAATACAGTCAAGCACTTCCTCAGAGGATGGAATAATCCCGCGCGAGGTGAGTATATCAAGACAGTGTCGTCTGTATTTTGCACATTCCTCTCTTGTCATAGGATGGTCCTCATTGAAGCACTCATCCATCTCTACCACCGAGAATACGTCAAGGTACGAACCGTCCAGCTTTATGCCAAGACGCTCAAATTCGTCATAATTACGGCGAACGTAATCGGGGGCAAGCTTCGCGCATAAGAATGTGTGAGGACCGCCATACCAGTACGAGCTGTAAAAATGGCTACCATCAAAATATTCCACGGCATTATCCAAAGTAAAGCCAGGCGTATCGTAATAATAGTCGCGATATTGATCGTGAATTCCGAACAAATAGCCGAGGGAGTGGCACGTCTGCTCAAGCGCTCGCATCCCATCGGCCCCGCCAGCCCCTTCGTGGATAGGGAAAGGATTTGGATGCAGATTGTCGTATCCGTGATATCCCCAGCCGTCGAGATGAAGATATACCTTCTCCGCCCCATTTTCCTTGAGTTGTTTTAATCCCTTTGCCGTATAATCGAAGGTCAAACAAGAATCGTTGTTGGCAGGATCGTCAGGCTTATAGTAATGGGAGTCGGGATGCATATGTATGGCGGTATCGGTATGAACGATAGGCGTACCGATAAGCTCTGCAACCTTGGGATTTTTTGCGATTTTTTCACGCAACGTCGTTAATCTGCCACGTTCTTTGCGGTATGCACGATAAATCTTTGCAATTGTATTAAAATCACCATCGGCAAAAAAGCTAAATACCATTTCCCGTCTATATGACATAGATCCCAACGAGGGAATGAAGTATGGTTGTACTTCCTCGCCCACAAGTTCATATCTTGCATCGTATGGCGTTTCGTAGATCGCCGCATAACCACAGCCATGAAACACCTGACCGAAAAGAGGCATATAGCCATCGCGCTCATAAATAAAGCCATTGCTAAGCTTGATTGGATGCCCTGCGGATACAAGAGTTCCCTGCATGCGAGGCAGAACTGTATATCCCTCCCCCTCTTTTGCTTCAAATTTCATACGAGGCGGATAGACCAACGCGGCAACCTCACCATGGCCGTCCCCATGGACCCATGCCTGAACACGAAGCTGTCCCGATGCGTCGTCTACTGCAACGAAGGTCTCCACCGTAAATTCTCTTTTATTTCCGTCTGCATCGCAAAAACCGCGATAGCTTGCGCGAACGCCCTCCATCGTCCCATTTGTGTAGGCAGCACTTTCACAAGCAACGTCCGCGAAATCAAGCTCGGCAGCATTCGCAAGGCGCACCTTCCCTGTACTCGCCCAAGACCATACTATATTACTATCCTCGGTCGAAACGTTGAGCGTTATCGCTTCAGGATCATATTGCACTTTAATCGTTTTATTTTGAAACGCGTATTTCATATACTTTCTCCTTGCTTACCCTAAAAATATCACAATATTTTTATTTTCAATATTATAGCATGCTGTATAGAAAAATTCAAGGTTTTTAAAAAAATAAAAAAACAATTTTATGTGCATAAAAAGTTATTCTTGCAACCAAAATCGGACAACGATGTGAACCATCAAATTCGCTCGATACGGTTTGGGATGGCTCGTTCTTCAATTCAGGCATCGGCTCGTCTACACCGCCGATTTCGCGGTCGATTTTTACGGTTGCCTGCAACCGCATCGTATCCGTGATATGCGAGTAGATATTCAGCGTGGTTTCCGCGCTATGCCAATCTTTTTCAATTTTCGCAAGCTCTGTATTGACTTTCTTTCAAAAATAAGTATTTTTCATATTTCATCCGATTTTTTTATCTATTTTGCCACCAATTTAAGAATTTTTGACATAAAAATATGAGAAAATAACACCCTTGTTTTGAAAAATGTGCTATACTTATCCCAATTGAGGGATATATCCCTTCATAAAAAGTCAATCAACAGGAGAAAAAAATGAAAATTACTTTTATGGGCGCAGGCAGCTGTGTATTTGCCAAAAATGTCTTGGGCGATACGATGCTTTGCCCCAGCCTGAACAATGCGGAAATCGCCCTTTACGACATTGATAAAGACCGTCTGGAAGAAGCGTATGTGTTGATCACGCGCTTAAACGAAAACGTCAATGAAAACCGCGCGACCATCAAAAAATATCTTGGCGAAGTGGAACGCAAGGACGCGCTTCGCGATGCAAATTTCGTCATCAACGCGATTCAGGTCGGCGGATACGATCCTTGCACTATCCTTGATTTTGAGATCCCCAAAAAATACGGTCTTCGCCAAACGATCGGCGACACCTTGGGCATCGGCGGTATTTTCCGCGCCCTTCGCACCATCAAGGTTATGCAAGAATTTGCAAACGATATGGAAGAGGTTTGCCCCAACGCGTGGTTCTTGAACTATACCAACCCTATGGCAATCCTCACGGGTTATATGCAGAGATATACCAAGGTAAAAACCATCGGGCTTTGCCACAGCGTGCAGGTATGCGTTCCCGAGCTCTTAAAAGCCCTTAATATGGACGTCAAGCACGAAGATACCATATACAATATTGCAGGTATCAACCATATGGCTTGGCTTTTAAACATTACCGACAAGCAGGGCAACGATTTGTACCCCGAAATCAAACGCCGCGCAAAAGAGAAAAACGCAACGGAAAAGCACCGTGATATGGTACGCTACGATTATATGGATAAGTTTGGCCACTACTGCACGGAAAGCAGTGAACACAACGCCGAATACAGTGCCTTGTACATCAAGCCCGGCCGTGAGGATTTGATTGAAAAATTCAACATTCCCCTCGACGAATATCCCCGTCGCTGCGTCAACCAGATCCGCGATTGGAAAAACGAATACCAAAACCTTTTGGCAGGCGGTAAAATTACCCACGAAAGATCGCGCGAATACGCTTCCCGCATTATGGAAGCAATGGTCACCGACGTACCTTATATGATCGGCGGCAACGTCATCAACAACGGCGCAATCTCTAACCTGCCCGCAGAGGCTTGCGTAGAAGTACCCTGCGTTGTCAGAGCAAACGGCATCACCCCTACCCGCGTAGGCGATTTACCCTTGCAGTTGGCGGCGATGAACTCTTTAAATGTTCACGTACAGTTGCTGACCATCGAGGCGGCGCGCACGAAAGATATGTCTTTTGTATATCAGGCAGCCCTTGTAGAACCGCATACGGCGGCGCAGCTCTCTACCGATGAAATCGTGGCAATGTGCGACGAATTGGCGGCAGAACACGAAAAAGCAGGTTTCCCTATCTTCTAATACATTTTGGTAAATATAAACCGCCCGCAAACGAACTCGTTTGCGGGCGGTATTCTTTTACACTTTTATAATTTTATCCAAATACAACAACTTTTCAAGCAACGTATTTTCATTGTAAAAATAATGATTGCTCGCCTCAAACCCAATCGACGGATCTTCCGCTGCCAACGTAATCAAACGCTTGGTATTGGCAAATTCCTCTTTTGCCGCCGCCAAATCCCGATGTAAAATCCATTGACAATGCAGATATACGCTGCGCAACACGCAATACGCCGCCTCGGCGATACGCTTCATATTGCAAGCATTTTGATCGGTAACGCAATCCAGCCTCTCTAAGCCTTTTTTCCATTCCTCACTTAACACACGGAAATGCTCGGTATACGCTTCACGGGAAAAAATCCCTCTCCACATATCGATATTGTCGAACGGATACCCGACCATACTAGACGGTAAACCCGTGTTTTCGGCGTAGAAAGGATTTGCACAGCCTACGTTTTGAGGGCCAAAATAGGCTGCATACACGCTGAACGGAAAGTTCTTAAACCCATCCGAAAAATATCCGCTTGCCCTTTTGACCGCTTGCCAATCTTCCCCAAACGTTTTTTGGTACCAATCCTCAAGCGAACCGCCTGCCTTAAGCTGTGAAACCAAGGATAAATTAAAGCTAGGATAGCCGCCAAGCGACCAACTGAGCATATGCCCGTCCACATCCAATACGTTCAAGTTTTGCAAATGTTCCCAAATCAAGTCAAAACAAGGCAAATAGGGTACGGAAGAGCACTCCCAACTGTTGTTGATCTGCATCTTCGCCACCGTCTTATGACCGCTTTGTTTTGCCGCAAGAAAAATCTCTTTCGTGCGCGCGCTGGGCCCTACCTGCGAAATAGAATAATCCGCCAACGAAAAATCCCCCTCGTCGCCGTGAATGGTCAAGCCCTCTTCGCTGACGCACATAACGTCCACCGATTTGGGTAAATTTCTTACCGCCGCCAGAGTTTCCTCCATCGTCCAGCCCATCGCTTCCGTCCAACCCCAAGTCCAAGCCACTAATTTGGCGTTACTTCCCGCGTCCTCAATGGCACGTTGATAAATGGCGTTGATTTGATCGCAAACTTCTACGCGAGTACGATGACGGCAGCGGGGGCACGTATTAATGTCATACTGCACGTGCGAATAACAGTTGGTCAAATTTTCCGAAGCTGTAATACTGAAGAAACCGCCCAATTCGGGGACTTCCGTCACTATTTTCTTAACGGCGTTATATAAATAATCCTGCACCTCGGGCGCGGAAGTACACAATACCCCCACTTGTTCGTTTTTCACCCCTAAAAGATGCGGATATCTGTCAAAAAAGGACAAGGGCAAAGCGCGTGGTTCGTTGAGGTATAACCACAACTTAATGCCGTATTTTTGTAAGCGCTGACAAAGCACGCGCAGGTTTTTTAAACGCGTTTCCCAGCCCTCGCCAAAGTGTGCGTCGAAGGGTAAACCTACCAAATCATACAACACGATATGTTTCCAAATCGCATTGATACCGAGTTTTGACAGCCCTTCCAACATTTCATCCGTATACGCGGAAAAATCCCCCGTCGTCAGGTTATCACCGAATACTTCGTTGTAGTTATACACCATACGAAGCTCGTTTGCATTTTGTTGAGGCAAACCGTCCACATTTGGTACGTACTTGAAAAACTCGAAATACGGCGTGCGGTCTTTAGAACGGCTTTCCCGCACGATCTTTGCCTGTGCCTCGGTATATCGAATCTGTTCTTCCGTCAACGGTGCATAACAAGGCGACTTGACTTCGGGTTTGAAATTGCCCACCTTGACAAACAAGAAATCATCGTCAAACAACGTTTTCGCAAGTTGCGCTTCCGTCATTTCCGTCAGCGTGCAAATCCCTGCATAATCCAGCAAATACCAATTGTTTCTGATGATGGTAATATACCCTTTATCTTTCCAGATAGGATCGTACTGCATACCATCCAATCCCAACCGTTTGGCTTCGGCCTCCACTGTTTTTTCGTCTGTTTTTAAAACTTTTGCCAAAGCGGAAACGCTGACCGTACCAAAGTTGCGAAAAATTACCGCCTGCCAATCCGTCGCAAATGGATGCGGTGGAATATTTACTTTTTGTATAGGCAATAACTCGTACATTTATATCCTCGTTATTTGTTGATTTTACACGTTCCACCGTTGTTCATACGGGATTCCTCTGCGGCAAAACTCATCAAATGGCTGTCGATAGAAACGTCTAAGAAGGTAACGCCTTCCGCCACTTCCCCGTTCAACGCACGATACAGGCTGTTCATCATAAAATAGTCGCCGCCCATATGACCGCCTACGTTTGCCGCGGAAATATCCACGGTGATTTTCTCCGTTTCACCGCCAAAATAGCGGATCTCGATCGAGTTTTTTTCCACGACGCCCACAAGCTCTGCCTTCGTACCGTGCACCTTTAAATCACGGTAAATTTCTTTACTGAACGCGGTCATGGTATGGCAAGCCGTCTTTCCTTTCGCAAATTGCATGATGGTTACTTGGTGGTCAACTACGTCGTTGTCACAGCCAAATACACATCTGTCATACTGCGTTTTGGGCAGGTCGCCAAGTATATTCTCGTCCGTTCTTTCTTTCGTTGTAAAATATGATGCAAAGAATCTCCCCACTTCCGACGTATAGATTGTCTGCGCCTTATAAATACAATCTGTGTGCGGGCAATCCGAACAGTATGCCGTTGCACCTTTGGGCGCGTGCGCTTCGTTGAAATAGAACAAATCCCCGTAGGAGCTGACGGATACGCATTCTTCCCCCATCAAATAACGGATAATATCCATATCGTGACAGCATTTCGCCAAAATCATCGGGCTGGATTGCGCCTTATTGCGCCAAGGACCGCGGATAAAGCTGTGCGCTTGGTGATAATACCCCACGTTTTCACTGGCGTGTATCGTAATCACTTCTCCCAATTTTCCGCTGTCAATGATGCGCTTTACGGTAGAATAAAAAGGCGTGTAGCGCAACACGTGACAAACGATCACTTTACGATCGTAACGCTTGCTGGCCTCGTAAATTTCCAAACATTCTTCTTTATGGTTAGCAATCGGCTTTTCCAAAAGCAAATCATAACCTGCAGCCATCATAGCAATCGCGTGTTCTTTATGATCCTCGTCCTGCGTCGCAACAGCCACGATATCCGCCTCTATCTTTTCCAACAAAAATGCGTGGTAATCGGCAAATAAACGCGCACCCGGGTACTCCGTTTTTGCATAATCCAATCTCTCAGGGTTGTTTTCAATGATTGCAACTAAGTCAAATTTTTCAGGATAAGTTTTCGCAAACGTTGCGTAAATATTGCCCCTTGCGCCCAATCCAAAAACCACCAATCTCTTGATTTCCATTTTTTCACCTCACTTATTTTTCAAACTTTTCAATTTATGATATACGTATACGGGAACCGCCGACCAACCGTGGCAAAGGCTGCCTGCGCCGTTAAAATCCGCCGCGCCTTTTATCGTTTCCCAAAACGTGGTTGCGCCGCATTTCAACATATACCCCCATACCTGCTCTATCTCTTTCCATAAATATTCTTCATAGCCGCCTTGTTTCAACAAGACTTCGTATTTGAAGAGATAGCTTGCAAGCGTAATAGGTATCAAGTCATTTTTTTCCGTCAGCTTACGGCATAAAGCCTCCGTATCCTGTGCCACTCCGCTTAAAATAGCAAGGTATTGCGTGTATTCGGCTTTGTGCGTCAGCTTGTCCTTTTCTTTGTATGTAAAATATTCTTTCTTATCCGCGTCATAAAACGCCTTTCGGCAGTTTTCACGCAAGCTCTCCGCAATCTTTTTGCAGTTTTTTGCTTCTTCGCATTCGCCTAACAAATCGGCATAAGCGTCCAATGCCATAATCATAAAGCAATTCAACGGCAACGAATTCCGTTCAGCATTTTCCGCTCGCGGCGCACCAATCTCCTGCGAATTGCCCAAACCGTCGCTCCATTCGTAAAAATTCCACGAAGGAAAATCCACCAATAAACCGTTTTTGATCCTGCCGATAAAATTATCCAACAAAATCTTGACGTTGCCGCGCATTTCCTCAAACAAGCTCTTATCCCCGCTGTAATCGGTGTATTCCTTTAAAGCAGTCAAGTACGTCAAGGAAAAACAAGGAATGGCAAGATCGGTATAGCTCGGCGTCGTGATGGGGAAAATTCCATCCTTTGTAAAGTGATGCCCCATTTGTTTAAGGCAAGCACGCGCAAAGGTGAATTCCTCAAACGCCAAATATCCGCACAGCATCTGCGTACGACTGTCCATAATGTATTGCGCTTGCTCACGCCAAGGGCAGTCTTCATAATGGTCGTGCATACAGCAACGAAGCGTATGGATCCCTACGTTGTAAATATCTTGGTGAACCCCGTCCAAAGCCAGAGGCTTCACCTTGACGGGATACTGCACCGCGCGGACGTAGATTTTACGAACGTCCACCTCTTTATCCGCGTGCAGCTGTAAGTAGCGGAAGCCAAAACGAGAAAAGCGTTCTTGAAAGACGTTTAACCCCTTTTTCAGGTAAAAATCCACGGAAAAGTTGCGGTCGTGAATGATTTGCTTTACGTTGCCGTTTTCCAAATGTTCGCCAAAGGCAACCGTCAATTGCGTTTCTTCATCCGCGAAAATTTCAAACCCTAAAAAGCCGACGGTTTCCTTGCCAAAGTCGTACACGCCTGCCTCCAATGCTTGCTTCGGCGTGCAAATCCACTGCTCCATTTTCTTAATCGGGCGGGGCATAAAACGGCAGGTCGGCAGTGTTTCTTCACAGTTTGTAAAATCAGCCCCCCTTCCGTTTTTCCAATCGTCTTCCCCGCGAAAATCATAGCCAAAGGCAAAGGAAAGCTGCTGGGTGAAATTATGATACGGCCCGCTTTGATAAGTCTTGGAAATTCTGCCTTGGACGTTTTTATCCGAAAGCAACACGGGCACGCCGTCTGCTTCCACAGAAAAGATAATGCCTTTCCCGTCTGCAATCCCCGAAGAATAATTCAGGTTGTAAGAAATCGCTTGGATGGCGATCACGTTTTCTCCTTCCTTTAAAAAGGCGTCCAACGTCCATTCGTCGTACACTTTTTCATCGGGATAATCTTGATACTGCCCATAGCCAACCTCTTCACCGTTGCAAAAAACGGCGTAGTTGGTCTTGGAGGAAATTTTCATCTTGACATTTTTCAGCGTATCACAAGAAAACAGGGTATAGAACTCTGCAAATTCGTGTACGTCATATTGAGATAACGGCCAAATCCATTTCGCTTTTTCAATCATCTTGTCGGTCTCACTTATCGCGTTAATATCATAACAATGATATTATACTTCATAAAAAACCAAATGTCAACGGTTTTTCGATTTTATAATTTTCGTTTTTCTAAGATTGCCGTCGCTGCGTGTATTATTTGTAAAAATATAAAACGCCCGCAAGGTTTTTACCCTTGCGGACGTCTACAAAACAAAATATTTAACGGATACCGCCGCCACCGCCGCCGAAGCCACCGCCACCAAAGCCGCCAAAGCTGCCTCCGCCGCCGCTTCTGCCGATGAA
>JAFWAN010000027.1 GCA_017507585.1 Clostridia bacterium
CGGATGCGTCAAAGTATGTACGGCGACTTCGTGTCCGACATACAAACCGAGCATATCCTCCTTATTCATGTGGATAACGTCTACGCCTTTATATACCCAACGACATTTTTCATTCGCCAAGCCCGTGTTTAAATTAAAGGTACATTTTATCCCATATTTATTAAATAATTCTACCAAAGGCGCATCCTGTTTTACGCCGTCGTCAAAGCTAAACGTCACTGATTTTTTCGCCATATTTCCACCTCTGTACAGCTTTATAATTTATCCGCAATTTCCTTACTTAACTCGTAAGTTCTTGCCCCTGTATGCATACACTTGTAAGCGGCGACTTTGCTTGCGTATACGCAACAATCTTTCACGTTCTTCCCCTCGCAATATGCCGCGATAAACGCGCCGTGGAAAGTATCCCCTGCACCGTTGGTATCCACCGCCTTGACCTTTACACTGTCATAGTGTACAGCCGTGCCGTTTTCCCAATAATACCCGCCGTTGCTGCCGTCCGTCACCACCAAAATTTGGGGCGCGTATTTTGCATTCAACGCGGACATGGCTGCCGCAATTTCCGTTTCCTGCGTCAGACCAAGCGCAAATTCTGCCGAGGGAATCAGGATATCCACGTATGGTAAAAGCCGTTCGATGCCCGCATATAAACCGCCTGCGTCCAAACTCACTTTTACACCTTTTCCCTTGGCGTATTTCGCCGCCGCAATCGCACTCTCTAAATAATTCCCGTCCAAATGCAAGACGTCTGCATCATCGATGGCGGAGAGCTGTAAATTGCTCGGCTCGTCCAATACGCTACCCCTATCGAATACGCAGGTACGACTTGCTTTGTCCGCCGCCAAAACGATATACGAGGTAAAGGACGTTGCATCTTTTAAGACCGTCGCATTTTTCACACCCACGCCGTATTTTTTGAAATCGTCCAACAGATACTTTCCCGCACTGTCACCGCCAAAACCGCCGATGACATCGGCTTTTACCCCAAGCTTACTGATGACCACAAGCGCATTTCCAACGGGACCGCCCCCCGCAAGCAAAATACTCTCCGCTTTTTGTTTTTTATCTTCCTTGGGATAGCTATCGCAAGCAATAAGCGTATCCAATACGCACGCGCCAAGCCCTACGACCTTTTTCATACTCTGTCATTCGCCCCAAGAAGTTGAATTTTGGAAACCGCGAAGCTCTTCACCGCTGCAATCGGTTCTTTCATGAACAAGTCGATTGCGTAAATTTTTCTATCTACCGCAAATACACTGTCTAAGAAAGAATAGCAAAGGTCCGTACCAAAATTGATTTTACGGATACCCGCCTGAACCGCTAACTTGATTTGGTCGTCGGGAACACCGCTGCCGCCGTGGAGTACAAGAGGGATTTTTACCTCGTCTTTGATCGCTTTGATACGTTCGATTTGAAGAACGGGTGCCTGCTTGTATCTGCCATGCGCCGTACCGACCGCAACCGCCAATGCCGCTACGCCCGTACCGTCTACGTATTTTTTCGCTTCTTCTACCGTTGTGTAATCGGTAGGAACACCATCTGCCGCTGCCCCGATATGTCCGATTTCCCCTTCGACGCCGATATTCATCACAGACAAAATGTCCACCGCCTTTTTCGTGTTGGCAATATTTTCATCCATATCAAGTTTCGAAAAGTCCACCATAATCCCCGTAGCACCGTTTTTGAGCGCAATCGCCGCAGGTTCAAAACCCGCACCGTGATCAAGGTGAATACATACGGGTACGCTTGCCTTTTCCGCCGCTTTCAAAATGATGGGCGCAAGATAATCCACAAAACCCGTCGTTGCCAAACGGGAATAGAATTGAATAATCACGGGCGCGCGCTGTTCTTCCGCCGCTTGAATAACCCCCATGACCGTTTCCATATTATACACGTTAAAAGCAGGTACTGCATACCCCTTTTCATCTGCATCTTTCAAAATCGTTTGAAAATTTACTAACATATTTCATTCTCCTTTATATTTTTTACGTCATCCATTATACCGTAATCAGCATAATCGAATATCCTTGCTTGTTTATCATTGTTTACGGCTATCACCGTGCCCGCACCTGCAATCGCGCAGGTGTGCTGTACCGCGCCCGAAATTCCAAAAGCCACATAGACTTTCGGGGATACTGTTCTGCCCGTCAAGCCCACTTGTTTTTCATACGGCAGTTTTCCGCTGTCCGCCACAATGCGCGAACAACAAACCTCTGCACCATATTTTTGCGCAAGCTTTCGTATCCTTTCTATCTCGTCCGTTGCGCCTTTCCCAACGGAAAAAATTACGTCCGAGCCCTCTTTCTTCACTGTCCGCACCGTAGCGAATGTCATATCACTCTCACAGACGATATCCGCCGTAACGTTACCACCCAAAGCGGGACGAGTCATTATCAGTTTTCCCTCTTCCACACGGAAAGAAATACAGTCTGCACAAATACCTGCCCCCGTCAAAACGGCTACCTGCGAAGCCAAAATTTTCAATTCTTCACTGTCTTCCCAAAGTACCGCTTTCGCTTGCTTTTCCGTCAGTTCTTCGGCAATTTCCTTTGCACTTTTTCCTTGCGTTTGCAACTCTATCGCGGTAAAGCCAATGCGCTGAGCTATCGGCTTTATATTACCGACAAAATAGATTTCGTCAAGTTTTTGTCCTTTGTCTTCGGTTTGCTCTGTGCGTTGTTTTTTCAACCCAGCTTGGATAAGCGAATCCAGCGTTTCCATACCGACAAATTGGCATTGCCTGCGCCCTACGCTGCTTTCATAGCTCTTCACCACGCGTGTGGGCGAGCCTTTCAATCCACATTTTTCTTGCGGTACTTGCAGGATGGAATTATCCCAAATCTCCACCTCGCCAAGCTTGGAAAAAATGGACGGAAAGCGCAGTGTACGGATTTTTTCAAACGTAAATACTGTGCCGTTTTGCGGAGCAAACGTTTCACCATTTCGCAAGGTTACCTTTTCACCGTTGAAATCAATTACCTTGGTCTTAATTGCAAAATGCGCCCTCTGTGCCAGCATCGGCGGAACCTGCGCCGTATCCCCATCCACGCTTTGCCGTCCGCAAAAGATGAGGTCTGGGTTTAAGCGTTTTAATGCTTCGGCAAGGATGAAACTTGTCGCCTGCGTATCGCTGCCTGCGTACAAAGGGTCGGTGATAAATACCCCTTTAATCCCTAAGCGGGTCAGACTTTGAAAAGCGTTCAATGCGGACATGGGTGCCATGGACACCGCAATAATATCCATTGAACCCGTTTCCAAAGCGCACTCTAACGCCGCTCCGTCGAAAGGATTTAATTCCCCTTTGAAATATTTTAATAATACGACTATTCTTTTACTTTTCATCGGAAAGTTCCGTTAAAAATTGACTGATTTTTTGATATTTCGCAAAGATTTTTGCGTATTTTTCAGCATTTTCGGGAATAGGCTTTGTTTCGCCTATCACTTTTTGACAGGTCTTGCTTGCCTCGTCAAAACTCGCAAAGAATCCTGCCGATATACCTGCACACATCGCCGAGCCAAACGAAGAATCGTTATTTTCCGTTTGTACAAGCGTCAAGCCCAAAGTGTCGGCTACGATTTGACGCCAAACTCTACTTTTTGCCCCGCCTCCAATGATATAGGCAAAATTTCCAACCGTCACACCCTTGTCTTCCAAGTATTTTTTACAATCGAGCAGGCTCATCGCAACGCCTTCCATCACTGCACGCGCAAAATGCGCCTTAGTATGCCCTGCGGAAATCCCGATAAAACTGCCCCGAAGCATGGGATTTGCGTACGGCGTAAGTTCACCCATTAAATAAGGATGAAAAACCAAACCATCCGAACCGATGGGGATATTTTCCGCAACCATACTAAATTCTTCAAAGCTTCCGCCAAACGTATCTCGAAACCAGCGCAAGGATGCCGCGCAGGATTTTGTTCCGCTTCCAGGATAATACATTCCCTCTTTAAGGTGAGAATAGTTGATGATATTTTTATCTGGGTAATATTCGTTTGAAACCACGCAAATACGGCCTGCCGTCGCGAGTTTCAAGGTCATATCACCATTCTTAATTCCGCCTGCCGCAAACACTTCCATGACAGTATCCGTCGCCCCGCAAATCACGGGTGTGCCGACCTTCAAGCCAGTGGATAAAGCTGCTTCATCGCGTACCTGCCCCACCCGTTCAAGCGGATTTACAATTTTGGGCATAGATTCTTTTGTCAGCCCAACAAGGCTCAAAAGACGTTCATCCCATTCCTTTTTATCAAAGTCAAAGAGCATGCTGCCCTGCGCCTCGATATAGTC
>JAFWAN010000028.1 GCA_017507585.1 Clostridia bacterium
CAGGGATGTTCTTAACTTTAGCTTCTTCCAACTTGAGGTAGCTGTCAAATGCTACACTACCGTCGGTACCAGCCGCTGAAGCCAAGAATTTTGCATTGTCGTTGTTCCAAACTGCGACAGAGCCGACCCCTGCCCCAACAAACAACGTTGACAATGCGAGTGTCAAAAGTTTCTTGGTTGTTTTCTTCATCTTGTTTCCTCCTGATGAATTTTTTTCTTTTCGATCTCTTTCGCAAGGCACTTTTCCTTCCCATTTGAAAATTTCCTTACGTTTTTTCTGTCATTATACGCCTCGTCGGCAAGCCGCATAATATACTGAGTATATTATACTACAAATACCATAATCTGTAAAGATATTTTGTAAAAAAAAGTTAGCTCAATCTGTTTCAAAAATTATGAAATTTGTTTCAAAAATTAAGCTTCTGCTTTTTTACACGCTTAGGAACGCCATACGCCGAACGAGTCGTTTTTAATCGCCTCAGTTTCGTGCAAGGCGTAGAATTTCTCACGCATACCCGTAAGCGTATCTACTGCGATCGCATACTGATATTGGACGGTTACGTATTCTTTCATCGTCATCATAACAACGGGTGCGGTATAACAAGCATTACGCACGTAGCACGCTGTATAATTGGACGTAGGCTTCGGTTTATTCATCAAGTACTGCGGATTGGTAACCATGGGTGCATTATATGCGCCTTGATTATAAGGTGCATCTTTCGAAGCAGTTTGCGTGATTTTTGAATAGGTACAACGGTCCACGTTGGGTACGTACAAGCCCATACCAAAATCATCCTCGTTTACCCATGCAATCCAATCTTCCATGGGTTTTAACTGCTGTCCGTTGCCGCGGGATTCCGGATTTTCGTGTCTATAAAGACCTGCCGTATCGCCGCCCCAAGGTGAAATACCCGTATACGTTACAAACGTATGCAACGTATGTACGGGGAAAAACGCCGGAGTCTCGTTGAGACGAGGCGTGATTTTATCCATATCGGTGAAACCGTTCCAATCGACAAACTTGTTGTCAACGTACAGCAAACCGCCCTTAATCGTATACCAATTTTCCGCATACGATTTGGTGGTAACGCCGCCTTTTACAAGACCAAGCATCTCAATGCCGCCCAATTCTTTTGCCTTCTTTTCGTATTCACTCGCCCAATTTTCCTGCCAGCCTTTACCCCAATCCATAGGACGAGCCTTGACGTAAATCTGACCATTGGTTACTTCGTAATCGATGAGCTGTGCGGGATTGTCCGCGCAATCACCTGCCTGCACGGGGTTATACGACCACCAATCCCCTGCCGCGGAATCGGTGTAGCACCAACCGCGGTCGTAGCCGTTGGCACCCGTTTTTTGATCGTCCGTACCGCCAACTTCGGCATAATACGATTGCTGAATCTGTCTGCCCGGGTCAAAAATAGTAACGAGGTTTACCTCAGAAGAAAGGTGTTTTGCGCCCTCCTCCGATTTTGCGTCGACACCGTATTTGATATTGCCTTCTTTGTCGATGATTTCGTCCACCGTTTGCCCTTGGAAATCCGTGCGCCCTACAAACGTGAGCGTACCGCCAAACATCAAGTCTGCACCGATTTTCAAACCGTTCTTTTCAAGGTAAATTTCACGCTCAAATTCTGGGATTTGACGGTCGGATACCGATACGTCTTTCAAAATCACTTCGCCAGCCGTTTCCTCTAAGTTTTTCAACGTAATTTCCTGCAAACGTTTTTCAAATAAACCGACACCATTGGGACGATATGCATCTAAAAATTGTTTAAATTCAGTATCGCCTGCCTTTACAAAGAAAGGCTCTTTAACGACTTTCTTAGCATCCGCAAGGTCACTGTATACAAATTCGCCGTACAAATTAACGTTGGTAGAAAAACCCAATATCATATAATTACGGTCGTTTAAATCCTTATTGACTGTATAGGAAACCGTTTCCTCTGCGGCAATCGTCTTTCTCGCTTGCACGCCGAGCAACTGCTCTACCTTCACCGTTTCTTCCAGCGATGAGGAGGAGGACGAAGAGGTTTGAGAATCGCTGCCGCCTCCGCCAAGCAACGAAGATAAATCACAACCGCATGCGCTGACCGTCATAATCCCGAGGGTCAACCACGCCAAAAGTTTCTTTTTCATAAAAAACCACTCCTTAAACGCTTATTTCCAGCTGGAAAGTGTTTCGTTCGTTACCGTTTTCGCGTCAAAGATGTCCTTGAACTGCTGACGCATTACGTTTACGTAATCTACCGACATAATATAGGTATATTCCATAGGCACGTAAGATTTCATCGTCCAGTTTACAACAGGCGCCGTATAGCTGGTATTCGTGGTGTAACAGCTTTGTTCATCGTAAGTACATTCGGGCTTGTTGTAGCGATATTTGCCTGCAAGAGGGCTCGTCTTCGCATTCCTGTTGCCAAGGTAATCCTTATACGTCGATGCGTTTGATCTGCCCGATGCAAATCTGTCCGTATTGGGAACGTACACGCCTACGCCGAAGCCGTCGTCGTTTACCCACGCAAACCATTCTTCCACAGGGTCAATGTTTGCGTGCGCCTTCACGTTCCAAGGTCCCAAATCAGGAATGGTCGTCAATTCGCCGCTCCACGTATTATCGTTGCCCGTATAGCAAACGTAGTTGTGCAAGGGATGTACAACGTATGCTGCGGGAAGCTCGTTACTGTGCATAGGAACTTTTTCCAAATTCTTAAAGCCGTTCCAATCGATGAAACGGTTTCTTACGTAAACCAAGTTCCCTTTGATGGTATACCAGTTTTCCATATACGATTTGGTCGTCACACCGCCCTGAACCGTATTGCGCAAGCCTCTGCCATCGTCGCCTTTTGCCCAGTCCATTGCGCGAACCTTGATATAGATTTCGTTTTTGCTTACTTGATAATCGATGATCTGCGAAGGGTTGCTGTTGCAGTCACCGCCCTGCACGGGGTTATACGGCCAATAGTAACCGTTTTGATCTGCCGTCGTACACATAGCGCGTTCGTAGCCGTTTGCGCCGTAATCGGGAGGCAATTTCGAACCGTAATAATTCCCCGCCTTCATTTCATCGGGCGTATCAGCCAAGGTACCGCCTACGTTTGCGTAGTAACTCTGCTGGAACTGACGGCCCGCGTCGTAAATATTGATCAAGTTTACGGACGAAGAAAGGTGTTTCTTTGCGTTCGCCTTTGCATTGACGCCGATTTCTACTTCGTCGTCTTGACTGATAACTTCGTCAACGGTTTGACCGTCGTAGTTCAGTCTTTCCAAATAGGTCAGCGTACCGCCCGTTGCAAGGTCTGCGCCGACCTTGATCGTTTTGTTGCTAACGTAGACTTCACGTTCGTAATCGTCGATTTTACGGCCGGAAATTTCCACCTTTTTTAAGGTGACTTTGCCTTGCGTATCCCCTTTATTGCTAAGGGTGATCGAAATCAATTGTTTATCGAACAAGCCGTGACCCGTCAAACGGAAATTGTCAAGAAATTGCTTGAATTCCCCTTCGCCGTTCGGGTTTTCAATAAAGAAATCTTCCGTCACGATTTTCGTGTTATCTTTTACGTCGTGGTATTTAAAATTACCCACCAACTGCACGTTGCTGTCTACCACCAAACGGATATAATCTTTCCCGGAAATATCTTTATTCACGGCATAGGTATGCGTTCCGTTCGGTTCCAAAGTAACCGTTTCCTGCGCACCCAACACTTCCACGAATTTTTCGTCAACAACGTCCTCGCTGCCGCTTGTAGACGAGTCTTTACCCGTAAGATTATTGAATATCCCTGCAATATCGCACGCCGTCAAACAACTTAAAGACATCAATACCGCTAAAAGTCCTGCTAATTTTTTCATAGTTTATTCATCCTTTTTCTTTTTTAATAACACCGCCGCGCCAAGTGTTGCCGCCGCGCACGTCGGCGCCGCCGCCGTCGACATACAGCCACCGAACAGCAAGCCAAAAAAGCTACCTGCTGGTTTCGGTCCTTCACTGCTTACGTCAGATTGGTTAATCTGGCAATCGGACTCAACCTTCTTCTCTTGCAGCGTCGCAAACAGCGTTTGCGCGTAAACCCTTGCCATGTAATCGTTGGGGTGATTGACGTTGTTTCCCGTCATATCCGCATAGTTCTTTCTTTCCAAAAGCCCTTTATGTACCGCCGTCATATTGACCACGGCAACCCCCTCTTTTTCACATTTTTCTAACAGCGCGGGCGCAAAATCGACCTGCTGACGATAAAAATGCACTGCTTTGGGATTGGGTAACATAGATGCCACCAGTAATATTTCCGCATCGGGAAATTTCGCTTGAATGGCGGCAATAAGCTGATTGGCTTTCTGGGCAAACACCTCGGGCAATAGATTGCCGTCGTTCATACCGAATGCCACCACCGCCAAATCCAAGCCCGTTTGTTGGGATAAAACGCTGTCGATTTGTTCGATCCCCCAATCAATCCCCATCCCGCCCACGGAAGGATTGGTCAGATTGATTTTAACCCCGTATGCGCTTTCTAACTTTGTTTTAAACAGTTGCGGATACGTTGGTAAATACGGAGAAATCCCCGTAAAACCCGACGAGTTTGCGCCTACGGAAATGGAATCGCCAAACACCAATACGTCCAAGTTTTTCTTGTTGGATAATTTTTGCGTGACGTTGGGTAAAAGCTGTGCTTTCCCTTCGGGAATATAACCGTCGTACCCAGCCTTATGCTTATACGTAATCACGATTTGTTTCGAGTGAAACCACGTTCCCTCCTGAAAACAGATATAGCCGCCTTCGTTAGACTCGAAACCGGCTGTTCCCGTAAGGGGGTAAAATTCCGTATAAGACACAAGAGGAATGCTGCCGTCATCCGCGATGATCAGCCTGCCCTTGGACACCGTATAATCAACCCCTTCTTGATAGGTTTTCGTCATCTCGGCGTTTTGCACCGAAATAATTTCTTCTATCGGATATAAGAGATTGATGGGATCGACACCGCCATACTCGTTTTCAACGGGTAAAACCGATTCGTAATACGCCGTATCCCCTTCCCAAACGGGCAAAAGCGTTTCCTCAAC
>JAFWAN010000029.1 GCA_017507585.1 Clostridia bacterium
AAAGTATAAATCGGTATCAATCGTATAGGTAGCGTTTGCATCCGTATGCGACCAACCTGCACGAATTACAAACGTACCGATATCGTTTACGGTAAAGCCAGCAATGTCCGTGTTGATATTTACACGGAAGAAACTCCCGATCGTGCCGCCAGCAGGCTGCAAGGTTACGTTAACCGAACCGGGTTTTTCTGCATTGATTGCCGACAACGTTTTCCCATTGATTTCCGCGTAGTCAAGCATGCTTGCCGTAGTCACGTTGTTTGTGTATGTACCCCAATACGTATTACCGTTTTGTACACGGAACATATTGTCACCTTCACGGGCAAACGTCCAATTTTCCGTGGACAGAGTTTCCGCTTTTGCCACCTTGGTAGGCATTGTAAACGCAACGCCGAGACACATAAGCAGTGCCGTCAGTACGCTGAGTAAAATCAATGTCAACCGTCTTTTTGTTCTTACCATTTCCTTACTCCTTAATCTTTTTATAGTCGAGCTTAATTATTTTCTATGTAAGTTTTTTATTTGTTGTTTCAGACAACAAATAACCCTATAGGGTTAAACTTTCTTTTTTTATACCTCGGTAAACCGTTCCGTTTTACGGCTTTCCTCCGCTGCGTATACCAACAAGTGGCTTGCAATCGAATCCTTTAACAGCGTAATCGACATCGAATTTCTTTCGCCGTTCAAATATCTCACGAGGTCGTACATAATCGCATAATCGCCGCCGCTGTGTCCGCCGTATTTTGCCTTATTGACAATCTTTTGGCTGACGTCCACAATCTCTTCACGGTAAGAAACCTCTCTGCCGTTGTAGGTGCGCAGGATAAATCTGTTTTCTTCCAGCTTACCCTCGATTTCCCCTTTGGTGCCCACCACGTGAATGTAACGATCAGGTCGGCAGGTTCCGCAGGAAAGGGTGAAGCTTACCACGCTTCCGTCTTCAAAATCCACGATGAGGTTTTGTCTGTCCATAACGTCGCCGTCGATATCGAAGATACACTTTCCGTAGATGTCCTTACGCAAAAATGCCTCTTTTTCTTCCTTGGTGATTTCGTTATAAGGCTTGTTCAAGCTGTCCCACGTCAAAAACGGCATCGTATCATGGTCGTAATGCATTGCCACCGCGCTGTACGGACATTCCTTTTCGTGAGGGCAGTCAAAGCAACATTCGGTCGCACCCTCAGGCTTCTTCCCTTTTACAAAATGTTTTCTGTGCCCAAAACAAGCCACTTTTTGAGGCTTGCTTGCGCTGTTTAACCAACAGATAAGGTCCATATCGTGGCAGCATTTTGCAAGCAAAATCGGGCTACCGCAGACGCTTTCTTTGTTCCATTTTCCTCTGCCGTAGCTGCCTACGAAGTGCGGAACCCATACGTGTTCGTTCATTTCCATCGACACGATGTCCCCAAGCGTTCCGTCTGCAAGCATATTCTTGATTTTTTTGTAGAACGGACTGTAACGAAGGACGTGGCATACGAACACCATACAGCCGTTTTCTTCTGCCGTACGCTGAATTTCAAACAGCTGTTCCTTGTTCGCAACGATCGGTTTTTCAATCAGCATATGGTGCTTGGATTGTAAAATTTCCATTGCGGTTTGGTAATGGAGCTGTTCCATCGTCGCATTGACCACGATATCCACCTCTACCTTCGACGCAACGAAATCCGCGTACGAGGTAAATACCTGCCCATCCGTTAAATTGTATCTTTCTTTTGCTACTTTCAATTTGTATTCGTTGGGGTCAATGACCGCCGCCACCTCCAATTCATTCGGTTCGTCCAACGAATAATCCGCATACACTTGACCACGATTGCCGTATCCAACAACGGCGATTTTAATCTTTTCCATTTTTTTCACACTTCCTCTTAAACGCGCTGACAAGGAAACCGAAATTTTTCGGCTTCCCTGCGCGCATATTTTTTTAATTTTCTTTTTTCTTAAGCGTAAGCGCAACACCGCCAAGCATCATCACGGCAACCGTTCCCAAAAGGGTTGCGCTCGATTGACAGCCCGACGTTGACGAGCCAGTATCGCTGCTTTGTTGTTCTTCGTTCGAATCCGTATCAGCAGAATCCGTGCTGTCGAGTGCGGGTTCTTCCACTTCAAGCTTGGCAACCGCCGCAAGGTCGGTTTCAAATTTATCCGCCGCCGCATTGATTGCTTCTTTCGTCAAAGCATTTGCCACCGCTTCTTTTGCCAAGCGGTACAATTCGTTGATCACCGCTTGATTTTCTACGCTGTATTCGTCGAAAAGCACGCCCGCTTTCAACTCGTTGATCTTTTCCAAAGCCGCTGCTTTGTCCTCGCCAAACAATGCGTCTGCCGCCGCTTTTTCCTCTTCGGTCAATTCGATATCCGTCTTTAACGCGTCGATGGTTGCCTTTGCGGTATCCACTGCAGCATCTACGTCCGCTTGACAAGCTGCGTTATCCAAAGCTGCTTTCGCCGCCGCAATTGCCGCCGCGCGTGCCTCTGCCTGCTCTGTGCGGTATACTTTATCTGCATTGTACCCTTCCACAACCGCCTTTGCCTCGTCAACGATCGTTGCCTTGGTCGTCAAAGCGTCTATTGCCGTTTTTGCATCCGTAACGGCCTGTGCAATTTCTGTCAAATCCTTTGCCGCCGCAACCGCCGCAAGTCCCGTTTCTACCGCTGCGTCGCGTTCAGCTTTTTGTTCTGCGAGATACGCAACGTCTGCAAGATAACCATTGATTTCTGCAACAGCCGTTGCTTTATCGGGCGCCAATTCTTCATCGGCATACTGTGCCGCCGTCTTTAAGGTATCAATCTGCGCCTTTGCCGCCACAAGCGCGTCTTCAACCTCTGCTTTGCTTACTGCGCCCTCAATCGCCGTACAGCCTGCCTCGACCATTGCCGCGCGCTGCGCTTCTTCCGCTTCGCGGAATTCACCTACTTTATAGGTATTCAGATCCGCTTTCGCATTGTCAATGGCTGCCCATTTTGTTTCTACGCTGTCAATAACCGCTTTCGCCGTACTAAACGCAAGGTCCATTTCTTCCGTCGTCGTCGCTTGATCTAACGCCGCAACTGCCGTCGCAATCGCTTCGTCCATCGCCGTCAAATCACTCTCAAAATAATTTTCCGCCGTCTTTTCCGCACGGATTGCGTTTAAAGCCGATTTATAGCTTTCCAAATACTGTTCAGAGGTCGCAAACTCACCGTTGGCATTTTTGTAGAAGATCATATCTTCCGTGGTTTGATATCCCACATGTACAAGCCCCGCGTTTTTCTGACGTAACGTCTCCATGACGTAGGCCGGGAAATACGTTCCTTTGGGAATTGTAATCGTTTGCACGTCGTCTTCATGTACGCGGATAACAAAGGAGAAATATCCCTTACCTGCTTCGCCAAGGTTTAACAAGCTGTAACTTTCTACCTTACCCGCTTCACCATTGACAAGGATTTTCTGTGTAAAACTATCGGGAATTAAGGATCCATTATAGGTATTGGGATACTCACTGCCATAAGAGGATAAAAATACTTCCTGCTCGCCGTCGGCCGCGTAATCGTCCCCTACGAGCGACACGCCAAGATACCCGCAGACACCGTCGTGTCCTTGTACGTATCTTACCGAATCAATTTCCGTCTGACCTGCCGTATAGTCGCTGTACGTCAATTGGGGTATACGATTGGTCACGTACGCCATATCTGCGCGGTATACAACTGCGTCTTCACCGCCATATAAATAATTATACCCAGGGATAATGGTCCCTTTTGCAGCGGTAACGGGGGTCTGATTATCCCCAAACACAACTTCCCCGTTATTAACCGCCTCCATCAAAATCGCCGGATCTGCATGAAGAAACAATCTTATAATGTATTGCGGTTCACCTATACCAAAAGATATTTGGTTGTTGTAAAATTGGGTGCAGCCCAGTTCACGCAAGGTCTTTTCACCAATCTTTACATTGTCAAAAAATCCAAATTCATCAAATACCGTAGCAAGGTCCACACCCGGGATTTGCACTTGATCCGCAGTTTCCGTAAAATCAAATTGCGGCAACGTCACGCAGACGTTAAAATTACCGTTGGGCGCCCAAACGTTTTCCAATTTCATCATCATGGGCACGTCTACCGTGGTATATTCGGTTGCCACCGCCGCGCTCGCCGTCTTGGTATTCTTAACCAAGCCCACGCTTGCAATCCCTGCAAGCATCGCGCAACATGCGCAGAGCGTTGACAAAATTATCTTTTTAAAAATTTTCATTGTCTACTCCTTTCTTTTATCAAAGGTCTTCTTACACAGTTCAAAGTATTGCTACAAAGAACGGATTATTCGCTTACGGCTTCACGAAAAAATCAACCGTATATTAATAATCAGGCCACCCCATCGTTTCATCATTCGTAAGATGATTGTTGGTTACTTTACCGTTCTCATTCAAATCCTCAAACGCCGATCTCATTTCATCGGTATCACCGATGAACAATGCGTACGTATATTCGAGGGGTACAAACTGAATCAATCTTCTATACAACGAAGGATTAATATAGCTATAATTGAATACTGCGTAGCTAGGGATCAATTCGTCTTCACTGAATTGGAAATATTCTTCATAATAAATCGTATTTCCCTTTTCGCTGAAGTAATTGACGGATTTTCTACCGCGGGAAGCAACGTATCTGTCCGCGTTGGGCAAATAGATGCCTACACCGAATTTGTTTTCATTGACAAATGCGCACCAGTCGTTTTTCAGGTTTTTACCCTGGATTTCATAGATATAATCACCCGTTACGGATTGATTAGCCGTATGTTTCGATTGCGATCTGCCGTTTTGTTCCCCTACGTTTTTATCAAAAATCGTACCCTGCTTCGTTTCGCAATAGAAGTAATTGAACGGATATACAATATAGGTTGCGGGGGTTTCCTGCATATGCATAGGCACGTCGTATTCGTTGATAAATTGCGAGAAATCCGTATAACGATTGTCTACAATCAACGAACCGTTTTCATCAAAGTAATAGGTAACTTCGATATAGCCGTTTGCCTGAATATTGCACCCGAAGAACCATTCCTGCCCCTTCATTTTAATATATAATCTATCGCTTTGATAATTAAAATCGATGATTTGAGGGCTGTGTCCGCCGTAGTCGCCGCATTGAATAGGGTTATAAATCGGTTTTCCGGACAACCCATCGTAAACGTCGTTGGGGTCATATTGAGGATCATAACCGTTTTCCTTGCCTACGCCAGAATAATAGGAAGGCTGAATTTCACGGCCAAGGTCCATAATATTGACCATATTTACCGAAGTACTGCTGACGCGGGGTACCGAGTCGGGATCCACGTCACGGTCGATACAAATATTACCGTCGCTGTCCATATATTCGACAACGTCCTGTTCCAACTTTTCCAAATACGTGATACAGCCACCGTAGAACGCGGACGTTCCTACTACCGTCGAGCCGTCGCTGACGTACATATATTCGTTCGTCTCGATTTTACGATCACAAACCCCTACCGCGTTGAAGGTAAGCTGCCCTTCTTTCGTTGCGTCTACGTTTTGGAAAGAAATGGTCGTAATCGTCTTTTCAAACGCACCGTACGCACCCGCGCGGAACGCATCGAGGAAGGTGATAAATTCCGTACTGCCCGCCTCTACGAAGAATTTTTCAGAGTGCGTCTGGGATTTGTCCGCATTGTTGCGGTAATGGATATAACCGACCAAATCCACGTCCGTCGTTAAATCCAATTTTAAGTAGTTTTTATTGCCGATATTGCTGTAAACGTCATAGACGACTTTACCGTTTTTGTCAGGCTCGTTCAGCTCGTAACGGCGCAGGGTTTTCGTTGCGCCATCTGTAAATACGGTGGTAAAATCGTAGCTGTCCAAGGTATAATTCGGGCCCTCTTCCTCGGGCTTTTCACCCGAAGAAGAGTCCTCTTGACTGTTGTCTACGCTGCTGTTCACACTCTCCGAGTCGCTGTTTCCCTGCGAGGGAAATTCACACGAACAGGCCCCCACGGAAAGCATCGCCACCAACAAAAGGCTCAGCAATTTTTTTGCAGATGTTTTATCAAACGTTTTCTTCATAATTTCCCTCCAATCAGTCTTCGATGGAAATGGCGCGGATCGCAATTTCTTCACCGCCAAAGCCCACTCTTACCTTTGCAAGATAGGTGTTGAGGTAGATCGTCGGCACTTCCAACGTCAAGACGGACCATTCGTATTCGCTCATGCCCGCATCAATTTCCAGACCGTGATTTTCCATAAATTTAATCGGCATATCCGCCCCCGCTTCGCCCGATTCCTTATCCCATTTCGAGAACGTGAGATTCAGCGATAACGTCTTAATGGCGGTCTTATTTTGATATACAACCTTTACCTTGGTGGTTTCCGTTACAAGCACGCTGTACGTGTCGTGAGGAACGGTAATGTGTCCAAGCGCCTTGGTATAACCGATATACAGCGAGCAATTTACCGCGCTCGAGCTCTGTCCTTTAACCAACAAGGATGCTTTCAGCGATTCATCGTAAACGTATTGACCGCCGTCTACCCATTCGGCAAACGCGCCCCCATACAGCATTTCATACGATTGATAGAAAGGCAAAGCCGTCTTTAACGTGCTGTACGAGATTTCTTTCAGGATAATTCCGCCCGTACCTTCAAAGGTTAAGCGCAATGCTTCCACCGTGCCGCGTTCTTCCAAGACAAACGGCAAAGTCACCGCGTTGTTTTTACCCTTGTTTTCAAGGTTCAACTGATATACGTACGGGGTCTTAAATTCGCCGTTGATCTTATATTCCACGGTAACCGCCGTCACGTTAGAATTGCTGTAAAGTACGTACTGCAAGGTTGCGTAACCGTACCCGTCCGTCGTCGCCTTAAAGCTCTTGTCGGGGGTGGTTACCGTTGCACCGTTTTCCAATACATTGAACAGTGTCCCGTCACGGTCGGGCTCAAACGAAACGTTTACTTTTTCGTTGGAGGTAAATTCGTAACAATTTTTATCGTTAAAGTTAATACCTACGATATCATAGGGCTTAAATTCGCCAAGGTAAATTTCTTCAAACGCAATGACGTTATCTACACCCAGCGAGGTATACAAAATTTCCACGCGGGAAAGCGTACCTTCCATACCGAATTCGCCGTACAGATTGACCGAATAGGTCTTGCTTGCCGTCATACGCGAAGCGATGTCAAATTCTGCCTTGACGGGTACCCCTTCATTGTTGTATACGTATACGATCAAATTGGATGCGTAGCCATAATTGCAAAGTGTCAAATGTAAGGTCGTATACGTCCCCATATCCACTGTTTTTCCTTCCGGCACGGCGATACTGAACGAATGCATTGCCGACGCGTAATCACGCACGAGGATTTCGTTATCCGCATAGAACAACAAGCCTTCCGTGCTGTTGACCGTCTTTGCGTGTTCGCTGACGCCTTCTACACAAGCGTAATCCTTCGGGAAAACAAAACCGTTGGCGTTTGCCGTCTGCGCGGAGGATGCTTCTTCCAGTTGTTCCTGCGTCAATGCAGCCGCGTTGTCCATTTTTTCCTGGATTTCCGTACTGTCTTCTACGGGCACGTCATAAGGGATCCCCTCGATCGCCTTGATCAAAAAGACGTTAGAAAGGTCTTCTTCATTTTCGTTGCTCTTGTAATTCGACTGCAAACGCAATGCGCCGAGATAGGGCGAGGTTCCCCACACCGAATAACCGTTTTTGTAGATTTCATAAAGGTTAAAATCGACGTAGAACCATTCGTCCGATTCGTCCATATTCTTCTGTTCCTCGGTAAAATTGATACGCGCCGCATCGTTGCCCGTATAGTTGGGGTAACAGAAATCCTGACTGTAATTCATACCCGTTTCCGAATAGACGTTCTCTTCGTCATCCAATTTTGAGGTGAAGTACATACAAACGTTTTCGGCGCTGCCGAGGTTCTTCATCCAAACACGAATGATCTGCGATTGCGTAATGTCAAACGAACGGCAAAGCTCCACGTAGCCGTCCCCGTACGTAGGGGTGTAACCAAAGTTGACGTAGGTGCATTTTTCTTCTACGGTACCCGTTTCATACGCCGTTTCTACCGTATATTCTTCTACCCAACCCTCTTCATCC